>JBMYQA010000114.1:0-17223 GCA_049600855.1 Flammeovirgaceae bacterium | reverse complement strand
GATCTTTCATTTCTTATGAATTAGTCATTACGCCCTTCTTTTAGGTTATCCTTCGCTGTTTCAATAATTTAAAGCTAGTTCGATTTGGTGCGCTAGAAAAATATTTTTGACACTATTTTGAAAAAATACTCAAGAGCTAGGCCCCTTTCTACTCAGAAACCAGTAGTGGTTTTGGGAGTGATTTATCCTTTTATGATGGAAAACTAAATTGCAGTATGAATTCAACAATATGGGTTACACCCAAGAAAAAACCGACCAGTCTTAATCCTTTTATATTGGAGTTGTCAGTAAATAAGAATGCATTAAAGAAAACGATGAGGGTAATTGGCCTTAATCCTTCTATGTTGGAGATCTAATTTGGCGTAGCAGTTTATGATCCTTATAGATCATTTATATCATAACCCTTTTAGAGTAGCGCTGTATTTTACAAATGTACCTATTTTCAAATAAGTACATGCTCAAAATGATGTATTTTCCACCTAATAAGGTAAAAAACAAAATTGCAACAGCATTACTATGACTTTTTTCAATCCATTTAGCCGGAATAAAATCGAAAAAATAATTGTAAGTGCTTACTTAGGTAAATAATCAGCACTAAAACCCTTGCCACCACCAAATTCAATAGATATCTTTAGAGTTACGAAACACACTATATTCTCGATTTCATAGTAATTTTCAGAAATAGGGCGAAGCGATTAGATGGATAAATGGAACAACTCAAACTTTATAAAAACCTAGCTTCTTGTGGGCTATTTTGCCTCCTTTTGCTCTCCTTTGTAAACCTTATCGGACAAGCGCGATCGTTTCGATTTAAGGGGTTTTCATTGGAAGATGGGCTTTCGCAAAATACCATTGAGGCCATCACTCAAGATGCTAAGGGTTTTTTGTGGTTTGCCACGCAGGATGGACTCAATCGTTTTGATGGCTATCGGTTTCGTACCTTTGTGAATCGGGAAACGGATACCAATACGCTGGCACTCAATTGGGTGTATACGGTGAAGTATAGCCCTGCTGAATGCCTGTGGATTGGCACGGCGGGCAAAGGTCTGGATCGGTTTGATTTAAAAACGGAACAGTTTACGCATTTCCCGCTCCCCAAAGATGAAGGGGGAAGCATCTACTGCATTTTAGAAGAAAGTGATGGCCTGCTCTGGTTAGGAACTGATGATGGACTATACCAATTCGACCCCGCTACTCAGGTATTTACCAAAATTTCTCATGAAACTAATGCCCCTTATACTTTATCCGATGATCATGTATTATCCATCACCAAAGGGGCTAATCACCAAATTTGGCTAGGAACTAGAAATGGCTTAATCTGCTACGATGCATCAAAACAAAAATACATTCATTACCTCAATGTCTCAATGCCCACACTGACCTTAAGCCATGATCAAGTCGATGCGGTTTACTATTTAGCTGATCATCAAGAATTGTGGATTGGAACTTATGGAGGTTTGGATATTTTTAACCTGGATGATAGCACTATGACACATTATCGGGCGACTTCTTCTTCAAGTCTACCTGATAATCGGGTGCAAGAACTGTATCGGGATAGTCAGGGGCGAATGTGGGTGGGCACTTATCGTGGCTTATCGCTGACACAACGGAATAACGATCAACTCCGATTTTCTAATCATTACGCAGCAAATGGCGTACGTTTTTCGCTGAACAACGATCGCATTTCGTCCATCTTTGAAGATCATACCAATACCATCTGGATAGGCACTTATTTTGGAGGTGTGAATAAATACGATGTTTCCTGCAATCGTTTTGAGTTGTACACAGTGATTCCTCAAAAACGGTTTTCACTCTCCGATCAGATTATCCGTTCGGTCGTAAAGGATACCACAGGCCAAATTTGGGTGGGCACCAATAAAGGCTTGAATCGCATTCATCCCATCACCAAAGAAGTAACCGTTTATCAAGCGAGTACTTCTCCCAATACAGGTTTAAGCAGCAATGTAATCCGATCTTTAGCGCTTTCCGCTCAACAGAAACTCTGGATTGGTACTGGTGATGCGGGCTTAAATGTCTTAGATTTTGCTACAACTAAAATCAGGCGAATTCCCTTAAAAAATAAGCAAGGACAAGTACTAAACGGCTTAGACATTCGCACGCTGCTTGAAGATAAAAATGGAATTTTATGGGTAGGTACCAATCTCAATGGCTTATTCCGATTTGACCCGAAAACCAATCAATGGACGCAATTTGATGAGTCGGCAGATGGAATAAGCTCAAACCGAATTACCGCTTTATTTACCCAAGATGGTCAGCGCATTTGGATTGGCACTTGGCAAGGCATCAATTGTTTTGATCTTACTACAGGAACATTTCAGACCTTCACCAAAGAGCAATATCCCACACTGAGCAGTAATTTTATTAAAACCATTTGGCAAGATGAGCAACAGCGCATTTGGGTGGGCACTGCTGGACTTGGCTTAAATTTATTGACGGATAGTTCTACAGGAAGCTTCAAAACCTTCACCACTGCAGATGGATTGCCCAATAACTTTATCTACAGCATCTTGGGTGACCAGCAAAATCGCTTGTGGATTAGCACGAATCGTGGTTTGTCTAACTTCAATCCTGAAACAGGTAAATTCAGAAATTATAATATTAGAGATGGCCTCCAAGACTATGAGTTTAATACTGGAGCATACGCAAAAGCGAAAGATGGAGAGTTATTTTTTGGAGGAATTAAAGGACTCAATGCCTTCTATCCTGACAGTTTGAAAGACAACCTCACCCCTGCCCTGCCAGCCATCACAAATATTAAGCTTTTCCACCAAGCAATTCCTATCCGAAATCAATCCAACGATAGCATGTTCACCCTTAAATCATCTAGTCCTTACCTGGATACCTTGATTTTGGAATATGCTCAAAATGTGCTCACCATCGAATTTTCAGCCATGCATTATGCGGATTTGAAGAAAAATCGCTTCAAATATCAATTGGTTGGTTTTGATCCGAATTGGATCGTTGCCGAAAAGGATCGTCATTCGGTAACGTATACCAGCTTATCTCCTGGAAATTACACATTTAAACTCAAAGCCAGCAATAATGATGGCTATTGGAGTAAGCAAGAAGCTACGCTTTTTATTCAAGTGAAGGCTCCTTTTTGGCTGACTCCTTGGTTTTTCATATTCATCGCTTTGCTAGTTCTTGGCCTGTTTGCCACATTTTATAAGCTCAGGCTGCGTAGAATTAAACTCCAAAAACAGGCTTTAGAGCGCATGGTGGTGAAGCGCACCAATGAAATTGCCATGCAAAATGAAGAATTGGCTCAATCGCGTGATGAACTCACTACTATTAATGAAAATTTGGCAGCAACCAAAGAGCAATTGGAATATGCTTTAGTGAAGGAAAAAGATAATTTACGCGAGCTCGAAACGGCTTATGAAACATTAGAGGAACGGGAAAAGAAGCTCATGGAATCGGAAGAACAACTCAGGCAACATTCCGAAGAATTATTAATCAGTAATGAGAACTTACAATTGCTGACGAAATACTTAGAAGAATCTGTAGAACGTGAGAAGGATGCACGTCTTGAAATCGAAGAGGCACATGAAGAGTTAAAGCGTACGCAAAATCAATTAATTGCCTCTGAGAAGCTTGCTGCATTAGGTGAATTAGTTGCAAGCGTTGCACACGAAGTAAATACGCCACTAGGTGCCATCAAATCCTCCATTGGTACCATTTCCCTTGCCTTATCTTCTGCCTTTCCACACTTTATGAGCTTCATGAATTTGCTCGATCAACCTGAACAATTACTCTTTTTCAAGCTATTAGATAAAGGATTGAAAGCTGAAAAACTCAGTTCTAAAGAAGTAAGAAATGTCCGAAAGCACTTAACTACTCAATTAGAAGCGTTGGATTTACCCCATTCGCGTCATTTTGTTCAACAACTGATTACGGCTGGCATTCGAGATGAAGTTGAGGAATTTCTTCCTTTACTCAGGCATGAACTTGCCGATAAGATGATTGCGGCAGTAGAACAATTAACTAAAATTCAATCGGGCATCTCCATTATTCAGCTGGCTACCGACAAAGCTTCTAAGGTGGTATATGCGTTAAAAAATTACGCTCGCTTTGATCAGAAAGCCCAAAAAACAGAAGCTTTAATTCAAGATGGCTTAGAAACAGCACTTATTTTATATAATAATTACCTCAAGCAAGGCATCAATATTACTAAAAATATTCAAGCACTGCCTCCCATTTATTGTTATCCAGATGAATTGAATCAGGTATGGGTAAATTTAATCTACAATAGCTTACAAGCTATGGAGTTTCAAGGCGAATTGGGAATTCAGTTGAGTCAAGAAAACCAACAAGCTATTATTCATATTTCTGATACAGGTAAAGGAATTCCAGAACAAGATCGCGATCAAATTTTTGAGCCTTTTTTCACCACAAAACCTACTGGTGAAGGCACGGGTTTGGGCTTAAGTATTGTTCAACAGATCATTGAAAAACACAATGGTACCATCACCTTCGAAAGCGAAGTTGGTAAGGGCACCACTTTTATTGTAAAACTTCCTATGGACTGATTTACTTGTTTCGGGGTAAAATAGCTAAAGCCTTAATGCCTATTTTCACCTCATTGCCGATGAATAACTCCCCATTTCCCATGGTTTTACTAAATGAAATCCCATAATCCTGCCGATTAATGGTTAACGCTGCTTGAATGCCGATCGTTTCTGCTCCTGTTGGGTCTTTGAATGGCCCTTTGAGCGTAAATGGAATTTCTACTTCTTGGGTTACACCATGAATGGTCAAATCCGCTTTCACATAATTTTTGCCCTCCTTTTGAAACACCTCCTTGGTCATCAACTTCATTTCAGGATACTGTTCTGCATCTAACCAAGTGTTACTTTTTAAGTGCCCATCGCGAATTTCCATTCCAGTATCAATACTTTTCGTTTTGATGGTGACATCGGCTTTCAAGCTTTTAAGATGGTTGCCATCATAGGATATTTTTCCAGTTAGCTCGTTGAAACGCCCCGTTACTTCGCCCACCATAAAACGTTCGACTTGAAAGGTGACAAAGGTATGATGTACATCTAATTCATATTCTTTGGTGTCGTTGATGCCAAAACCCAATACCAACAATATGAAAAAAGCGATGACTGTGTATTGAATTAACTTCATAATATTCCAATTAAATTTACGATATGTTGAATTGCACACTCGTAAATTTACCTTGCGCCGTTGCTTCCAAGAAGTGTTTTTTCATGAGTCGTGGCTATGATTTCATCAAGCGTGTGATGAAGTAATGAGTTGAAATGGAGTAAGCAGGGCTAACAGCTTAAAAGCCATGAGCAATATGTTTTAGACGGTCTTTATAATTTCTGCTAAGTTTAAATTGTACGCCAGAAAACAGTGTAATAAAATATTCTCCATTAAAATAAGGCTCTAGCTTTTGAATGTAATTGGCATTGATAATGGTAGATTTATGAATACGAATAAAGTCACCAGGATTCAGCAATACTTCTAATTGTTTCAGTGAATCGTAAATCAAATAGTTTCGATGGGCAGTTCCTACCTCCACATAAGCCCCTGCGCCTTTAAACCATTGAATCTCTTCCGTTTTTAAAATAATGACTTGATCGCGCTCTTTAACAGCCAAGCGTTTGGGGAACTGTTGATTGATCAAATAATGATTGATTAAATCTGGTACATTTGTTTGATTTTCATGATCATAAATCCATGTTTTTGCTCGATCTACCGCTTTGTAAAAACGTTGATCAGAATAAGGCTTTAACAAATAATCAATTGCATTGACTTCAAAGGCTTTTAGGGCAAACTGATCGTAGGCGGTAATAAATATGGTGTGTGGGAGTCGATCTACGGGAAGATTGGCCAATACCTCAAAACCACTCATTTGTGGCATTTGAATATCAAGAAACAATAACTTTACTTCGTGTTGATGTAAAAAAGTAATTGCCTCTTTACCATTTCCCAATGAAGCAACCACTTCAATATCAGGTTGTTTATCCAACAATAGACAAACAGAATCTCTAGCCAAAGGCTCATCATCAACCACTACTGCTTGGATTTTCTTAGTCATATTATTCAATGGCTTCTAGGTATTGATAAGGTAACTCGTGTTCCTCCTTCTTCGCTTGCTTGTAAGTTTAGATCAAATTGATCTCCATAGATATAACGCAAGCGCTCCACTACATTTGATAAGCCAATACCACTTTCTTTGATACTAAAATGGCGCGGCAAACCAATTCCATTATCTGTAATTTCTACCTGTAGTGTACCGTTAAGGCAATGCGTTTTGACTAAAATTACGCCATTTTTTTCGGTTTGGGCAATGCCATGAATTAATGCATTCTCCACCAATGGTTGTAAAATGAATGCAGGAACTTGGCAAACTAAGCTCTCGTTACTGACTTCTCGTTGGTAAGTCAAGCGATCTTGATGCCTGAGGCATTCAATTTCCAAGTACTTGTCAATAAACATCAGTTCTTCTTCCAAAGAAATCAAGAAGCCTTTTTGTTGCTTTAAGGATTGTCTCAACAAATCACCCAAATCTGAAATGGCCTGAACAGCTTTCACATTTTCCTGTTTACGCACCAATGAAGCAATGGTATTCAGCGCATTGAATAAAAAATGAGGGCGCAACTGCATATTTAATGCATCCAATTGTGCTTGAATCAATTGTTTCTCTACCGCTGCTTTCTCTACCTGAGATTTTTTCAACGCTAAATACCAGTCAAAGCCGTAAGCTACTGTAATAACCAATAGGTAAATTAACAGGTGCATCATGAAGTTGAGTACAAAATTCCGATTGCTATTCGTTAATAACTGTTTTAAGGAAAAGGATTTATCTCCATAAAACCAATCGAACGCATTGTACATGATCTGAAAGCAAAGTGTCATAAACGCAACCAACAACACATGTCTAATGACGATCTCCAACCAATGTATTGATCTTGGCTTCCTGTTTTTGATGGTCCAAAAGATTATTGGTGTAATGAGCATCCATACCAACCAAATGGGTAATTGACGAAAAAAGAAGTTGAACCAAGTTCCATCGTAATTGGCTCCAAAAAACACATAAAGAATGGTAGCAGAAATGAGTGTTATGGCTAACCAAAACAGCACATTTCCAAGTAAAAAACGATATGAATAGCGATTAGGCAAGAGTATAAAAGTGACCTTTTCTTGAAATTACGAAAAATTTATGGGATACTTAGTACTCATTGTGTTGTAACACTAATTTTCATTTGCTTGTTAATGAATCCCATACTACTTTACGAGAAATAACTACTCCCCAACAGTTATATTCATGAACATCCAACAATACCTAAATCGAATCCATTATCAAGGTGCTTTAACGCCTAGTTTAGCCGTTCTCAAAGCATTACAAAAACACCATTTACTTCATATTCCGTTCGAAAACTTGGATATTCATCATCATACCACCATTACCTTAGATCTTGATCGAATTGCACAAAAAGTACTTTTCAGCAAAAGAGGAGGTTTCTGTTATGAATTAAATGGATTATTTTTCGAGTTATTACAAACATTAGGATTCGAAGTGAAGCGAATAGCCGCACGTGTATTTTCCCCAGAAAAAGGCTACGGCCCCGAATTTGATCACCTTGCCATTATAGCTAACGTAAATCATCAAGAATATTTAGTAGATGTGGGTTTTGGAGCGTTCACGTTTCAGCCTTTGCGTATCCAGTTAGATGAGATTCAAAAAGATGAAATGGGGTATTTTCGAATCGAGCAACACAATGACACCCATCTGCGCGTGAGTAAATTAGAAAATGAAGCATGGACTCCTTCTTACATTTTCACGAAAACGGCTAGAGCGTTTAGCGATTATGCTGCCATGTGCCATTACCAACAAACCTCACCCGATTCGCACTTTACTAAAAATTATATTTGTAGCTTAGCAAGAATAGATGGTAGAACTTCATTGAGTAAGGATAAACTCACCATCACTACTCGAGGTGAGAAAAAAGAAATTCCTTTACCTGATGAACTTGCGTTCTACCAAGCTTTATCAAAACATTTTGGAATCCATCTACCGCAACAGTCGCATTGAAGTATTTTCAGCACATAGCAGATTATTGCCAAGCCATTAATATTCG
This sequence comes from Flammeovirgaceae bacterium, assembly GCA_049600855.1. Lineage (GTDB taxonomy): Bacteria > Bacteroidota > Bacteroidia > Cytophagales > Flammeovirgaceae > JBMYQA01. The sequence goes on along the minus strand of JBMYQA010000114.1, from coordinate 9,109 downwards.
TCCGCCCATGCATCCGCATTTCGATATTCGAAATTTCAAGGATAATATGGCTAGTGTCGTGCAAAAAATGCCTGCTTTTCAGCATGAGTTTTATGCCATTGCCATTCGCAAAAAAGGCGCGGGCATTGCCACCACAGGAAACTTTGAATCAGAACACCATCAAGAGATTTTCTTCAACTCACCTTTCCAAATCATTTCTTGGGACATCATGCCCGATTGGGAAGGCTACTACCTCATGTTTTCCTCTGATTTTGTGGCTCAATCTAAATTACTTCAAAACCTCATCATCGACTTCCCTTTCTTAACGATTGACAAAACCATGCCTTTTGGAGTGAATCATCAAGAGCTCCAATTTTTTCATACCCTATTTGAGCAAATTGCTTCAGAGTATTATGGCAATCAGGAAGATGCTTTCCAGTTTATTGAGGCACAAGTTTACCTCATGCTACTCCAAATTAAACGGTGCTATCGCAAACTGGGGCTTGACGCACATGTAGCAGCTGAGATTCGGAATTCAAACGTTCGCTTGTTTAGTCGTTTCCGTTCTATGATTGAAGTGAGTTTTAGCGAACAACGCAGTCACCCAAGCATGAACCCACATAGCACAAAATCTTATGCAGCACAATTGCACATCCACCCCAACTACCTCAACGCTACAGTAAAAAAGGTAACGGGAAAAACGGCCTTGCAGCACATTCATGAGCACATCATCTATAAAGCAAAATCTTACCTGTTACAAACTTCACTCAGTGTGAAAGAGATTGCTTACCAGCTCCACTTCGAATCACCCAATCGTTTTAACGCTTTTTTCAAAAAACACGTGAATCAAACCCCATTAGCGTACCGCGAGCAAGCATAGCTTTGAAATTCGAACTCATCGCTTTGAAATTGTAAATCCATTCAGACCTTGTTCCCATAGCTTTGTACTATCATCAATTCAAAAGCTATGAAACGGTCAATATACCTATTCATTTTTCTTGTTATTTATGGTTTTACACTCAAAGCACAACCTATGGAAAATCGAATTCAACAGACGGTTAGTCAGCTATTTATTGCCACTGACCAACAAGATTGGAACACCGTAGAAAGTCTTTTCCATACCGAAGTACTGTTGGATTATACCTCTATGGCAGGCGGAGAACCAGCAACACTTAGTCCGCAACAAATCACTACTGCTTGGAAAGGACTTCTTCCTGGTTTTGAGCATACCCATCATCAGTTAGGTAATTTCCAAATCAAGCAGCAAGGGAATCAATATCAGGTATTTTGTTATGGAACAGCTACGCATTATTTGCCACACGAGGCAGGGAATGTATGGACAGTAGTAGGAAGTTATGAATTTGAACTCGTTCCATCGGGTAAATCGTGGAAAGTCAGCAAGATGGTCTTCCATTTTAAATACCAAGATGGCAATACCAACTTACCTCAAGTCGCTCAATCAATAGTAAAAGCAACTCACTAATTCCCTTAACACCATGAACATGAAAACATCAATCGTTTTATTATGTCAACTGATGTTACTCAGTTGCATGAACTCAACTCCATCTAATCAATTAACTGAAAACAAAAATTCTGTAACTATGCGAACTGTAAATTTTAAAAGTGAAGGCTTAACCTTAGCAGGTAACTTATTTTTACCTCAAGATTTTGATCAAAATAAAACCTATCCAGCCATCGTCATCGCAGGGAGCTGGACGACCGTAAAAGAGCAAATGGCAGGATTATACGCTGAAAAATTAGCACAAAACGGCTTCATCACGCTTGCTTTTGATTTCAGAAATTATGGAGCCAGTGAAGGAGAACCCCGTTTCTATGAAAGTCCGCAATTGAAGATACAAGACATCAATAATGCGGTGAGTTATTTGCAAAGTTTATCTGAAGTGAATGATGACAAAGTAGGAGCCTTTGGCGTTTGTGCAGGAGCAGGTTACATTTTAGATGCAGCGGCTAACAACTCTAGCATCAAGGCAGTAACTACAGCGGCCTCATGGATACACGATGCAGAAGCCACCAAGCTATTTTATGGAGGTGAAGAAGGCGTACAAGCTAAAATTAATGCAGCTCAAGAGGCTAAAAAACGCTTTGCCGAGACGGGAGAAGCTACCTATATTCCTGCCATCAGCACTACGGATGAAAGTGCGGCGATGTTTGGAGAATATGACTACTACCTCAACCCAGAACGAGGTGCGATTCCTCAGTGGAGTAACGATAAGTTTGCCGTTATGAGTTGGGAAGATTGGCTTACCTATAGCCCAATGCCTAATGCGAAGCACCTAACTACACCAACCCTGATGATCCATTCAGATGGTTCGGTTTTGCCTGATTATACTAAAGCTTACTTCGAACAAATTGCTACAGACAATAAAAAATTACACTGGATATCAAGCGGAGCTGCTTCCCCATTTGAACAATTTGATTTTTATGATCAAGCAGAAAAAGTAGATTTAAGTGTTGAATTAGCTACCGATTGGTTTAATAAGCAATTGGCTAACTAATCTAAAACTCAGTAAAGGACATAAAAAAGGCTCACAGTAATGTGAGCCTTTTTAATACGTTTTATCGTGAAATTACTTCACTTTATCTACCACCGCTTTGAATGCGTCAGGATGGTTCATTGCCAAATCGGCAAGAGCCTTTCTGTTTAGGTCGATATTCGCAGCTTTAAGTTTACCCATAAATTGCGAGTAGCTTAATCCGTGCAACCTTGCACCTGCATTGATACGTTGGATCCACAATGCTCGGAAAACACGTTTTTTCTGCTTTCGGTCTCTGTAAGCAAACTGAAGACCTCTTTCAACGGCATTCTTAGCAACAGTCCAAACGTTTTTTCTTCGCCCCCAATACCCTTTGGCCATTTTCATAACCTTCTTTCTACGAGCACGCGAGGCAACGCTGTTAACTGATCTTGGCATTTCTAATTCAAATTAAATGTTTTAAAACTAATGTTTTTGAGGAGTCAAAGCTCATCAGATACGCAACATATCTTTTACGCGTTGCTCATCAGACTTGTCTACCAAGCCAGCCTGAGTCAATCTTCTTTTCTGCTTTGTTCCCTTCTTCGTCAAGATGTGCGACTTGTAAGCGTGTTTTCTCTTAATCTTACCTGTACCAGTAAGTTTAAAACGCTTTTTTGCACCTGATTTTGTTTTTACTTTAGGCATTTTCCTATCTTTTAATCCATTTCGGAAATTCGGAATACAAATGTAAGGGATTATTCCTTTTAATCCATGTGATCATTTACTTTTTTCACGGGTAAATAAAAATAAATCAGGTTTCTGATTGGCTTCATCTCCAAATTTAGACAAACATGCCTAAATCTAGATCGTTTGTGGAAGAATAAATGCGCCGTCATCTGGTTGAATGATCAAGTTATCTTAATTTAGTTCACTAGTTGTGTAATAACACATCATCCAATATCTTCATCAAAAATCAACGTACATGCGCTTTATTTATTACCCCTTAGCCATATTGCTACAACTACTCTGTACTATGAATATCAATGCCCAATCGTTTAGCGAACTAGAAAAACTTCAGGGTTATGCCCTTCGCGATGATTCGGTTTATTTCTTATTTCAAAATACCCATTACAAAGAAGTGAAGCCTGAAAAGGTAGCCGTAACAGGAAACTTTAGGTCTTGGAGTACAGACATGACACCCTCCGAATGGCAGTTAACACCTGTTTCTAAAGCATTATGGGTTTTAGGTTTTGTGGATAAGGATCACCAAAAAATAAAGCCTAGAGATGAGTTCAAATTCCGCATTAATGAAGGAGAATGGCTCAACTCTCCCCAATTTGCGCCAAATAATAAGGGAGGCAATCTCGTATTCATGCACACGGTTAAGGCCGTAAAAATTAAAGCAGAATTACTAGCCAATGGAACAATTTGGTTAGAAGTTTCTGGAACTACCAATTCGATTGATAAAGCAGATTACCGCCTCACCAATCATGCAGGCGACCTGATTCCTATTGAAACCATACTTCCAAATACGGCTACAAAAAGCATCATCATTCCTGCTCAAAAAATTGATATCAGGCGCGTGTATTATTTAGAAATAATTAGTAAAAAGCGAAAAGTTTGGTGTTCTTACGATGGTTGGTTTAGAACGATGTATTCGACGAAAGAACTCGGTGCAACCATTAGTGATGATGGTTCGGAAACTGCATTTCGCGTTTTTGCACCTCGTGCCTCCTTACTCAAACTATACCTTTACAAAAACGCGAATGACCCGAAAGCTTATCAAACCATTGACATGGTTCAAGACGAGCATGGCGTTTGGGAATACATTACCAAAGAGAACTTAAAAGGCGTTTATTATGATTTTACCGTGCATGGGCCAGACGAATTAGGAAATCATTTTTATGAGGCGAATCCTGTGCATATTTCTGACCCTTACGCACGCGTGAGCATGGATAGTTGGGGAAAATGTAGAGTTTGGCCGAAAACAACTCCTGCAACGCCACTCAAAAATGGCATCCCTAAACATGAAGATGTAATTGCCTATGAGGTACATGTTCAAGACTTTACCGATCTCCTTCCAGTTTCTGATGATTTAAAAGGCACACTCCCTGCCATGTATCAAACTGGATTGAGAAATAAAAAAGGCGAAAAAATTGGATTTGACTACTTGGTAGATTTAGGCATCAACGTCATTCACCTCATGCCTGTACAAGAGTTTTTGCATTATAATGATGAGGAATGGAAAGCATCTTTTGAAGATGACCCGTACATGCAATTAAATGGCATTAGCACCGAAAATTACCAATGGGGATACCGTACTTCTCACTGTTTTGCAATCGAATCTCGATTTCGCCAGCGCGGGACAGAACCTGGCTCGGAAAGAGAGCAGTTTAGAGATTTGGTACAAGCTTTTCACGATAAAGGCATTGCGGTAATCATTGATATTGTTCCAAATCATACAGCAGAAAATATGGATCAGGATAATTATTACTTCCACTTTAATGCCTTAGATAAAATTTATTATTACCGCACAAAGAACTTGGAACATATTGGAGAATATGGCAATGAAGTAAAAACAGAAAACCGCCCCATGGTTCAACGCTGGCTCATTGACCAATGCCTACACTTTATTAATGAATTTGGCATTGATGGTTTCCGAATCGATTTGGCTGGACAGGTTGATGAACAAACGTTAAAATTACTCAAGCAAGAGATTGGCGAAGATAAAATCTTGTATGGCGAGCCTTGGATTGGTTCTTATGATCCTGAGTTTGAGGAAAATCCCGATTGGGATTGGTACAAAGTAGATTCGCCGATCATGTTTTTTCAAGATGATACGCGAAATGCATTTAAAGGACCAACGAGCAATCCTAAAAACAAATTGACAGATCGTGGGTATGCTGGTGGCAATACGCAACTTCGCGAGCGGGTCAAGAAAGGATTAACCGCTACTTTCCCAGAAGAAACTTCACCACTCAGCGGCATCAATTACCTCGACATTCACGATAATTGGGCTTTAGCTGACCAATTCGCTACAAAAGATTGGGACGGGCGATTTGGTGTGGATGAAGACCGCTTCAAAATCGCATCGGTATTATTGTATACTTCCTTAGGTTCTATTGTGACACATGGTGGCACAGAAATGATGCGGAGTAAAGGAATAGCCGTTTTGGAGGAAATTGTGAAGAAAACCAATAAGGGATTAAATGTGTATTTACATGGTAAACGCGATACCTATAATATGCGAACGGCAAATCAATTTATTTGGGAAAATGTAGGGAAAACCCAAAAAGATAAAGGCAGTTATTGCGATTATCAAGGGATGTATGCATTCTGGCAAGGCTTGAATAAATTCAGGTTAAGCGATTATGGGCAGGTATTTCGACAAGCTGAAGCTGTTTCAGAGGATTATTATCAGTGGATTACCCCAAAAGATGAAGGTCTTTTAGGCTATCTTGTTGATGAAAAAGTGCTTGTATTGATGAATGTAGGAGACAAGCAAGGCAATTTCAGTTTTGAACTTCCAAAAGGCAACTGGAAACTCATTGGAAATAACCAAGGCATCAATCACATAAAAGGCGTAAAAGATAGCAAAGCTTTCCGAACACTTTCGGAAGGAAAGCAAGCTATCAACTTAGCTCCTGAACAATTTAAGATTTGGATAAAGGAATAAAAAAAGGTTATCTTCGAGTTCAACCTTGAGTTAATCCAAACTTATGAAATTTTTTGTAAATGATATTCCTTTTGTAGTAGAAGAGGCTAAGCCATTTTCAACGCCTGTATTTTCTAAAGACATGGCTACTTTCAGTCATCCTAGTATCTCACAAATTATGAGGTTGTATGACTTGGCTAAAAACGGACAAGTTCTCGGCCATAGAGGTATGATTTTCTTGATGGGAAATTATACGCAAGCGGTGAATGACATCAAATCTCATTTTAAACTCATAGAAGCAGCAGGAGGTATTGTTAAAAAGGAGGATAAACTATTGTTTATTAAGCGTTTTGGGAAATGGGATTTGCCTAAAGGAAAAATTGAAAAAGGAGAAAAGAAAAAGGAAGCCGCTGTTCGGGAAGTGGAAGAAGAGTGCGGGATTCGAGTAAGCTTGATAAATAAAATCGGAGAAACCTGGCATACTTATCCGCATAAAGGAAATGAAGTATTAAAATGCACACACTGGTATGCTATGGATTGCCTTGATGATCGCAATTTAAGTCCTCAAACAGAAGAAGGGATTGAGGCTTTACAATGGTTTAGTTTGAGTGAAGCTAAGGCCATTGCCCTGAAAGATACTTACAACTCCATTCGAGACATTTATAATCAATATATGGATGCCCAATAAAAAATGGTCTGGTAGTTTTTATACCAGACCATTTTACTTGATCATTGATAAATCTCACTACCTGTAATCGTACGTTCTAGCAGGATAGTCTTTGGGGCACTTCAAGGTCACAAAGCGGTAAGCAAGTGAGATTCCCCAATAGTAGTACATGTCTTTTCCTTCTACATTGCCGTGGGCAAATCGTTGGTTGGATGAAAAATTATCCACTTCTCCATCACCAAGCATATCAAGGTAATCGGTGAAGGTTTTGTTTGCCCTAAATTCACAGGCGATATTAAACTTTTTTGTGAGGGGAAACTTAATTCCAACCCCAAATGGAATTACCAAACTGCCGCCAGTAGCCTTATTTTGTGAACGATCACCTGGACTTATTCCCGAATTTTCATAATTCGTTCTAAACTGGAAACGGCCAACACCAGCTACGATATATGGACTAAAAGTAGGATATGGTTGACTTCCTCTAAAATTAAAAAAGTTATATTCTAATAAAACACTCGCATCTCCTGTAAAAGCGCCAAAAGAATGGCTTCGTGCTCTATAAAAAGGATCACTATCACGGTGATTGTCATCACCTGCAATCAGATATGCCCCAATATTTCCTCTTATGGCAAAGGCAGGATTAAAGTTGTAACGAATAAAGGCTTCTCCACCATAACGGGTATTGAATACATTAGGCGTGGGCGCGACATCACCCGTATAATATGTTGTTCCAATCCCAAAACCTACCTCTAAGCGTTTGTAGGTTCCTACAATTTGTGCGTGACTTGTCTCAAAAATTATTAAGGCGAGCAATAAGCTCCCTACTCCTTTCAACCAAATATGCATTCGCTATACTAGTTTTGTTTGCGATAAAAATCACCCTGATTATTTCAATTACCCTCTTGCATAAGGATTTCATTTTCAGAGCTCAATTTGTAACGCGCAAATATATACAACAATCTAGCCGAATTGAGTGGAAGCCATAAAAAAAGGCTTTCTACTACTAGAAAGCCCCATATTCTATATAAAAATGTCTTAAAGGCTGTTTGAACTTTTTATTGGCTAAACAAAAAATTTAAACAGTCTCTTACCTAAATTTCGGACACTTCACATCATAAGCCAAGATATACGATACGTGTATACCGTAAACCATGTATTGGTCATTATTTCCAAATCCACCTTTTCCCCTTAACTCAGTAGGTGCAGAGTAGCTCTCTAAATTATTACCATACACTTGCCGCATTCCATCAACAATATGTGTACGATCCACGTTATTTCCTCTATGATCCATAGCTTGATCTAAAGAACTACGATCTGAAATGTAATAAGTTAAATTTGGTTGTCCATTTACTTCGCGATCAATTTGCTGATAGTTTCCGCTTACTCCATCGAGTAAATCTGTAAAGGTGTATCTAAAACCAGCTTCAAAGGCAATATCTACTTTTTTGGACAGTTTATAACGCACCCCCACTCCAAAAGGAATAGAAATTAAGAAAGGTGAAGGGGCTTGTCCGCCTTCATAAATTTCAGGGAAATCTCTCAAATTCACCCATTCTCCTGCATTATCGAAGTTCAATACTCTGTTTGTAGCTAAATCTATTGTTCCACGATTAGGAACTTGCACTTGCGCATTTTGAACCCCTAACGCAATACCTACAAAAGCATAAGGAATGGGTTTTTCTGGTCTTCTAAAGTAACGCCCCCTGTTTTGAATAAAGTCAAAAATGGCCACTCCAGATACTTCCGCAATTCGATTACGGAAATGTTGATTTCGAAATAACCTGAAGTTTTGCTCGGTTACTTCATCTGGATTTGCCAGTTCAAACTGATCACCATCGCCACTTACATAATCGTCTCCTTGTAATCCTCCATAAGCCAAACTGGCTCTTAATGTGACATTGGGTAATACTCTTCGTTGAATGAAAAAAGATAATTCAGGAGTTGTTTTTGCAATTTCAAAACTAGTGATGGAAGTACTTGGCGTAATATCACCAAAATAGTTCATTGCATTTATTGATCCCCCAATACTCCAATAGCGTTTAGACCTTGTAAATCGTTGTGCTTCTACCGAAAAGCTTAGAATCATCAAGCTTACTGCAAGCACAAAACCAAAAGTAGAACTTTTCATTGTTGTCCGAATTTAAAATATATGCTGGGAACTCAAACCTTATCTTAAGCTACAAGTTTAATGCCCACTTCTATCAATTACAATAAAAAAAAAGGTATTGAATCGTTAAAGATTCAAAACATACTTTTGTTGATTCGTGGTAAACACTATTTATTAGGCTTATAAGGAATATGCTGGTAGGAAGATTGCAATTAATTATTAAA
>JBMYQA010000113.1:0-17270 GCA_049600855.1 Flammeovirgaceae bacterium | reverse complement strand
TCAGTTGAGATGTTTTGAGTGAGTGCCAAGGCTTTTTGAAGATTCGTCTTTAACAAGCGACTCTGATCGTAAAATATAAAGACGGTAACTGGTGGTAAACCCACCGCTATGGTTCCAACTTGCATCCGAACGAATGCAGGCCACCACGTTTCGAGATTCAAATCAACTAAGATGACAAAATAGGCAAAGTTCAGCATACCAATGCTTAAGAAGTTGAGCATGACGTAAACAATTTCTTTCCAAACATTCCACGATTCTTCTTGGTAAAATTGCTTAAAAAATAAGGGTAAAATATTACCATGAAAGATGATGCTGAAAAACGTAATCGCCCCAAATGTTAAACATACCCTTGCTAATATCCATGATTCCAACGTGGATAAGTCAAAGGGCTCAAAGTAAAATAGGAATAGGCTGACGAAGCTCCCATAAATGAGTGCCCTTCTCCAAGTATGTTGAAGTTGAAAGTTGCCATAATATGGCTGTTGTAATTTCTTTTTGAGTGCTTCAAGGACAGTCATTAAGTAAAAATGTGTTTGTTGTTATCGAAGTACGAAGTTAATGAGGCCAATACAATAATAAAATATGTGAAAAACGCATTTTGTTGAATCATAACCAGAGGAAATCTATTATTTTAGAACAGTGTCACACATTAAACTCATTAAAAGTCACAATTATGAAAAGGATTCTATTGCCGCTGCTTATTTTATGTATTACGATTCAGGCTTGCCAAAGCCAAGAACATGAAGGGTTTGGAGCAACACTGCTGAAGAAAATGGAGCGCGTGATTGTTGATACTGGATGTCAGAAGGATTCCTTTGGAATAGAAGATTGCAGCAGAAAAATCTTAAGAATTTACCAAGATTCTTTATTGGCAGATGGTTTTGATTTTCCGATTGGAGATAAAAATGGAAAAGGGAGTTATACCTCAACAACAAATGGGAAAGTATATACGGGTTGGTATAAGGCTGTGAAATTTCCACAAGTGTATGCATTGGGAATTCACCCTGGCGAAGATTGGAATGGGAATGGGGGAGGAGATACCGATTTAGGGCAGCCTGTTTACTCACCTGCCATTGGAAAAGTAATTTTTGCTCAAACCTGTGCTTCTCCTTGGGGAAAAGTGATTGTCATTGAACATCGCTTTTTGGAAAATGGCAAAGTCAGAAAAGTTTATTCGCAATATGCCCATTTGCAAGAAATGCTGGTTAAGAAAGGCGATATCGTAAAGCGAAGGCAGCAAATCGCAAAAATTGGCAAAGGAGATTTTGACGAATATCCCGCACATTTGCATTTCGAGATTCGAAAATACAGCTTAGACTCTTTAGCGGCTGATTATTGGCCGAGCAGTCACAACAAAACGGTGGAATGGGTAAAAGCAAATTATGAGAATCCTACCGAATTCATTAAAAAACACCGTAAGTTAAAAACACCAAAGTCTATGCCTCAACTGGTGATTGCCGTCAAAAGTTCCTATAAATTGCTATTTTTAAAATATGGAAAATTACAACAAAAATATGAAATCGCTTTAAGTCAAAACCCTAAAGGACATAAAGTAAAACAAGGCGATTTAAAACTTCCTGAAGGAGCCTACCGACTTTGCCAAAAATCAAAAGGCCCATTTACAGGAAGTGCCATCAGTGCCTTTTTTGGCCCTGCTTGGATGCGAGTGAGCTACCCCAATAATTTTGATGCTGCTGTTGGCTTAAAAAATGGGTTAATCAAAAAATGGCAATATAACACCATTGTTCAGGCGAATAATGCCCGCAAAACGCCTCCAAAAAACACCGCATTAGGCGGGGGAATTGGCATTCATGGCTGGGCTCCTCCAGGTTGGGAAAATGACGATGATCGTCACCTAACTTGGGGATGTATCAGCATGCATAACGATGAGCTGGAAACCTTTTTTGAAGCGATCGAGTTGAATTGCCCAATCTTTATTTTGCCTTAAGATCATTGTTTCACCAACAAATACCCCTCATAAATCATCAAAAAGGGCAACCAACTTAACCAAGAGATGATGACGTAAGCAGTAAGGGGAGGATAGTCTAAATACTGATGATTGATGAACGAAAATAAGCGGATGAACACCGCTGAGTTAGTCAGTATGAAGCTGCGTGTCATAAAGCGTTGATGTGCTTTTATGTTTTTTCGGCGAATTGTTTGGTAGGCTTTTCGGGTGAAAAAGACCCATAAAATAGCCAGTAATACAAAATTGAGTATGGCCCAATTGCCCCCAAGTGCATGAAAAGCCATCAGCAATCCGCTTGGGGCGGCAAATCCCAAGATACTCATCACATAAATTTGCCCCAAGCGTTTGTGCCACTTGCTTTTTGTGAATAAGAATTGGATGAGTCCCGTAAATAGGGCAAGGGGTGCCGCAAACATATGTATATAAAGCACAACAGCATAATAAGTATAAAAAAATGGTTCTTTGCCGATTAAAAAGCCCTGTGTAAAATTTGGATGGAGGTAATCCAGTGATTTTATGCAAATGAATAGGCCAACTAGTACGGCAATAATCGCGTAAAACCCTTTAACCAGCTGCCACATACAGGAACTTTTCCTTCTTTACAAAATCTTGTTCTTGCCCCTCCATTTCATTTTTTCGTTTCAAGATAACCTCGATATTTTCTTTTTCTAAGTCACTGAGCTGGTCATCTACTTGGTCGTATTTAGGCGTATACCATGATTTTTGTGCAAAATGTTGTTGCCACTTTTTCGTTTTGAATTTATACCCATAACTGGCAAAAATTTCATTGCGCATCATATCTAAATCGTCAATTGTCAAATGTGCGCTGAGATAGAAGTTGTACCGATCATGCTCTGGATCACTTTTGGGTATGCTTTGTGCAAAACAACCTGTAAAGTAGGAGGTATCTATTTGTATAAACTCAGTATAAGGAAAGCGCCGATTACTTATCAATTCGGAAATTGTGCCATCTAACGCTACTTTAAAGTATTGATAATGAGGTTCGTAGTCGTAATGCTTCTTTTTAGATGTAATGACTTCGATGAGATCGTTATGAACAAACTTGATGAGGTGCTGATTACAGACTTCTCCACTTTCGCCCCATTCTACTAAGGGTTTGTAATTGAGTGAGTTATCGGCCTGATTGACGACTACGAGTTTTGTTTTTTCAGTCGCATAACCTCGTGCATCAATCCCTTCTTCATAAAAGGAAACAAAAAAGGAAATCACCTGATCTGAAATGGAACTCGGCTCACTGGTTTTAATGCGCATTTCTGATTTACCAAAATCAACTTGACTTTCTGAATCTGCGATAAAGTCAGTATAAAATTCATCCATAATTTGTAGCCGCTCAATATAAGATGGCGTAATTACCACCCCATTGCCTTCAATCGGATCATCTTCATGATGACGCGCATAACTTGAATACATGAGTGTACTAGCATGATTTTTCGCATCAAACTGTAATGCTTGGAAGACATTATTTGCAGCAATGTCCACCAGTTCAATGCCATTAGGCTGACTTATTTTATACCATTTTCCTGCTTTTAAACCATACGCTACAGCAGTTGTCCCATTTTTAGGAATGATGTAATCGAATTGTGGTGCTATTTTAGTCCCATCGTAGATATTGATTAAGCCAACTTTGCCGTCTTTTTTGACTTCTACACAGTTGGCAAAACTGACATCCAAGTTGTAAATTTTCTCGTATTCGGGTTTGATCACTTCTTCAAACTTTTCATTTACTAGCCCGTATTTAAAGCCTTTTTTAAATGCGGTAGTTGCAGTAAACTCTCCTGTTCCTCTGCAAACAACAAAGTAAGTTTCACCTTCAACATGAAAATAAAAAGGAGCATAATCATACAAACTATCCAAGGTCATTAATGTCGTTTTAATAGCTGGATTTATCCCTTCATAATTTCGTTTTTTGATGCTTTTTGCTTCGATAGTACTTTTATCTTCATCAGCTATTTTGTCTGCTGTGATAACAAGGTCCTCAGCTTCCTTTTCTTTCTGTGCCTGTTGTTGGGAACAAGAGAAAAATAGAAAGGCTAATACAGTTGGGAGCAAGTATTTCATCATTCAAGTGTTATGATTTCCAAATTAGTAGACCTTGGTGGTTTTATGGATAAAAATAAAAAAGTAATTGGATATTTATGAATAAAGCTGAAAGCTAAATCACATCTATACCTAAACTCATAGCACCTGCTAATAGTCCGATAATGAGCACAAGGAAAAAACTTAAGACTAGACCTAGCCCAATTTGTTTTTCCCCCTTGGAGAAAAATACAATTGTAAAGAATAGTATAGCGACGAGGTGAAGGAGAAATAAAATTGGACTAGCGATTACTACTAATCGTATGAACTGATCGCTTAGGATATATATGAGAATAAAATAGGCAAACATAATGGTTAAGTTGATGCCGATCACTTTTCCTAATGCGTTTTTCATGTTAATTATAGCTTTGTACAAACTGAAAGTTCTAAATGATTAAATTTTAGATAACCGCTCTATGAGCAATATACTAAAATAGAATATCTTACGTGACTGTTTCATTATCAATAGTACGGTAACAAATTAAGCGGCAATGGAGCCATAATTTAATTTTCTTTTCTTTTTTCAAACTCAAGTAAAAATTACCGTACTATTGTCAAAATCTAAATATGATTTAAAATTAAAATCGTGAAAACTTTTAATTTTAGGCATTCAAAACTTTAATCAGCTATTGATTTATTAAATACCGAAATTCAACCAAAACTGTACTATTATGAGAATAAGCTTATCAACTTTAAAACGATTTGTATACACTTTTCTAATAAGTGTATCCTTATTTGCAACAGATGTATTCGCTCAAACACAACTAGAGCGAGAAAAAATTATTTCAGCCTATGATTTATCCAACTTAAAAAGTTTACAAGAGCGTTTGAGTGCTAAAGAAAAATCAGATCAACAAATTGCTCATGAATATGCCAAAAAGCATAAAATCCCTATTGTGATAGAGTATAATGATGGGAATGTAGGCTTTTTATATCGCATAACTGAAGATAAAAAACCAATCTACTATACAACTGAAAATGTAGGAGCTGCAATTACGACTCGTGCTAATACACTAAATACAGGAGGACGTTTAGGGCTAAATTTAAATGGACAAGGAATGCAAGCTGCTATATGGGATGGAGGCTTGTTATTATTATCACATGAAGCATTTGGAGATAGGGCTACACAAGGCGATTCTCCTGGCGTGGGGTGCAGTGATCATGCTAACCATGTAGCAGGCACCATTGCTGCAGGTTTTGAAGTTGGTCCAGATGGGGAGGCACAAGGTATGGCTTATGAAGCTGAAATTACTGGATATTTTTTGGATAATCCCCTTTCTGAATTACCAGGAGAAATTGCTAATGGATTGCTACTTTCAAATCATTCTTATGGCCCAGGAATATTTAATAATGCTGGTACTCAAGTAATTCAAGAACATGAATTTGGAAAATATAACTCGGCAGCACGTGCATGGGATGAATTATTGTATCATTCTCCTTATCATCAAGCCGTTATATCGGCTGCTAATGATCAACAAATCGCGGTCAACTTATATGGCTCTGGATATGATATTTTAAAAGGTTTTAAAATGTCTAAAAATGCAATCATCGTAGCTGCAGTTAGAGAGGTGCTTGACTATCAAGGGCCTGAGAGTGTGGAAATGTCAAACTTTTCGAGTTGGGGGCCAACGGATGACGGAAGAGTAAAGCCTGATATTTCAGCTAAAGGCGTAAGTGTATTGTCTGCATTTTGTTCAGGAGGATATGGATTTCTTAGTGGTACTTCAATGGCTGCCCCTAATGTAACAGGAACACTTTTATTATTACAACAACATTATAATGAGATCCACGGGGAATTTATGTATGCTTCCATGTTAAGAGGACTTGCCATTCATACTGCTGATGAAACAGGGGATGCTGATGGACCTGATTTTAGATTTGGTTGGGGATTACTTAATGCAGAGAAAGCAGCCCAATTAATTACTGAAAATGGCTCAAAGGCAAGGTTAGAGTCACATGTATTGGAAAATGATGCCACTTACACTACAGAAGTTACTGTAGATGGAACTGCTCCACTTGAAGTAACCATTTGTTGGACTGATTTACCTGGCGAAACTGTCACCTCTACAGAAGTCGATTTATTTGAAATCTCATTAATAAATGACTTAGATATTAGAGTCACCAAGGATGGGGAAACTTATTATCCATGGAAGCTCGATCCTGCCAATGTTACAGCAGCAGCAACCAAGGGAGATAATTTAGTTGATAATGTTGAAAAGGTATCAATTAAAAATCCTGAACCAGGAACTTATACAATTACTGTTTCTCATAAAGGAACGTTAGTGAATGGTAACCAGCGGTTTGCGTTAGTGCTGACAAGTTCTCCCTCAGCTATTGCTTCGTTTGAATTCGAAAAATCAGATATGGGTTGCCCAACCACAGGAGTGGAGGTTAATTTTATAAATAACTCAAAAGCTTTATTTGCTAATCCAGATGAAGGCATTATTTATCATTGGACGTTTGAAGGTGGTGAACCAGCAAGCTCTAATGAAAAGAACCCTACAGTAAACTATGTAGGAACTGGCTCTTTTGATGTTACTTTAATTACTGAAGCTAGCGGAGATCGTGATACCTTATTATTGGAAGATGCAGTTAAAATAACAAGTTCAGTTCCAGTCACAAAATCGATTGATAGAACTATTCCTGATGGCTGGAATTATCAAGAAGGATGGGAGTTTTCCAATGTAGGTATTGATCAAATGCATGGCTCAATTTGGGTTAATAACTTCGATCAAACCTATGGAGAAATTGATTTATCAACACTTTTTTATGAAGTGACAGCATATGATTCCCTGAGAATATCCTTCGACATTGCTTATACCTATTTTAGTTTCCAAGTAACAGATAGCTTGCGTATTTCACTTCAGGATTGCAATGGCACAAATGCGATTTGGCAAAAAGGTGGGTTTGATTTGGCTACTGTCACTCCGAAAACCTCTTTATTTACACCGGTAAGTAATGCTGATTGGGATCACTATACTATAGAAACTTCTGTAAAAAATAGTGATTTTGCGAAATTGATCTTCACCAATATTGGTGGAAATGCTAATGCCATGTATATCGATAATATTCATATAGAAGGATATAGCCCTGCTTTAATTGTAGACTTAGGTGATGATGTAACAGCATGTAGCAGTACCACATTAGACGCAGGTGTAGCCGATGCAGATAGTTATTCTTGGAATGAGGTGGGCAACTCAACCGTTTTAGGCACGACTCAGACCTTGGACGTGACTGCTTCTGGAACCTACGAAGTAACCGTAAGTAAATTTGGTAAAACAGAGACAGATCAGGTTACGGTAACCATCAACAATCCTGCAACAGCTTCATTCACCTACAGCTTATCTGACGATTTATTGACAGCTACATTTACCAACAGTTCTATGAATGCCACTAACGGCTACGAGTGGAATTTTGGTGATGGAAATTCAAGTACAGCCGAAGCGCCAACTCATACTTATGCCGCTTATGGGAGTTATACCGTAACCTTAACGGCTAAAGCTGATTGTGGAGATGATACACAAAGCACTTTCTTAACAGAAGTAACCTCATTAGATGTTGACGGCTTATTAAGCCAGCAAATGCTGGTGTATCCGAATCCTAACTCAGGAAGTTTCATTTTGGATGTCCCGAATGTAAATGTGAATAAAGCACAAATTCAAGTGCTAGACATCACAGGTCGCAAGATTTGGGAGCAGCACGTAAACAACTTGAGCAAGCAAAACATCCAATTACACAACATCGAAGCTGGTGTATACTTCATCCGCTTAGAAGTTGATGGTAAAGTGGGGATTAGAAAGGTTCAGGTGAACTAAACCAAGCTTTTAATTTATCAATAAAAATAGGCTTGGCGGTTGTCAAGCCTATTTTTATTAATGGCTGATGTATTTTGACGTTTTATATTATGAACTTCATAGCATGATTTTTATGAAAAAGCTTTCTTTTGTTTTTATACTGTTATGTTCCATTGCCTGCAATCAAGTCAGTGAAATCGAGGAATGTGGCAAGCATTTTCAGGCTCATCAAGATTTGAAAAGCTTGAAATGCGTAGTGGAGTTATTACCTAGTACAGCCGATACATCCTTGGTTAAAAAGCTATTAGGAACCCCGATAGATATGGGCTTTGATTATCGTTACCTCATTGATTCTACGAGTGTGAACGGTTGTGCTGTAGGTGCGGTATTTCACATCAATGACGCTGGTAAAATTGATCAAAAGTGGATCGATGAGATTTGTGAATGAGTTGATCAGCCTTTATGTGAATACCTTCACCTCATCGCCTGCTTGTATTGTACCCAGTTTTCTTGGAATAAGATGAACACCAAAGCCAACACCACCTCTTGGATGTTTTCGATAGGTGGCTAAGGTACGTAAAGGTTCTCCATCTTTTCTTTTCTCCAACGTTTCAGGGTTAATTGTAGTAAATACGCATCGTTTACAGCGCTGGGCGATCTCAAATTCACAAGCTCCAATCTGAATCCTTTTCCAATCGTCTTCGGCAAAAGCAGGGCAACCTTCAACTACGAGGTTGGGGCGGAAATGTTTCATGCTCACTGGCAATTCAAGTTTGCGGTTTAAGTTGGCTAACGAAGCTGTTGAGACCAATAAGATAGGTGCTTCGTCAGCATAGCTGGCAATATCATCGGGTTGTCCGCCTCGACCTTGCAAAGCGATTCGGTTACTTGCTGCATTCATGAAAAATAGTTGGCAATCGATACCTAAATAATCACTCAACCACTGATTAGCCTCAGCATTTGCCTTAGCTCCTGTAGCTTCATCTGAAAAAATCTTGATGGTAGTCAAGGAGCTATCTGGAGCAGGGTAGTTGATGAGCATATGCTTATTGTCATTGTTCACTTGAAGATGTAAACCCGTTGACTTGATTTGGGGAACTAAAGCGAGTAATTTGGGGTGCTGCCTTGCGGTCATCATATTGCCATCCGTAGTAAAAATGACCCAGTGCCGATCATTCGCTAAACCTCTTCGGGTAACTACAGCCTTAGTAGTATAAATTCCAGCTGCAGATTTGAGTGGATAAGTGATCAGTTGATTCAGATGTATTGTATTCATTTAGGCGAGTGATAAGTAATGGCATAAAGGTAAAGATTTATTTCTGACACTTAACAAAAAAAGCGAACGTAAACGCTCGCCTTTTAATTTGAAAATGAAATTAGTTAATTATTGATACTACGCCGTGATTTTGCCTAGCAACGTTTTAATCATTTTTGCATCTTCTATTGTTTCTGCTTTCAGTAAATAACAATCTTGTACTTTTTTAACCTTATGCTTTTCTTTTCTTTTTGATTTTGAAAAAGCTTTTTTATAGCTATAAAGTCCAGCGATAATCAGGAATGCAATGCCTCCAAAAACGATTAATGATAAAGTTGTGGAGTTGTTTGCCGTAACCACCATCCCTAAGCCGATTATTCCTCCTAAGGTGGCGATAAATCCTAAGCTGAACCCTTTCTTTTTGTTGTACATTTTTCGAATGTAAAGCTCATCTGTAGGATAATTCTGTTTTGCAAGCCAGTAAATGATGCGATTAGCCTCATCGAAACTGGAATATTTCCCGATGGTAGTTTTTTCAGTGTGTGTCATGATAAATCCGTTTGTTAATTAAGCCATTTACAAATGAACAGGAAATATGGAATTAAATGAAGGATATAAGTTTGAATAAGAAGAGATTTATAATTAAAAAAAATGTGACTTAAATCACTTTTAATTTAAGTGTCCTGATATCTGCGTGATGTTTCGTAACTTTCTGCCTTCAACTAATCAATTAACAATGAAAAGACTCATTACTTTTTTTGTGTGCTTATTGGTGATGCCAACGCTACAGGCACAAGACAAGGAACAAAAAGCATTGATAAAAAAATTAGATGCTTATTATGAAAAAATCACTAATGATTGGGGAATTCCAAGTATGAGCATTGGGATTGTGAAGGATGGAGAAATGATTTTTGCCAAGGGCTACGGAGTAAAAGAGGTGGGAAAAAGTGAAAAACCCGATGAAAACACCTTATATGCCATTGCTTCTAATTCGAAGGCTTTTACAGGTGCCATTATTGCTCAATTAGTGCAAGAAGGTAAACTCTCTTGGACAGATAAGGTTAAAGACTACTTGCCCTATTTTGAGTTATATGACACTTATGTGAGTCAAGCGGTTACTGTTGAAGATTTGTTGTGTCATCGCGTAGGATTAGGAACCTTTAGTGGAGATGTGATTTGGTATAAAGCAGACCTTACGGCTGAAGAAATTATTAAACGAATGAAGCATTTACCACCTGCTTATGAGTTTAGAGATGGTTATGGTTATTCCAATCTGATGTACATCACTGCTGGAGAGCTCATTCGTACAGTAACTGGAAAAACTTGGGGTGAAAATGTAAAAGAGCGATTTTTTGAGCCATTGGGCATGTCGAGCGCAGTTACCTCACTGAAAGCGTTAGATAAAATCGGAAATTATGCAACACCACATGCTTTTCAAGATGGGAAGAATATTCCGATTCCTTGGGTAGATTGGGAAACCGTTGCCGCTATGGGGGGAATTGTGGCAAGTGTAAATGATGTGTGTAAGTGGATGATTTTCAATCTTAATCATGGAGTGCATGGAAAAGATACGTTGTTAACTCCTGCTTCACTCAACCGCCTTTGGACTCCACACAATACATTTACAGTAGACCAAACTAAACCGAATGATTTTAAACGCCATTTTAATGGCTATGGACTAGGTTGGGCACTCAGCGATTATCACGGACGAATGCGAGTTGGGCATACAGGTGGTTACGATGGAATGATTACGGCAGTAAACCTGATTCCTGATGAAAACTTAGGCGTAGTGGTATTGACCAATGGCATGAAAAGTCCCATTATGGCAGCCACATACTATACGCTAGATGCATTTTTAGGTGTTTCTGGAAAAGACTGGTCAACGGATATGCTCGAAGCTCGAAATAAACGTTCAGCAGAAGATACGCGGATTTCCGATCGTGAAAAAGCTCGTATAATGGATACAAAACCCTCTTTACCGCTCGAAAGTTATGTAGGTACTTATCATGCTGCGAACTATGGAAATATTGACGTGAGTTTAGAAAATGGCGAATTACAACTCTCATTCGAGCATACGAAAGAATATGCAGCTACTTTGAAACATTGGCATTATGATGTATGGAAAATTGAATGGAAATATCCTCAAGCATGGTATAATTTCGGTACTGTAAAGTTTAACACAGATAATAATCTAAAAATCAAACGCTTAACTTTCGATGTACCCAATTACGATATCTTTTTCGAAGAACTTCATCCCATGAGAGTAGATAAATAATTTAAATCGCTTGTTCTTGCTAGGTACTATCACAGGTTATGTTTGCAATAACCTGTGATAGTTGTCAAAAATGTTAGAAAACGACAGGGCATTCTAAGAATTTACTCCACTTCGATTTTCCTTTGTAACGATTATCCCGACTTGGCTCAATGGTAATGGAGATTTCATGTGAGCCACCTGTTTTTCCTGCCGCATCTGAGATGGTTTGATCGTAACTATAGGCAAGTTTGAAACTATTTTTACGAAAGCCTACGAGTAAACTAGCGGCATCTTGGCCTCCGTTGGTAAATGCGCGGAGCCAAACTCCAGCAAATAGTGCAGAGGATGCCAGGTTAACGCCCGCTGTATATTTCATAAAATCCCCTTGGCGCTCAAAAAGTACGGCAGGTTGGACTTTAAACACTTCTTTTTTTCCATTTTTAAAGACGAAACGCCCCCCCATATGAGCGGATAATCGAGCAGGATAACGATCTGCTATTTCTCCTATCGCATTTAAACGAGGGGTATTAAAATGATGAACAGCTACGCCTGCCCAAAAAAGTGAAGAATAGTAGACGGTTCCAAAAGAGAAATCGGGAAAGCCTTGTAATACATTTTCAAAATCTTCTTGCGTAGCTCCTCCATTGGTAATTTGATCGCTAAACAGTAAGTTGCTGTAACCGAAGTTCCGCAATACATAACCTGCCTGAAGGCCAAATCGCAAAAAGCGTGTTTTGGTGAGTTGTGCCGCATAAGCATAACTGATTTGTAAACTATTACTCATGTAACCAAAATCTTGAGCGCGATCATTGGAAAGAATCACACCAATGCCACTACTGTAATAATCCCAGTTGTACTCAAAGGCAGCAATATTAGTTTCATAGCTTTCGGGGATAGAAAGCCATTGATTGCGATAGATGGAGGTAAAGCGATAGTGAGGAGTAGTTCCTGTAAAAGCTGGGTTAAGGTTTATGGGCGATATATAAAATTGCGTAAAGTTAGGATCTTGTGCGTTACTCTGTTGAACGCCCATCAATAATAAACATATGGCACAAAAAAGGCTTAAGCTATGTTTTAAGGGTATTGGTGTCATGTCTTAGTTCGTCTAACTCTTTTAGGATCGCCTGGGTATCATCCCCAATTTGTGGAGCAGACCAAGCTGGTTTTGCTGGTGTACCGCCAAATTTAATCGGGATTCCAATGTTTTTAAAATCGCCAACCTTTTCATGATGTTCCGTAATGATCATGTTACGTGCTTGCAAATGCAAATTCCCTTCCAATTCATTGAGCAGGGCTATGGGCGATAAACAAACATCAAACTTTTCAGCTTCTAGCAACCAATCGGCTTGTTTTTTTTGTTTAAATACCTGACTGACTTCTTGCTGCAATGCTTTAGATGATGCTTGGTCAAAAGAAACCAATGCTGCCCAATCTGGTTTACCGAGGAACTGGCAGAAGTTCTTCCAAAACTTAGGCTCTAAGGCGCCTAGCGCCAACCATTTACCATCCGAACATTCGTAAACATTATAATTCGCCAAAGCACCCGATAAAGGTAGCTCGTCATTATGATGAACTTTCCCTGAAGCTTGATATTGTGCAAAAGGTAAAGTAATTAATGGGAGTAAGCCATCAAGCATGGCTACATCTACATGTTGCCCTTTTCCTGTTTGTGCTCTGGCTAACAGCGCGCTCGTACATGCCGATACAGTCATATAAGAACCCGCAGCAATATCTGCAAGCTGTACGCCAGGTATAACGGGTTTCCCGTTTTGATCTTTGATTAATCCTAAGACACCTGAGTAGGCCATGTAGTTAAGATCATGCCCAGCTTTTTGTGCTAAATGCCCCGTTTGTCCATATCCCGTTAAAGAGACATAGCTAATGCGTGGATTGATGGTTTTTGCGATTTCATAACCGATGCCCCATTCATCCATCACTCCTGGTCGAAATTGCTCCACAACGAGATCTGCTGTTCGGATTAATTGAAAGAAGGTTTCTTTTCCACTTTCTGATTGGTAATCAAGGGATAAGCTTCTTTTAGAGCGGTTTAAAGCTAAATAGTTTGCTGATACGCCTTTAATAAAAGGAGGGTAATTGCGCACATAATCAGGAAAATCAGGATGTTCAATTTTAATGACTTCCGCTCCCATATCAGCTAGCATCATGGTAGCAAGTGGCCCTGGTAGCAAACGGCTGAAATCAAGAATTCGAATGCCAACTAGTGGGCCATGTTGGGGCTTCCTAGATTCAAGAACTTGTTTAGGTATTGAATTGTATTTATAGTAAGGTTGAAAAAAGTTGCCAAAGTTCATGGCTTCCAGTACATTATTCGTGGTGATTTTTTGGCTTAGAAAAGCTTCTTGCACCTGGAGTGTCCCAGATTCAAGATCAATATAATCTTGACAGCTCAATTCAAGCGTACAACTGGCTTTGCCAACTAAACCTGTGGCTATCGTGCAATTTCCATCTTGAATGGTGATCGTAAAAGAATCACAATCTCCATGCAATTTAAAATGAAAAGCCCCTACATAACCTTGAGCACGATGTTTTTTGAATCTTTTAGGAAGGCTATGGATGATTTGTTGGAGTTGTTTCATAGTAAATAAAGCATTAAAAAAGCCCAAGCTTGAACTTGGGCAACATGATAAAATAGTGTACCTAAATAAGGGGAGTATGTTTATAACTGAATGGCCATCAGGGTAATATCATCGCGTTGAGGCTCACCAGCTCTAAATACATCAAAATTATTTTCAAGTAGCTCTCGTTGCTTAGGTAATGGAATTTTGGTGTACGAACTAATGAGTTGGCGTAATCTTTTGGAACCAAATCGTTTCATGTCAGGATTATTTTGATCGGCAAATCCATCAGTGAATTGGTAAACCATATCGCCTGAAGACAGCTCTAATGTTTTGGTGTTAAACTTGCGTTCAACTTCCTTTTGAAACCCTCCAATCGATTTACGATCTCCAGTTACAACTTCAAATTCACGGTCTTTAGTTACCCAAATTGCTCGTTTTGCCCCTGCAAAATCCAATCTATATTTGCCTTCACCTGTTTTGGTAAATACACAGATCGACATATCCATACCATCCGTATTTTGCCCACTTTCTTGTTTTAAGGCCGTTCGGATGTTTTTATGAAGTAAAGAGAGAATAGCCGCAGGATCTGTATGTTGTTTTTGAATGACAATTTCATCCAAAAGGGTATTACCAATCATACTCATGAATGCACCTGGTACACCATGTCCCGTACAATCTATACAAGCCAGTACAGCAGAGCCATTTACTTCATTTAACCAGTAGAAATCTCCAGAAACAATATCCTTAGGGCGGTAAATGACAAAGTGATCAGCGAAAAATGATTCAAAGTCTTCCTTATCGGGAAGAATTGCTCCTTGAATCGTTTCTGCATACATGATACTGTCTGTAATACGTTTATTTTTCTCCCTTAATTCAATGGTTCTTTCTTCAACTAAGTTTTCTGTATTTTGATAAAGCAATGCATTATCAATTGAAATTACAATTTGAGACGAAAGCATGCTGAGTAGCTCTACCCGTTTTGCTGTGAATACGCCAGATGTCTGTTTATTTTCAAGATAAAGTACCGCTCTGATATCTCCTCGCTTCCAAATTAAACCCGCAAGTACAGATTTAGGCGCATATTTTTCCACATAAGCATTATGCTGAAATTGTCCTTCTTTAGATGCATCATTTAAAATGACGTCTTTTCGCGATCTTAAAGCATAGTTTATAATTCCAGTAGGCAAATCATCGGTTTCTTCATCCAAAGGAATAGATTGCAGTACGGAAGACTCTTTTTCGTCTATACTATATGATGCCTCAATTCGGAATTCTTTTTTATTGTTCAGTACTAAATATACTTGATCAGCACCTGCGTTTTCAGCAACAATCCGCAATAACTTATCTAGTAAATTCTCTAGCTTAATTTCACCAGTAATTGCCTGTGTTGCCTTTAATAAGGTATTCAAATCTAAACTACCGCCTAAGTGAGTGGTACTCGCAATAGTTTGATTGGTGGTCATTGGAGAAACCGTCTGGGTAGATTCAATGGTATAAGTTAGGTTTGTCCGTTCTAATAGAAGCGGATAGGTGTGTTCTAAATCTTCCATTTTGGTTTTTGCTCCCCACATGGAATAGGCATAATGTGCACGTTTCATGTATAAAGCAGCAATATGCTTTTTCTGTATTTTAATGTAAAACTCTCCAGCAAGCTCATTTGCTAATGCTTCATCATCTATAAAGTTATTTTCTTGAGCAAGTGAAATAGCTTTATCATAAAAATCCATAGCTTCCAAGTAGTTACCCTCCAAGTTCGCTACCTCTGCTTCAATTAAAATATATTGATGCATGAAGTTGTTAGGGCAAGTGTCTGCCCATACCTTCATTTGAGTTTGATTTTCTTTTATTTTATCTAAATGAGCTGGATTTAATTGCTCATGGCATAAACCTGCTAGATTTAAACTGCCATTTAGATTGTGAAAAACATTCCAAATTGTACCAAATAGAGCCACCATATTAGGTACTGCGAGCTCATAATTTTCTATTCCTTTCTGATACTCTTTAGCATAAAAAAACATTCTCGATTTGAGTGGGTATAGTACGGCTAAATAAATAGGTATTTGGCCAACATTCTCTAAGTATGTTTTTTCGTTAAATATGTCACAATCAATGGTAGTAGCACTTTCAGTTTCACCTAAAAGGCATTTAATTAAAGCATAATTGGGGCTCATTAATGCAATCATACTTTCCATTTTAATCTTGGACAGTACAGTAACTGAACGATTACATTCCTCGGCAAGCTCTTGAAGAGGCTCTCCCATAAAGTAAGCATGCCTTGTTTTTACAGCATGGGCATAACCCGTATAGGTATAGTTTCCAGTAATCATTCCTGATTCATAAGCTTGCTTGAAAAATTGAAAGTTTTCTCGCAAGGGAAGTTTCCAAAAACCTACAAAAGTACCCATAAGGTGATTTATAGGCGTTTTTAGACTCATGTCATTGAATCGTTCATTAATAGCAAGACCTGTTTTGCCATATTCATAACCTTGGTTGTAATCACCAGTAACATTAGATAAATAAATACCTTGAGCCAAAACTCCATATGCTGATTCTGGTGCTACTCCAAACTCTAAGGATATTGAAGTGATTTTAGCCGCAAGCCAAAACACCGTATCAAAATCATTGCACATGTAAGCACTTGCCCAACCTTGTAAGCAAGCATTTAACGCGTATAATGTATTTTGATCCTTTATAGGTTCAGCATGAACAAGGTCTCCCATATCCTGATAGCCTTTCTCTTGCCTCAACGATTCGATTTTCTCAAGTTCTGCGGCAAATGCTTTCTGAGTCGCTTCTTGTCCATCAGGTACATCAAACCCTAATTGACTTACTGCTTTTTTACAGGTTGCTAATGCATCTTCAAACTTTAGGGTGTTAGAGTATAATGAACTCATCATGATAAGAATTTCTCCTTTCTCAGTTACTGTTTTACTATTCATTAGTAACTGCGAAAAGGCCGCCTCTGCCGCATCAAATCGAGTGAGTAAGTAACAACATTCCGCAAAGTTTTTTGTAAGGTTAAATGCAAGCTCATATTGATTGTTCCAATCGTATGCTCGGAGAAGGTTATCAATACCAGTTTGGAAGTATCTCAATGCAGCTTCATAAGCTGTAGAACGCTTAGCCTTTAAACCTGCACGGTGATTAATAGTTACAAGTTGAAGAATTTCATTTTCATCTTCTACTAAATTAGCGCCACTATTGTAGTAATTTGCAATATCACAAATCCACTCACTAATGTACTCTTCGCTATTATTTCGGAACGCTAATCTACCAATTTCTAAGTTTGTCTGCTCTCTTACACTTTGTTCAATCATTGTAA
>JBMYQA010000112.1:0-17614 GCA_049600855.1 Flammeovirgaceae bacterium | reverse complement strand
TTGGCCACAATGACTTGAGGTCTCTATCTGACTTGGTTCCAAAAACCTTGGTTAGTCCTTTGGTAATAAAATCTAACATAATTTATGTTGTGTTTTGTTGAGCGCAAATGCCGCAAGTTTCGTAAAACGCTCCATTTGACACCTACTGTTCCCATAACAATCGTGCAAAGTTACAAAATCACCCTCAAAGTCAGTGATTTCAATTAATAAGTATTCTTAAAAAGGACAGAAATGAAGGGTTTAGTGTCAGAATGGCAGGGTAAAATTGTGAAAAATCAGCAACAGAAATGAAACATGATGAGCTACAAAAGGTTATGGATAAACAGATGACACGGATATGAACAAAGAAATTATCACACATTTATCATCCCATGATCCGATACTCAAACAGATCAACTCGCAAGTAGTTCCCTTAACTAATCAAAGTACCAAAAATGTTTTCCACGATTTGGTTAGCTGTATTATCGAACAACAAATTCATTACAGAAGTACCAAAAAGATTTTTACTAAGCAACTTGCAGCATCGTCATTACCTGAGTTAACCCCACAAAACTTCCATCAAATGGAATTCGCCTTGAGTCAGCTCAAATTATCTCAACGAAAGTTTGAAACATTGGCTCTAACCGTTGATTTTTTTCAGAAAAACCAATTGAACTGGCTCGAAATGGATGAGCAAACCGTTCGAAATACCTTAGCTCGCATTAAAGGCATTGGTAAATGGACAATTGATATGATTTTGTTATTTACACTTGAGCGACCCAATATTTTTCCTGTAGATGATTACCGCTTAAAAAAAGTAATGATGAAGCTTTATGAACTACAAGACGGTAAAACGTTGAGGAATTCCATGATTCGACTTGCTAAAAACTGGGAACCTTACCGCTCTTTTGGTGTGCGGTTCTTATTGGCTTGGCATGAGCAAAATAAAGGAAATAACTAAACCATCAATACCATGAAACACTCAGGATCAGCAGATTTGACACTAATGGGCGGACACATTCCTCAATGGCTGTTTGAACGGATGACGAAACTCAGTCTTGCGATGGTAGAAGCCATTTTGATGGATTATGGTCAGCAAGGTTTGTTAGAACGGATGTCTAATCCATTTTGGTTCCAAAGCTTTGGCGCTGTAATCGGTATGGATTGGAACTCTTCAGGCGTGACTACAGCCGTATTAAGAGCACTCAAGCAATCGATCAACCCGCATGCAAAGGCATTGGGCATCTATGTTTGTGGTGGAAAAGGAAAAAATTCATTAAGGACTCCTGAGGAACTGAAAAGAGTAGGCTACCAAACAGGGCTTGATGGCGATTTTTTAGCTCGTTGTAGTAAGCTAACTGCAAAAGTAGATAATACTGCCATTCAAGATGGCTATCAGTTGTACATCCATAGTTTCATGGTATCTGAAAAAGGAGATTGGACTGTCATTCAACAGGGAATGAATACAAAAGATAGCAGTGCAAGGCGTTATCATTGGCATTCAGAGACGCTTGACTCCTTTGTGATGGATCCGCACACAGCAATTTGTGGGGAAAACCAAGGCGCAATTCTCAATCTGGTAGATAAACAAGCCCAACCCACGCGACAAGGTATTCTCGAAATCATTCAGGATGATCCTGATAAAATGGTTAAGGAAATTCCACGGATTGTTTTGCCAAAATACTGCGGCATTCAACCCAAAGATGTAAATCACAAACGTTTAGGAAGTATTTTATGGCTTGCTCAAGAAAGTCAGACAAACACCTTTGAAGATTTATTGTTGTTGAAAGGACTTGGCCCGCGTACCCTGCAATCATTGGCATTGGTAAGTGAAGTGATTCATGGAAATCCCACTCGGTTTACCGATCCTGCTCGTTTTGCTTTTGCACATGGGGCGAAAGGAGGAAAACCGTTTCCTGTGCCAACAAAAGTGTATGATGAAACCATTACGACCTTAAAAGATGCTGTACAAAAAGCTAAAATTGGACATACCGATAAACAAAAGGCCATAGCAAAGTTGACCAAACTCGCCCAAAATGCAGAAAAAGACTTTACACCAAATACTAATTTGGAAGCCCTAAAAGCAAAAGAAAATCGAGAAGCTTGGAAATACGGTGGGCGAACGATGAAAGGATATGCGAAACCTCCACAAGGAGAACAGTTGCGGTTGTTTGATTGAGGATAAGGGTCGAGTAGTGATCAAAAAATGAGTCATTTGAACCTTTAATATTTCAAATGACTCACCTATCAAGAATATCAGGGTGCAGCTTCTCGCTTATCCTTCATTCACTACAATAGAATTAATGAAATCTCCTTGTTGAATTTTATCAATCACCTCATCGCCTGCAATCACTTTGCCGAAACAAGTGTGTTTACGATCTAAGTGAGCCGTTTGTGCTCGGCTATGACAGATAAAAAACTGAGAACCACCTGTATTTGGGCCAGCGTGTGCCATGGACAATACGCCGCGATCATGGAATTGGTTATCACCAGTTAATTCACAATCAATTTGATACCCTGGGCCACCTGTACCGGGCATGCCACTAGCACCTAAGCGTGTATTAGGGCAACCTCCTTGAATCACAAAGTTTGGAATCACACGATGGAAACTCAATCCATCATAATACCCTTCTTTTGCTAGTTTTACAAAGTTAGCCACAGTATTAGGTGCATCTTTTTCATAGAATTCCACCGTCATTGTGCCTTTTTCAGTATTGATATCAGCTGTCATGTTTTCTAATGATTAAAAATTAGGTATGTGTCACTTCAATTTACGGTCGTAATAATATCCAATTCCTTACAAATTTCCCCTTAAAGCAATAATAAAATTCCTTCCTGGTGCATTTAAGCCAGAGGAAAATGTTCGGTAATGGGTATCGAGGATGTTATCTACTCCAAATTGCAATTGGATGTTTGATTTTACTTGCCAACTGGCTCTATAGTTTAAGGTAAACCATGCGGGCATTCCTTCGTTTGGAACAGCAAAGATGAGTCGGTCAGGAGAGCTTTCAGGGCCATAATCTTCAATGCGTTTCCAGCCATTAAACTGAATAAAAAACTGGTTTCTCAGTTGAAGTTTGTTGCTGATGTGCTGCATAGAGAACCTCCCATAAAGCGGAGGAATATGTGCTAATGGAATATCTTCATCGGCACTGGTATCAATCCCTTTGGTGTAGCTTACCGAAGCATCCAGCGTGAAGCTTTTCCACGGTGTGTAAGTCAGTCCAGCATAAAATCCATAGATACGTGCTGTTCCAATATTTTCATTTGCCAATACATTGGTCAAGATTCCATTAACCATGATCGAATCTTGCCCATTAAATGTGGAATTTGCCCGCTGGATCATATTTCGAAGCCAGTTGTGGTACACACTCACCTGCCAACTCAACTTTTCTGATTTCCACAAACCTGCTAATTCATAATTAAATGCTTGTTCTGCATCTAATTCTTCATTTGGCAAAATGATGCTTTCGCCTACTTGTGAGTCAAATATTTTACTGACATCATCTACATTTGGCGCTCTAAAGGCCGAAGAAAATAAAGTATTCAGTTTAAATTTTCCCCATTTTTTAGTTAGGTTAACACTCCCTGTTAGCGCACTATTTCGTTGATCTATCTCCTCAAATGGAAATTGAAAAAACGAATCATCAATCAATTCAGCATGTAATGCGGCATAACTGTAGCGCAGTCCTGCAGAAAATTGCCACGTCTTAAAATCACGGATAACACTGGCATAAATGCCATAATTTATCATACCGCTTCCTCCATCGGGATATCGAGTTTGCTCAGCCCCACGTGCTCCCGTGAGAATATTCTCTGAAAAAGCTTCTGAATTTACGTCATCGTAATACGCTTCTAAACCTACCTGTACCCTACCCCAATCAGGCTGCAACTGCATGTCTAGCTTTGCGCCAATGGAATTCACACGCTCAATCTGATTTCTGCGATGGTCCCTGCCAAACCTTCGATTAATTCGCGACTCTTCCATGGATTGATAGAAGGCTATAAATTGCAAGATATCCCACAATCCGTGCTCATCGTCATTTTCCATATCTAGGGAATAAGCCGCAGAAAACCTTTTTTGTGGGCCATAATACCATTCTGCATACCTAAAATCTGAATTAGCAAAATTGCCTTCCTCATCTAAAATTAGCCGATCGTAACGTGGTAAATCAGAAGTAGTGGTATAGCCCACACTCAAGGTATGAGCAGTTAATGAATTGGGCTCAAAACGGAACTTTTGATTCACATTCCATTGATGAAAACCATTAGGGGTTTGGTTATAAGGATCGTTGCTAGCTACAATGATATCTTCATTTCCAGATCGAATCACTAAAGAATCTCTTCGCCATTGGAAATCGTTGAAGGGGTTTTCATTTTTTCCTGCTTGAATTACTCCAAATTTACTAAACGTGATGCTCGATAATCCAGCCCATTTTCCTTTCGTATAACTCACGTCAGCATGTCCCATACGTTCGTTATTGGCAGAAGAATAACGCGTTAAAAAATTCCCTACCAATTTATCGCCCACAATGGGTTGGCGCGTTTTAAAGTTGACTACTCCACCCAGCGCATCACTACCATAGGTCAAGGAATTGGGACCAAAATATACATCGGCTCCTTCTAAAATATTCTGGTCAACAGTCAATACATTTTGCAGGTGGCCACTTCGGAAAATAGCGTTGTTAATGCGCATGCCATCTACCATCAATAAAATGCGATTTGCTTCCAAACCTCTCAAAACGGGACTTCCGCCTCCTTGCTGACTGCGTTGCACAAATACTTGCCCTGTGTGTTCTAATAAATCTGCTGCAGTAGCTGTGTTAGCTTCTCGAATGACACTTGGGCGTATGGAACTGACTTGTGTAGCACTAAAGTTTTCGATAATTCGATTATCTTCTATCGTGACACCTCCAAAAATGAGGGAATTTGATTCTTTTAGTGTGATTACTAATGATGTCAGGCTATTCTGAACACCCATACAAAGGGTTTCATACCCCACAAAACTAATGCAGATGCTATCAATGCCAGCTGGCATTTCTAATGAAAACTTTCCCTGTTCATCAGCTACAACTCCTTGGCTAAGTCCTTTAAAGGTAATGCTTGCCCCAATTAAGGGCGTTCCTTTCGCATCCTGTATCGTTCCTTCCACTTGCTTTTTTTGTGCCAAAGCCTGATTCACCACAAACAAAGCCAAGCACAAAGTGAGCATGCTTTTCCAATTCATCATGACATTTCTCTTCTATGTGTTCTTTAGTGACTAATTGCAAGCAGTTTGAAGCTTTTATAGGAATTAATCCTATAAAATGGTGCATGTACTGGTTATTAGTATCTTCTGACCGTAGGAGTAACGAAAAGTAGTTGTCGTAGTAATTTAATCGCTAATATTTATTGGCTTTTATGTACAAAACAGGGCAAGAAAACTTGCCCTGCTATCGTGTCAATGACTAAAAAATAAGCTTATAGATATCGTTTCCAAAAGCGAAAGCCATTAAGGCAAGTAGTATGATCATTCCCACAATCTGTGATTTCTCAAGTACCTTATCTGATGGCGCTCTTCCTGATACAATTTCGTACGTCAAGAAAACCACGTGTCCTCCATCTAAGGCAGGAATTGGCAGTAAATTCATAAAAGCCAGTACCATGGAAAGCATTCCTGTAATTGTCCAGAAGCGTTCCCACTGCCACGATCCGCCAAAGATTTTTGCCATACCAATTGGTCCACTTAAGGAATCTGAAGCATTCACCTCTCCTCTAAAAATTTTGCCAAAAGCTTTGAGTTGGCGAGAAATCACTGAGAAAGCTTCTACGGTACCTACACCAATCGCTTCCACAAAGGTAAACTCTAAACGTGAACTCTTGATCAATGACTCCACTGCAAATCCTAATCGACCTTTCTCCGTTACATTTACATCTAAATTCACTTTTTCACTGCCTCTTTGCACGACCAAAGGAATGCTTTTTCCCTTGTTGTCATTGAGCAAGCTTCTAAAGTCTTGGAAGTATTTTATGCGATTATTTGCAGCCATTAAAATTTCATCTCCCTTCTGTAAACCCGCTGAATCAGCTGGAGAGTTTTTGGTTACTTTGCCCACTTTAAAAGGCATCAAATAACCTAAAAAGGGTTCTTCGCGCTCGTCTTTACTTAAATCATTAAGAAAGTCGGAAGGAATAGGAACTACTTGCTCCTGATTATTTCTAATGATGGTATACGAACTATTGTCTTCCAATAACAGGTCGATATCACTTGCGGAAGTAAAATTATCAAAGTCCTGTCCATTGATGGCAATAATTTTATCGCCTCTTTTCAGTCCCAACTTTTCTCCTAGCTCATTGACATAAATTCCGTGTTGGTTTACATCATCTTTAGCAATATACGGTTTGCCAAAAAAGAACATAATAAAGATAAACACGATAATTCCTGTAATTACATTCACGATAATACCGCCTAACATGACGATCAATCGTTGCCAAGCGGGTTTTGATCGGAATTCCCAAGGTTGAGGTTCACTTTTCAAGGATTCTTTATCCAAGGATTCATCAATCATTCCTGTAATTTTCACAAAACCACCTAAGGGCAATGCGCCAATCGAATATTCCGTTTCGCCAAACTTCTTTCCCCAAATTTTAGGCGGAAAGCCAATGGAAAACTTTTCTACACGCATTCCAAAAGCTTTTGCGGCTACCATATGCCCCATCTCATGCAGTCCAACTAAAAGGGACAAGCCCAACAATAATTGGGCAACCATAATAACAACTTCCATATTTTAATTTACTGTTAGTAACGATCATTCCTTAAGTGATTGATCGTAAGCTAGCTGCCTTTAGGCAATTCACTTTATTGTACCATACAGCACCAAGTTGTAAGAAGGCACTGTCTTTTTTATAAAATGGCTGTTAATTTTTCTAAAACGCCTTACTCATTCTACGTTTCGTTCTGTCGTAAGTCGTTCCGTTTGCTTGGAGTTCTCTCAAAAAGTTTTCCAAGCAATTTCTCTTGCCAATCTGTCAGTTTCTACATAATCTTCATAAGTAGGTTCTTTTACAAAACCGACTTCATTCATGCAAAACTCATTGAGTTCAGCAATTTGTAAAAACTTAATTTCATCCTTTAAAAAGCGTTCTACCGATACTTCATTTGCTGCATTGAGAATACAAGGCATATTACCAGCTTGCCCTAAGGCTAAAAATGCCAAGTCTAAGTTGCGAAATGTTTTTGTATCAGGCTGTTCAAAGGTGAGTTGTGGATAATTCAGAAAATCAAATCGAGGAAAGTCATTCTTCAACCGATTGGGATAAGAAAGTGCATATTGAATGGGGAGCTTCATATCTGGAAGTCCCATTTGCGCTTTCATACTTCCATCTTCAAATTGTACGATGCTATGAATAATCGATTGTGGATGCACAATTACCTCTACTTGATCATCCGATAAATCAAACAACCATTTTGCCTCAATCACTTCGAGTCCTTTGTTCATCAGCGTAGCCGAATCGATGGTAATCTTGGCTCCCATGCTCCAATTCGGATGTTTTAAGGCTTGCTTTTTAGTCACATGCACTAATTCTTCTCTATTTTTTCCCCTAAATGGCCCTCCTGAAGCGGTAAGAATAATTTTTTCTATGGGATTATGGAACTCACCTACTAAGCACTGAAAAATGGCTGAGTGCTCCGAGTCCACTGGATAAATGGACACCTCATGTTTCTTCGCTAATGCCGTAATTAGCTCTCCAGCAACTACTAAGGTTTCTTTATTTGCTAAGGCAATATCTTTTCCTGCTTGAATGGCTTTTATGGTAGGTTTCAAGCCTGAATAGCCTACCAAAGCTGTTAAAACGATATCAATTTCATCAAGTTGAGCTAAATCAGCCAATGCTTGTTCTCCTGCATGCACTTGAGTCGGAATAGCTGCTAATGCTTTTTTGAGTTTTTCAAAGTGATTTTCATTGCTAATCACCACATGCTTTGGTAAAACTGCTAATGCTTGCTCAATGAGTAAATCCACATTATTACGTGCAGTAAGCACTTCTATGTCAAAATACTGATGTTGCTCTTTAACTACATCAAGTGTTTGAGTACCTATAGAACCTGTTGAACCTAGAATTGCTATACTTTTTTTATGCATATGAGCGGTGCATTTGCCTCTTTATACGATGAATACCATTTCTAATAAATCGAAGAAATAGCCAGATGGATCTATCTGTTCTTAATAGAACTGCAAAGTTAGTGGCTTGGTTGGATAATTAAGCCCTGTATCTTGTAAAATTCAGGAACTAAGGTAGATTAGGTAGGAAAACATCGAATACAATTGACAAAAAATTAGGTAAATACAAGGAATACCCCACTTTTTAATCAAAATGAGGGTTTCGTAATTTCGACTAAAAAAGAAGTAATTCTAGTATGAACGGTTATCAGTCCTCATGTTTTTGTGAAAGATTGGTAATTCTGTGTTAGAATATTGGAATAAGCCCACATTTAGCACGTTAGAGTATAAATTTCATATTAACTTTACCAAATTAGCAATGTTTTTGAATGCACTTGGGCTTAATATTATTTTTTTATTGGTTTCACCTCCAATAAGTGATTTCTTCATAAACCTGTAATCATTATCACTAATGACAAACCAGAAGCTACATATAACTTCTTATCAAGCTTATTATATCCTTATTTTTTTATTCATATTCAGTTCGTGTACCATAAAAAGAAACTTGCTCTTCCAAAGCCCTACTTCGATTAACCCCGAGGTATTTGAAAAGACCTTAATGGCCGCTCAGAAAAATTATCTTGTTGAAAAAGGAGATTATTTAGCCATTTCGATCTTCAATGTAAATGGAGAAAAAATCATTTATGAAACTACAGATTTTCCCGTGGAAAACTCTGCAGATGTGCTTACACCCAATCAGAATGCAGCTATTCCACAACTGCAAGGGAATATAGATGGGAACTCGATCATTAATTTACCCATCATGCGAAGTAATGCTTATCCCAATTCTTATCTTGTTGAAGAAGATGGTACGGTTACTTTGCCCCGAATTGGTAAAATTAGCGTAGATCAACTCACCCTCAGACAAGCCAGTGATTTAATCGCTAAACGTTATGAATCACTCATCGAATCACCTTATGTAGTGATGCAATACCTCAATAAGCGGGTGATTTTAATGGGGGCTTTAGGTGATAAAGTCATTACTTTGCGTAATGAAAATATGAGTTTATACGAAGTATTGGCTTTAGCTAGTGGTAATAATGGAGTTGTTGGAGGAAATGCCCGTAATATGTTGTCTATTCAAAACGATGCAAAGGCTCGGTCTATTCGACTCGTCAGAAACTATCAAACAGATCCAAGCGTATTAATAATAGACCTTACAACAATTGAAGGAATTAGCAAATTAAACACGAATATTCAACCCAATGATATCATTTACATTGAGCCTAGACGACGATTTGATCGTGACTCACTGAATGACATAAGTTCGGTACTATCCCCCATTGTTAGTATTGTGACTTTAATTGTAGCAGTTAATGCGTTAAACAGATGACGATACCTAATAATAGGATAAATAAACATCTTCAGGATTTTGATGAAACTCCTGAGTTTCTCAAAGAATTTGATTTAGGCAAATTATGGTTTGTTACTAGAAAAAGTATTCTTTGGGTAGTGTTGTTTTTTATTCTTGCAGGAGCGGGCAGCTTTGCTTATTTGCGTTATACCAAGCCTGTTTATGTAGCTAGCTCTATGATTAAATTGGAAATTAAATCATCTAAAGGGCTGATAGATGTTAATTTTGATGGGTTTGATGCGGGTTTAGAACTGAGTTTACAAGGAGAAATTGAGTTAATTCGTTCAGAAAAAATCTACTCTGGTGTATTAGATTCCTTAAATTTAAGTATCGGGTATTTTGTTGTTGGAGATATTTTAGATGATGAGCGATTTCTGAATGAACCATTTATCGTAAGAGGAAAGCTTTTAAACAGTGGTTTATATGACCAACAAATCCACATTACCCCGCTTTCGGCTACCGAGTTTAATTTGTCTTATCAATATGCAGGGCAAACCTTTAGCAAAGAATATAAATATGGTGAGCCTATAAAAAATAATGATTTAGACATTTTTATTGAGCCTACTCAATATATGAATGAGGAAGAAAATCAAAATTATTACTTCATATTCAATAGTCAAGCCAAGCTCATTGACTACCTAAAAAGTAACTTAACCATTAATGTAGTCAATATAAATGCGAATACCATTAGTATTTCTTTCTCCGATTATAACCGAAGAAAAGCCATTGAAATCTTAAAAGCGGTAAATGCCAATTATTTATTCAAATCTAAAGAGCAAAAAAACCAAACTTACGAACAATCGCTCAACTATTTGGAGGAACAGATTCAGATGACGAGAGATACCTTAGAGTATTACGAGCGATTAGTTGAAAAGTATTCCCCTAAAACGTCATTAAAGCGAAAGTTTGTAGATGACAATTCCCTCCTTGCATCCATAAAAGAACTCGAAATAGCCCAAAAAGAAGTAAATGAGCAAATCATGAATTTTAAAATGGTGCAGGAATTAATTCTAGCAGATTCTAGCCTAGACTTCATTGCCTACGCGACTTCATTTACACAAAATGAAAAATTACAAAATGAAGTAAAAAATATGATCAAAATTGATCAACGCTTAAAGCTTTTAGAAAAAGGCCATAAAACTTCTGCTACTAAAGATTATTACACCGATCAGTTTGGAAATGCAAAAGATGAAATATTAAAACGCATTCGCTTTAGCTTACTCCAACTTAAAAATAAATTGAATGATATTCAGTTGGAGTTAAAAAGAACCGAATACTCCCTTTATGCAGATATCAATACTGGAGAAGAAACCTTAACTCCTGAATTGAAAAAGCTCAACCGATATTATTCGATGTACGATAATATGTATCAGTTGATATTGGGTAAACGAATTGAAATTGGTATTGCCAAAGCGGGAACCGTTCCTAACTTTCAAATTTTATCGAAACCATCCGCTTCGCCAATTCCCATTTCCCCCATTCGAAGTGAAATCTACACCATTGGGGCCAGTATTGCATTTGTACTTTCTTTCCTCTTCATTGTGCTGAGGTATTTGATGCAAAATAAGATTAACAACGTCAAAGAGCTATCAAAAATATTGCAAGTTCCGATTCTGGGAATTGTACCCGAATACCGTAAAGAAAACCTAACCTACTCACAATTAGTCATTCATAAAAACCCCAAAGCAGCCATTAGCGAAGCAATGCGTTCCATTAGAACAAATTTGGATTTTGTGAATGCCGCTTCTTCTGAAAAAGATTCTAAAATTCTTTCAATCACTTCTACGATTAGTGGAGAGGGTAAAACTTTTGTGGCCATTAACCTTGCAGGCATCATTGCCTTATCAGATCGAAAAGTAGTGGTCATTGATTTAGATTTACGGAAACCCAAGGTTCATTTAGGCTTTGAATCACAAAATGTTGATGGGGTATCTTCTATTCTTGCTAAAAAGAAAAGTATTCAAGAATGCTTGCATACCAGTGAAATCGAAAATCTTCAATTTTTAACCGCAGGCCCTCCCCCACCTAATCCATCAGAAATGTTGATGTCTGAAAACTTTCATCATTTTATTCAAGAACTCAAAGGCATTTTTGATGTGATTGTGCTGGATTCTCCCCCTGTAGGTTTAGTAACGGATGGCATGATTATCATGCAATATGTAGATAATCCGATTTATGTCATGCGGGCCGAATATTCTAAACTGGCATTTGCATCAAACCTAAATAAATTGGTAGCCGATAACAAAATTAAAAACCTGACAGCCATTCTAAATGCGGTAAACAATACCAATACTTATGGATATGGCTATGGGTACAGCTATGGGTATGGGTACAGTTATGGCTATGGGTATGGATATGGAGCATATGGAAATAGTTCGGGTTATTATGAAGAGGAAGCAATACCCAACAATGAACATTGGATAAAAAAGATATTTAGGAGGAAATAACTATGTTAGGATTATTTAAAAAGAAACGTAAGGCGAAACTGTCTTTTGAAGGGCTCGATTTGGTGAAGGTTGATATGCATTCACATTTACTTCCCGGTATTGATGATGGTGCCAAAACGATAGAGGAGTCGTTAGCTTTAATTCAAAGATTAGTGGAGCTTGGGTTTACAAAATTAATTATGACTCCTCATATTATGAGTGACTTTTACCGAAACACTCCCGAAATCATTTTAGAAAAGTTAGATTTGGTAAAACAAGCTTGTCAAGCTGAGGGCATTGAAGTAGAGTTGGAAGCTGCCGCAGAATATTATTTGGATGAAGGTTTCATCAAAAAACTGGATAATCAGGAAAAGCTCTTAACCTTTGGAGATCAGTACTTGCTATTTGAAACCTCTTACCTTAATGCGCCACATCAGTTAGATTCTGCCATTTTTATGATGCAGTCTCAAGGATATAAACCAGTGATGGCACATCCTGAACGATATGTATACAACTTTGGTAAAATAGATAAATTCGTGGAATATCATGAGAAAGGGGTCTTGATGCAAGTCAATTTAATGTCGGTACTTGGCTATTATGGCCCCCCTCAAAAACGCATGGCCGATGAACTGATTGAAAAAGGGATTGTCAGTTTCATTGCGAGTGATTGCCACAAGGATCGGCACTTAGATGCATTTGGCAACGCCCTTCAAAGCAAGCAATATCACACCATGCTTCAGCAGGGGTTACTCAATAATCAATTATTGAGCTAAGGGAAAAATGAGTCATTACAACACCTAGCTGTAGTGACTCATTTTTTTAACGAATTTGTTTTAAGAAACTAGCGATTTCTCTAACACTATCTAACACTTTACTGTCTGAGGTAATCTTGGCCAACTTTTCTTGTTGCTCATGACGTACCGAATCAAACTCGGCAGTACAAGTTGATTTGAAATCGTTAAATTCGCCTTCATGCTTATTCAGTTGCGCTAGCAACTCTTGTTGAAGCTGATTCACTTCTTTTTTCCAAGAATTTTTATCAGGCTCGTCACTTAGCTCTCCTTCAAGCGATTCTACTCGATATTGAATATCATCTACCTTGTTAAGGAGTTCATACATATCTTCGCGAGGATAGCGAAACTCTTGTTTAATGGTAGATAGTTTCTGATTGATGTATTCATAAAACCGAACTGAAGGCCGCAAAAAAGTTAATAATAAAGCCGCTAAAGCTCCAAAGTAGCCAATTGCCTGTACATTTAAAGCAGGTGCTACTAAAACTAAACCAATCGCTGATATAATATGAAGACTAATTGCCACAACTAATGATCGTCTTGCTACTCTTTTAGTAAATGCTAACGCATCTTCTACTACCAAAATCTCTTTCCGCTTCGAAATCTCTGCATCGTCTAACACTTCCTTTGCTTTAAAATGGGCATTCCAAGGAACGGTAACAATGACCATCAGCCAAAGAAAAATAGCC
This sequence comes from Flammeovirgaceae bacterium, assembly GCA_049600855.1. Lineage (GTDB taxonomy): Bacteria > Bacteroidota > Bacteroidia > Cytophagales > Flammeovirgaceae > JBMYQA01. The sequence goes on along the minus strand of JBMYQA010000112.1, from coordinate 4,174 downwards.
ATTCCAATAATCCAATCCATTAATTCTCCCGTTTCTAAATCTGCGAGTTTTAGAATACCAAATACGATTAATGCAAGTATGATTACGGAAATAAAAAACTGTACTACTGTTTTCATTTTACAAGCCGTTTTGAGGTGAATTGAATACTTAAAGTTACTAACCTACTTGAGTAACTCCATCCCAAAAATGGCCATAAAAAGACTTTAAATTATAGTTTTAACAATCATAAAATATTAATAATCAATTATTTAATTATAATCAATATAGACTTTTAATTTAAGTCCCCTATAAAAAAAGCTGACCATTGCTGATCAGCTTTATAAAGTATTAATTCCTATTACGTATTATTCTGTCCAGCTATACGGATAGTTTTCATCTACAAATTCTAATCCTTGTGTAGTTACGTACAGCGGGCCGAAAGTATCTAACATCACGGCATATTCATGCGTATCTTTTGCGCCAATACTTTTCTCTACAGTTCCAGGATGTGGGCCATGTGGCAATCCTCCTGGGTGCAAGGTAAATGAGCCACGATCAATCCCTTTTCTACTCATAAATTCGCCCTCAGCATAATACAACACCTCGTCAGAGTCGATGTTGGAGTGATTATAAGGAGCGGGTATGGATAGTGGGTGGTAATCGAATAAACGAGGCACAAACGAACAAATTACAAAAGCATTTTTTGCCTGAAACGTTTGGTGTACTGGTGGTGGCTGATGAATACGTCCTGTAATCGGCTCAAAGTCATAAATTGACAGGGTATAAGGAAATAAGAAGCCGTCCCAACCAACTACGTCTAAAGGAGAAAAATCGTACAAATACTGATGCAAAAAGCCTTCTTTCTTAATTTGAACTAAGGTTTCTTTTGGCTCTCGCTCAATAACTAATTCCGTTGGTGCATGAATATCGCGTTCACAATAAGGTGAATGCTCCAATAACTGTCCCAATTCATTTCGATAACGACTTACCGTTTCAATGGGCTGTTTTGAATCAATCACGAGTAATCGCACAGGGTTATCATCAAACTCAAATTTGTAGATGGTAGTACGAGGAATTACCACGTAATCGCCCTGTTTTACTCTTAACTTTCCAAAGTTACTAATTAACCATCCGCTACCGTCGTGAACATAAATCAACTCATCGCCATCTGCATTTTTGTAGAAATAATCCATGGTTTTGTTGGTAGGCGCACAAATTGCCATTGATACATCTTTGTTTGCCAACAAAACTTTGCGAGCCTCTAGGTAATCTGCACCCGTTGAAGTTACACCTGAGGTTTTTAAATGCGTTTGGCGTAATCCATGTTCTTTGGCGATGTCGTAGCCGTAAGGTATGGGTTTACGCACCTCTTTCACACGTGTTGGAGGATTGATATGATACATATTGGAATAAATTCCAGAAAAACCTCTGGAACTCACCAAGTGTTCTTCGTACAAGCTGCCATCTGGCTGCCTGAATTGTATATGCCGCTTGGGAGGAATTTCTCCCAGTTTCCAATAATATGCCATGTTGTTGTTGTTATCAGTTTGAGAATTAAAGGTAGTTTCCCCTTAATTATTATCGCACAAAGGTAGCCTATTGGACAAACAAATCCCACTTTTAATATTCCCCGAAACACTGATAATTGTCATTGATTTCGGAGCCTTAAATAATAATTATATAAGCGATGAAGTTTAATTTTTTGCCGCGCAAAACGAATGGTTAACTGATCTTTCCAGTTCAATTGATCAAGTTTTTCTAATAAAGCTGCAAAACGAAATACCAACTCAAACATTTCCATGTATAAAGCCTGCCGCATGTGGTAACGAACGGAAACGGCTAATGCCAAATGTTCTGCTTGGGTTTGATTTTGGGCAAACGCCTTCCAACACACCTTCAATGTCGACTCTAAATGTGGGTTAGTTGATTTTTTATAAAACCCTTTCCGATGCGAATTTGTCAGTATTCTTTTTTTGGTCAGCAATTCGTCTTGGTAATGATAGGCATATTTTCGGCCTGATCGCACCCAAAAATCATAATCTTCATAGCTCAAAGACTCATCATAGCCATTTAGTTCATCCAATACTGCTTTACGCATCATCATCGTAGGCGAGCAAATGAATGCTTTTTTGATGAGCTGTTGATATACATGTCCACTTGGAACTGTTTCTTGTAATTGACCATCCTTGTTTCGGGAATAATACGTTCGGATTGAGTTACCTTGTTCATCAATCAACCAAGCATCTGAAAAAACTACCGCATACGCATTTGGCAAGGATTCAAATGCATGTACTTGCCGCTCAATGCGATTGGGCATGAGCACATCATCCGCTGCCAAATCAATAATATACTTCCCTCCTGCCCGAGCTAAACCTACATTAAATGCAGCACAATTCCCTACATTCTTGTTGAGTAGGATACACTGAATATCCGACTTATCGGCCAAATAGTTTTTGATTTTAGGCTGGCTATCATCGGTACTTGCATCATCAACTACAATCAATTCAACCCTTGAATAGCTTTGATTGATCACTGAATTGATCGCTTCTATCACATAATCTTCATGATTATAGCACAAGCAAATTACCGTAACCAAGGGCTGCTGTTGCATCATGGAACTAAGGGTTAGATTAATCCTGTAAGTTCGAGGCTGATGTCCCAAAGTTTTTTGGCTAATGCTGGATTACTCGCATCTGCACTCGGTGCTTTCGCTTTTTTACGTACAAAATAACGGCCTGAAATGCCAGCCACTTCCTCAGAGCTTGCTAAGTAAATAGAGGTTTCGGCTCCCTTTTCAATAGAAACCATAAATGGACGAGCCAACACCATCATTGTCTTTAAAAACATACTGGAGTTTTCTGCAAAATTCGAGTTTACTACACCTGGGTGTAGGGCATTGACAGTTACAGGAGTTTCTTTAAGTTTTTTGGCGAGTTCATGGGTAAACAGAATATTGGCTAATTTTGAGTTGCTATATGCTTTGATGTTGGAATAATCTCGTTCTAAATGCAAATCATCAAAATTGATTTTCCCCATGCGATGTGCCTCTGATGATACATTAATGATTCGGGCACTTGGGCTTGCCTTGAGTTCTTCCAATAATAAATTAGTGACTAGAAAATAACCCAAATGATTAACGGCAAAGGTCAGTTCATAGCCTTCTTGGGTTACTTTTCGCTGATCTGCTATAATTCCCGCATTATTCACTAAAATATCGAGTTGTTGGTATTTGCTTTTAAACTCATCAGCTAATGCACGGATTTCGTCTTGCTTTGCAAAATCCACTAACATGACTTCTACTCGCTCATTTCCACTCCTAAAAATCACTTCCTTCTTTGCCTCTTCAGCTTTAATTGGATTGCGACAAGCCATGATAATTTGTGCGCCTTGTTGTGCTAATTGTATGGCTGTGGCTTTGCCAATTCCAGAGTTTGCTCCAGTGATTAAACACCGCTTTCCTTTCAGTACTTTCCTCATAATCTTAGTCTTGTTCGTTCCGTTGCTTATACTTCATCGTTTCGAATCAGACAAATAAACAACTCTCTATCCATTCTTGGTTTAATGCTATTATAAGCTATTTCAAAGTGTTTAAACTCAAAATGCGTTTTAAATAGCGCCACGTATTCTGCTTTATTTCCGCCAAAAGGTGGGTGATCGGTAAATAGTGGATCATTAAAAAGTAAGCCTACCAGTTTTCCTTGAGGTAAGAGTAATTGGTGCATCTTTTCCACATAGTCTTTTCTCACCTTAGGATTTAATGCACAAAAAAAAGTTTGCTCAATGATTAAATCAAAGCGCTGTTCCAGTTCAAAAAAATCTGCATGAAGCAAGTGTGACGATGGAAAATTAGGAACACGTTTGAGAAAAGCATTCAAGGGTTCAGTAGCCACGTCAACAACAAATACATTCGTAAAACCTTGCTGAAATAGGTATTCTGCTTCATAACTATTGCCGCCACCAGGTATTAATATCCGTTGTTGTTTATCCTCAAGCTGATCTATGTAGGTTTTGAGAGGTGTTGAAACATAGCCAATATCCCACCCAATTTGCTGATTGAGGTAACGATTATTCCAATACGCTTCATCTAATGCTAAGTCCATAACCGATGTAAAAAAATGATAGCAAGGGAAATTCCTTGCTATAGTTTGGCCGTTTCTTGCTTTGGTACTGCTTACAGAAAGGCAAGGCCATAAAT
>JBMYQA010000111.1:0-17704 GCA_049600855.1 Flammeovirgaceae bacterium | reverse complement strand
CTTCACGTGCTCACTAGCCGTAATGTACCGAGAACGTGATGAAGAAGGGCGTTACCGTGGCGGACCCATGTATTACTTGACCAATGGCTTAGGAAAGAAATGGAAACCAGCAGCAGTTGTCTTTTGTGTCTGTTGTTTAGTGGGGAGTTTGCCCATTTTTCAAGCGAATCAATTAACACAGTTAATTCGAGATGTGTTTCTGATATCAAAAAATATGTCATCAGATAATTTGCTACAATTTAATACCATTATTGGTACAGGGCTAGCGGTATTGGTCGGCACCGTCATTTTTGGTGGATTGAAACGGATTGCCCAAGTAGCAGAGCGTATAGTTCCTTTAATGGTAGGCATCTATGTCGTCTTGGTATTTACCATGATGGTGATGAATGCCCATAAACTGCCCGATTGCTTTATGCTAGTGCTTACGGATGCGTTTACAGGAGACGCTTTATTGGGAGGGGCATTGGGTTCGTTGATTATCATAGGCGTAAAACGAGCAGCCTTTTCCAATGAAGCAGGTATTGGCACCGCACCACTTTTTCATGGAGATAGCAAAACCGATAATCCCATCAAAGAAGGACTTACAGCGATGATGGGTCCATTCATTGATACCATTGTGGTATGTACCATGACAGCCATGGCTATTTTAGTAACCGATGCTTGGACATTGCATGAATTAGAAGGAATTAGTATCACCCTAGAAGCATTTACACGAAGCTTTGGGGACTTGGGAAAGGTGTTGCTGTTTATTTGTACGTTTGCCTTTTCAATTACGACACTATTTACATCCTATCATTTTGGCTCTAAATCTTTCTATTTTTTAACGAATGGAAAGTTTATGAATGCTCACCTGACGGTTTATGTAGGAGCGGTGGTATTTGGTGCAATTGTATCTATTGAGTTGGTCATTAATATTATTGATGGAATGTATGCGATGATGGCCTTCCCGACGATGATCGGTGCTTTACTACTTGCGCCTAAGGTGATGAAAGCAGCTAAAGCCTATTTTGATCAATCCGAAGAAGTAAAATAAGCCATGGACAAACTATGGTAAAAGTTTGCCCATGGCTTATTGGACTCTTTAATAAACGGCTATAAGCTTAGTTTTCTGGTTCAATGGTTTTAGTATTAACCAATTTACCCCTTTGATACGTCTCTTCTCGAATGAGCTGACCGTCCTTGTTATAGTATAGCCATTTGCCTAATTTTTTATCTCCATTGTAGAGTTTGCCTTTACTTTCAATCGAACCGTTTTCATAATGGAATGAAGCAGGACCATACACTTGACCACTTGAATAAGTGATTTTAGACTTCACTTTACCCGAAGTATAGTATTCTGTGATGATACCATGTAGGTTTCCATTTTTATACAATTCTAACTTTTCGATTTTCCCATTCGCAGAGAAAATTTTACATTCCCCTTGCTTTAATCCTCTGACATCGTATAACTCTTCATATTTTAATTGTTTGTTGGGGTGGTAGAATTTCCATTTTCCCGTTGGGCGCTCTGCCACTTTAAGTTGCTCCGATTCAATATTGCCCGATTTATAGAAGGTTTGAATTCTTTGATTTCGTTCTTTATTTGCATAAATGGTCTTTATTTTAAGCTCACCACTTTCGAAGTATTCAAGCACTTCGCCTTCTTTTTTTCCAAACTTATACGTGAGTTTCCGCTTGATTTTACCATTTGGGTAATACACTTTGCTCTCACCCTGAGGCTGGCCATTAATCATCTTTCCTTCAACAATCAAATTTCCTTCTGGATCATAGGTTTTATAGGCACCTGTTTGACTGTTTCCTGCCTCTGTTTTTACAATGGTTTTAAGTTGTCCATTTTCATGATAAACCTTAAAATCGCCAGTTACTCTACCGTCAGCATAGTTCCCTTCTGTTCTTACTTGTCCATTAGCGTAATACGTTTTACCAATACCAGACTCTCGCCCGTTTACATAATTGAACTCTTCAATTAACTTTCCACTTTGATGGTATTTTTTACTAAGGCCATGTAGTACATCATCTTTAAAGGTACTTTCGTGCTTAATGCTACCATTCGGATAGTAAATGGTCATTTTTCCATTCTTTTTATCATTGACGTAACCGCCTTCTTGCATAAGTGTTCCATCAGGGCCATATGCTTTTACAGGGCCATTGCGTTTGTCTTTTTCATAAATGTATTCTGCACTAATGTTGCCATTAGGGTAATAGTTAATCATCTTTCCAGAGCGTAATCCTGCTTTAAAAGAAACCCGTGCAATGATTTGTTCACTTTTGGAGTATCGAACCATTTCTCCTTGAATCTCTCCATTGGCATACGTGCATTCTACCATTTTTTTATTGTTGTCGTAGAATTTAAGGTATTTACCGTCTTTTTTACCTGCATTATACCCGTATACTAAGCGCTTTGCTCCGTTTTCATAGAATTCTTGATACTCACCGTGTCGTTTGCCATCTATATATTGGGCAATTACCTCTATGGCATGCGAGGTAGGATAGTAGCGTTTGTACGTTCCGTGAATCGTTAAGCTGTCGTTACCTTTGTAGGTATATTCTTCTTTAATGTGGCGTTCAGGGCCAGAATGGTAGGTGACTTTTTTATTTAACTCTTGGGCAAAAAGACCAATTGAAATAAAAAAGAACAGTAAGAAAAATGATGGTTTCATAGCTGAATAATTTAATCCTAAGTTTAATGTCATTCCAAAAACTCCAGTACGTTAGCAAGTCTTTTACTAAATTCGTGCCTAAATACAGGTCTTGATAAGGTATATAGACGATAATTACTTAGAATAGTTTAAAAATATCTTATCTAAATTCTATTTTGTTGTTGTTTAACTTTTTGTTTGATGCCTGATACTGCGCTTTTCTTCTCCGTTTCTATAGCAGGAGTCACCTACACACGTGATGCGATTTTAAAAGCGAAGCAGTTGCCTCACAGCGCATTACGATTTTGTCGAGATTGGTTTTTAGGTAAAGAACAGTTCGTACAACAAACTTCGGGCTCAACGGGTACACCTAAGTTGATTCATATTGACCGTCAGCAGATGCAAGCCAGTGCGGTGGCAACCATTAAAACCTTAAAGCTTCGAGAAGGCATTAAGGCCTTAGTTTGTATTAATACCAACTATATTGGTGGTAAAATGATGCTTGTAAGAGGCATGATCGGAAATTGGCAATTGACTTTGGTAGAACCTACTTCCAATCCTTTTCAATCACTTGAGTCATCAAAATCCTTTGACTTTACTGCATTGGTACCACTTCAACTTCATGCGATTATGGAACAACAGCAAACTAGCAAATTGAATGGCATGAAAGCGATTATTGTTGGTGGTGCGCCAGTTAGTCAACAACTTCAAAAACGCATACAAAAAGTCACTGTCCCTATTTATAGTACGTACGGAATGACAGAAACGGTATCTCATATTGCATTAAAATGCTTAAATGGGGTAAATAAAACGAGTAATTACCACGTATTGCAGGGAGTTGAAATCGGGCAAGACGCAAGAGGATGTTTAACTATACAAGGGGCTATGACAGGTGGTAGAAGGTTGATTACCAATGATTTAGTAGAAATGTATTCTCCAAGTGAATTTAAGTGGTTAGGACGTTTTGATCATGTAATTAACAGTGGGGGAATAAAAATTCCATTGGAACAGCTAGAAATTAAAATCGCTAATTTATTAACTACTCTGGGAGTTAAAAGTGCTTTTGCCGTTGTGCCTTTGCCCGACGAACGTTTGGGGCAGCGAATTACCTTAGTATTTGAAGAAGGTCAATCGAATAACCCTGAAATTATAACAGCCGAGCTGAAGGATAAATTAGCAAAGTATGAGTGCCCGAAGGCGGTGATAATGATCAAAAAAATCCCCGAAACAAAATCGGGGAAAATAGATCGTCAACAGTTGTTGGCTGAGGTGTTAAAGATGCCATGAGTTTACATTGCACCAAATGCATTTTTAAGAAAAGTAGTCATTTCTGCCCAAGATTCTTGATCTGCTTTTTCTTGATAAGCAAGTGGCAAATCAAACTTTTCACCCATGGTAGTCGCACCAGGGTTGGTGAATGCATGTACTGCTCCTTCGTAGTTTACGAATTTATAATCTGCATTTGCCTCATCCATTTCCTTTTTAAATGCTTCAATTTGTTCAGGTTTTACAAATGGATCAGCAGCGCCATTGCATACCAAAATTTTGGTTTGAATACCATTTTGCGCAGGTTGAACAGCTCCTAAACTTCCATGAAAACTTACTACAGCATCTAAATCTACTCCCATACGTGCCATATTTAATATGATTCCCCCGCCAAAGCAGTAACCGATTGCTGCTGTTTTTTCAGGATCAGCTTGTGCATGCGCTTTTAAGGTTTCTAAAGCTTTTTCAAAACGCATTTTAGCGCCTTCGATATCTTTAAAGACCGCACCTGAAAACTTTCCAGCATCAGCAGGGTGATCTGCTGTTTTGCCATCGCCATACATGTCAACAGCTAACGCAATGTAGCCCATTTCAGCAAGCATGTCGGCACGCTTCCGTGCGTACTCATTGTGTCCCCACCATTCGTGAACAACCAATACGCAAGGGCGTTTTCCCTCTTGTGTTTGATCGTAAGCCAAATAGCCTTTCATAGTAATACTATCAGCCTCATAGCTGATTTCTTGGCCGACTATTTTTTCTACTGGAGTTTCTGATTCCTTTGTTTCGTTATCGGTTGGTTTTTCCGTATTTGACGGAGAGCAGGCAATTACAGCCATAGCAATAAGTATAAAGTAGATACTTTTTCTAATCATAATCATTGAATTTAGGTGAATAGGGTTTAAAACAGCTTTTTAGTTGATTGAAAAAAAAACAAAAAAATAAGGCAGCTTTCCAGCTGCCAGTATTTATTTCTAAGATTAGAACCGAAAGGTTGGTCAAATAGGTTCCTTTAATACTCATCTTCATTAAAGAAGAAGTCTTCTTTAGTAGGGTAATCTGGCCAAATCTCTTCGATGTTCTCATAAGGTTGTCCATCATCTTCTAACTCTTGTAAGTTTTCCACAACCTCTAAAGGTGCTCCCGTGCGAATGGAGTAATCTATTAACTCTTCCTTAGTCGCAGGCCAAGGAGCATCTTCCAAATAAGAAGCTAATTCCAGTGTCCAATACATATCTATGCTCTGTTTTAGTTTTTCGTGCGCAAAAATAAAATAATACTGATGTTACAATAGAAAAAAAAACAAAAATTCCAATGTTTTTAGTTTTTTTTCATGATTTTAATCATTAACGAGGAATTTTAGTGAGATGTTTTATTTCTCCTCAATTAAATATAATAAATTTTTGTTCTTATATCCTAGTGTTTTTTGGTGGTAGGTTTAATTATCTTTACTTCAATAAGTACCTACCGATAGCATTACCAGAGTACACGCAAAATCTACTTCGATACCTTGTTTTTGAGCAAGTTGGGCTAACTCAGTGTTTTCGGTACCTGGATTAAAAATGATTCTTCGAGGTGCTGTTTGTAAAATGTAATCGTACCATTCTGTTTGGTGTTGTGGACTAATGTATAAAGTAATGGTATCTACACCTTCTTGAAGCGCTTTCGAATTAATAATTTCTTTTCCAAATACTTGTCCTGACTTAATGCCAACGGGCACAATTTCATGCCCATTACTCAGCAAATCATGTGCAGCACGATAAGCATAACGATGTATGGAAGGGGATGCTCCTAATATAAGCGTTTTATTCATGTGATGTTGGTTTAGCTATTGGCTAATCAGTTAAACTACGATACCTGTTATTCTGTTTTAAATCCCTAATAAATTAGGCAAATCTAATATGCTGTCCAGAAAGTAAGTTATATTTTTTTAAATGCTAGTTGAGACTAGGAAGCTTCAACTTTGCTTACGTTGAATTTCCAAACTCAACCTATTAAGCTAGCATCCAACAATCAGCAAAAACTAACATTACTTCATGAACAGTATACCCAACTTTTGCCCTTAACAATAACTCGTAAAAAATAGTGCCATCTATTCTAGTTCTAAGGCAGTAGTGGTTGCATCATTGGTGAGTTGCGCTTCCCGATGGATGACTTTTTTGCTGCTTTGTTCGAAGCGAATACCCAACAAAATAGAGGCAGTACCCAAAGCGATTAAAAATCCATACCAAATCCCCTCAACGCCCATTTCAAAGGTAAAACCGAGCAAATAACAGGCAGGTAAACCAATGACCCAGTAGGCGATAAATGTAAGAAATGTAGGGATTTTAACATCATGCAATCCGCGTAAAGCCCCTAATGCCACTACTTGAATGCCATCAAATAGTTGAAAGAAACCTGCAATGATCATTAATTTGGCTGCAATGATGACCACTTCTCGATCTTCATCTTTTACAAAAAGATCGGGTAGGGGATATTTGAAGATGACAAATATTACTGCGGTAATCGTCATAAATACCAAGGCCATCAAAGTGCCTGTGTGTGCTGCTTTGCGCATATTTTGCCAATCACCTTCTCCTAATTGGTTACTTACGCGAATCGTAGTTGCCGCCGCTAATCCATTAGCGATCATATACGTGAGTGCAGCTAAACCAATGACTACTTGATGTGCTGCTTGCTCTATGGCTCCAATTGAGCCAATCATAATGGCTCCAATGGCAAAAACCATGACTTCCATGAGCATTTGACCAGCAATAGGAATTCCTAAACGATATATCTTGAGGCATTCATCCAGTCGAATTCGGGTATTTGCCATTTCGCGAATAAATGGTTTGAAATACGCCGCTTTGAAGGTATAAATTGCTAAGGCAATGCCCATGAGGATACGTGAAATCAAGGTGGCATAACCTGCGCCTAATAATCCTAACTCAGGAAATCCCCAATGTCCATATATTAAAATATAGTTTAATAAAATATTAATGACATTAGAGCTTAGGGTAATGACCATGGTCGGTTTCGTAGAGGCTACTCCTTCATTGAATTGTTTGAAGTTAAAAAATATCATTAATGGTAGAATAGAAAATGCTAAGGTATAGAAATAAGGAATGGCCTCTTCCACTACTTCAGGGTCTTGCCCCATGTGATGCATGAATGGCGTGATGCCAAACATAATGATAAGCATTACAATTCCAGAAAGCACATTGATGAAGATGCCGTTTTTTAGAATCCGACCAATCTTTTTGTTGTCTTTCTCTCCAAGGGCGGCACCAACTAGAGGAGTAACGCCGTAAGCAATGCCCATTCCTAATACCATGATGTTAAAGAATACCGCATTCGCAAATGCAGAGGCAGCGAGTGGAATCGCACCAACTTGTCCAACCATCATGTTGTCGGCAATGCCAACTAATATTTGTCCAGCTTGCGAAAGCATCACTGGATAAGCAAGCTTAAAAAGCTTCTTAAAATGAGTAGTGTATTTTTCGTTTTCCATGGCTTTGCAAAAAAATGATTTTGTGGAGAACTTTCCAACGGTTTCAGTTAGAATAGGTTACACTTCTGTGATATTTATCATTTGGCAAATTGAGTACACTCATCTTAATGCTAGATTACATCCACTAGCTTTATATCCGTAATCATTCATATTAAATACGAGAACAATGGAAAAGTTTCAAGATGCTATAAAAGATTTAAGTAAGCTATTATTAAACTATCAGTTTGATGAAGCTGAGGCTTATATCAAGTCCAATGTACACGGCCATGAGATAATTAAATTATTACATTGGCTAGCTGAGGAAGAAACAGGGATATTGACGTATACCTTTACCAGTCATTTAGCTTCAAAACTGGGAACTGCTTTTTGGCATCAGGCAAGTGCTGTATTGTTGATGGAATCGTTGAGTCACATCCCTTCAGGGCATATTGCGGGTTATTATCACTTGGACCAGGCAATTGAATTAGCTCCTGCTGATTGGAAATTGAAGGAGTATGCCTTGAATTTTTATAAGGAGGGATTGATTGAGTTGAAAGATGCCCATGAAATTTCACAAGAGGTATTGGAGAATGATCCTGACAACGCTTTAGCAAAAGAAGTGCAACAAGCGATGCCCGCATCATGAAGGTAACTGTACCCTTTTTAACACAAAATAATCTACAGCCAAAGTTTTACTAAAATATAAAGATCATGGTCGATAAGAACCAAGTCGCAGGTATTTTTGACAGCCATGCTGAGGCGGTCAAAGCGTTACAGTATTTACAGGATGAAGGATATCCTATAGATAAAAATATGTCTATTGTAGGGCATGGTGAGGTGGTAGAAGATCACTTACACCTCTATTCAGCAGTTTATGCATTAAAAATCACCGCTGTGTTTGGAGCTATAATTGGTGCTGTTTTAGGTGCCTTAATCGGCTTAGAACTACTGATGTTCCCTGGCACTGAATTAATTCCATTAGGAGGCGCTCCAATGGGCATTTTAACTGGTGTTGGCTTTGGTGTGGTTGCTGGGGCAATCATCGGTATGACCATCGCATTTTTAATTGGAGAAAGAGGTGTTTTAAGGCGAAAAAAACACTTTGAAATGACAGATTATGTACTTGTTGTAAACGATACAGCAGATGAAGTCAGAAAAGTGCGCGAACTCTTAGGCACTGAAGATGAGTTCGAAAATGAAAGTGAAGAAGCGGTTTCATAATCATATTTACAGACAAGAAACGAAAAAAGCCAGTTTGCTAACTGGCTTTAATTTTTTTACATGGAAAATGATTTAGGCATTTGCTGCAACCATTTTATCAAGGGTTTCCATCACTGCTCTTACGTGTCCTCTTGAAGTTTCTAGCAATGCTTTTTCATCATCGTTCAAATCAAGTTCGATGATTTTTTCAATGCCATTTTTACCCAAAACTACAGGAACACCCAGGTAACAATCATCAATTCCGTACTCGCCTTCTAGTTTGATACAAACAGGGAACACTCGTCTTTGATCTTTTACAATGGCTTCCACCATTTGAGCGGCTGCTGAACCTGGTGCATACCAAGCTGAAGTACCCATAAGTTTTACCAATTCTCCTCCACCTTTCTTTGTTCTTTCCACAATAGCATTCAAGGCTTCCTCATCAATCAACTCAGTTACAGGAATACCGCCAACAGTGGTGTAACGAGGAAGTGGCACCATCGTATCGCCATGTCCACCCATCAATACTGCTTGGATATCTTTAGGAGAAACATTTAATGCTTCTGCCAAGAAAGAACGGTAACGTGCTGTATCTAAGATACCAGCCATACCCATTACGCGAGTTCGAGGAAGTTCAGATTTAATATGTGCGGCATAAGTCATCACGTCCAAAGGATTGGATACAATGATGATGATCGCATCAGGTGAATGCTTTACAACTTGCTCAGTAACACTGTTTACAATTTTAGCATTTGTTGAAATCAAATCATCACGGCTCATGCCTGGCTTACGCGGAATACCAGAAGTGATGACTACAACATCAGATCCAGCAGTTTTGCTATAATCGTTGGTAGATCCAGTAGTACGGGTATCGTACAAGTTAATTGGAGACTTCTCCCAAATATCTAAAGCTTTACCTTCGGCTAAGCCTTCTTTAATATCAACTAATACGACTTCGTTACATACTTCGCGATATGCGAGTACATCGGCACAGGTTGCTCCTACATTGCCAGCTCCTACTACAGTAACTTTCATAAGGATGAATTAGTTTATCGGTGAAAAATTCTGGTCAAAAATAGCGAAGCATGACCAGATATGAAAGGCGAAAATTCGCTATTTACTTTGGAATTACTAGTCGGCTACAAAACTTTTTGTTAAAAAATGCTTAAACAAAAAAAGTTTGCTTAGAAAAGTACAATTGTTTTCTTGGTAAAAGTCATTGATTTTTAAAAATATGAAGTTGTCCCCTTTTTGTCCCCTAAAAAGTTTAACCTCTAAAGACATACTTAACGTATATTTACATAACAGTAAAAAACAATGGGAAATAAGTCTAACAACTGAAAAATCAAATATTATGAAAGCGGTATGTGATGATCAATATTCTAACCAAAGACCTTTCAAAGGTTTATCAATTGGAGCGATTCTTGGAATCTTAATAATTGGATTAATTTTACTTTCAATTTCTTCACAAGCCTCTAATGCAGAAAATGTTCCTGTGTTTGACAAGTCAACGCAAGAAGCTGTAATTTCTCAAATAGGTACACAACAGGTCATGCAATAAACACGACAACTTAGAAATTAAGTTCGATATATGGCTAGCCAACGATATTGGTTAGTAAACAAGTGATTTAAAACGCTATTTTCGGTATAGATACGATTAACTGCTCTAATCTAACTCATGCAGAGCAATGATGAAGTGAACACCTCTTTTTAGAGAAAAAAGCGAATATGATTCAACCATGGAATCCTCAGCGGAAATGCTGGGGATTTTTTGTTTAAGAGACTGTTTAAACATTTCTTTCGGCTAAAGCTGACTGACTTTCCAGCAATTCTCACGTTGTCATCTTGAACGATAGTGAAAGATCTACGTGCCCATTAAAATGTGAAATCATGTACTAAAATAAGCCAAATGAGTTCGTTTAGCCACGTGACACTTAGATGTCTCCTTACGTCGACATGACAAAGTGAGAATTGCTAGTCCAAGGCCGACCAAAACACATAACTATCTGACAATCAATACTTTATTTATTCATAGCAATTATTACCCTACTCATTAATGATTCTCTTCACACTTTTAGTTGACACACAATGAAAAAACTATTCACCTTCATCTTATTCATTGGATTAATCTCACCGCTTGCAAAGGCTCAAAATTTAGTCAGCAATGCGAGTTTGGAAGATGCTGATCCTTTAAATACCTCTTGTCCAAGTGGTTACTTTAACCCTGCCAACCATGCGGCTTACTATGCAGCGCATTGGAGTGCGACCAAAGGCAACGGGACAGCCGATTACCTGCACACCTGTGGGTCTCCCTTTACCAATCCGTTAACCACGTCATTGGGTACCCAAACGCCAAAGGATGGTGATGCATTTGCTGGATTAATTACTTACAGCAATGCACCTAACTTCCACTTTGATGGCAATCATGTGATTTATGCAGAATACATTCATCAAGAGTTGGCTCAAGCATTGGAAGTTGGACAAGAGTATTACATTGAATTTTGGGTGAGTTTAGCAGAAAAATCGGCTTATGCGAGTAAATATTTAGGACTACATCTCAGCAATGATTCGTCAGAATTAGTCCCTGAAACGGGCAAGGATTTTGGTTTGCACCAACTCACGCCTCAAATCCCGAACAGTTTCCCTGCACTACAAGCCTATACCGACTCCACTGGCTGGACAAAAATTAGCGGATTTTATACTCCTATTGACAGTGGCGTAAAGTACATTACCATTGGCAACTTTGACCCTAACTACGACACTACCGTACTCGCCACAGGCAATCACAGTAATCCTGAAGCATATTATTACATTGATGATATTCGCATCATTGAAGCACCTACGAATATGACTATCTCAGGAGATGCAGCGCTTTGTGCCAATAGTACGGCCACCTATTCCATTCCAATTAACGATCCTGATGATGACGTGATTTGGACAACTAGTGCAAATTTGACGATTATAGGAAGTAATGATCAATTCACGGTAACTGTGAGTAATGGCACTGCTACGGGGAGTGCTTGGGTTCAAGCTACGGTAAATGGCAGAGCGTACCGTCAGGATATTTGGTTGGGCAAACCTGTTTTAAGCCTATCTCACCTCGATGGTGCAAGCAGTGCGCAAGCAGGCGGAAACCGAAGTTGGACGTATAATGGAACGGTGCAAGGGGCTACTGAAATTGAGTGGAGACCAAACGAAAGTTGTCCTCCATTTGCTTTTGATCCTTGCTGGAAAGTATTGCAATCCTCAGGGAGCAGCTTTGCCCATTTTCAAGTGGGAAGCAACAATACGTATGTACAAATGGTTGCCAAAAACGCATGTGGAAATCGCGCGGCTATTAAATTTGTGACCATTACAAATGATGATGGCGCTTGTTGTGATGTTCCGCAAATGCGCACGGCAAAAGATTTGGAAAGCAAACACACAGACATCAAGATTTATCCAAATCCTGCGGCAAACTTTATACACATCGAACTTCCGAGCAGTTATTATGAAGATAAAGGTGCGCAAATTACCTTATACCATGCACAAAGTGGACAACTGATTGAAAGCGTATCGACTCATCAACACACGAGCCTTGATATTTCAGCGGTTAAAAAAGGGATTTATCTACTTAAAATCGAAACGGCAACAGAAACGCTTAACAAGAAAGTGATTATCAACTAGATTTTAGTGTAGCAGTTCATAAATCGGTCATTGCCATGAGATGGTAATGGCCTTTTTTTATATATAATGTTTATCACGAATATCCATTACTTAAAAATCCATTTATGCAGTTGCTAGATTCCAAGAAATAACGGAAATTTCCTTCACAATCGCTAACTAACCTGATCCAACATGATTTCTTGCCAAAAAGATAAATTTGACCTGCCTGCTGATGTCACGTATTTGAACACTTCCTACATGGCTGCTCAGTTAAAATCCGTTGATGAAGCTGGGCGAAATGCTGTTTCTAAAAAGCTTCGTCCCTATTTAATTAGCCCTGAGGACTTTTTCGAGGAATCCAACGCCTTAAAACAAGCTTATGCCAAACTCATTGAAGCTCCTGATTACGAGCGCATTGCCATTATTCCTTCCGTATCTTATGGCATGGCTACTGTGGCAAATAACCTCGATCTCAAGCCCAATCAAAAAATTATTATTGTTCAAGATCAATTTCCTACTAATGTCTACACTTGGCTGAAACTGGCAGAACGTACGGGAGCTACTATCCAAACCATTCCTGCACCTGATGATATACTAAATCGGGGAAAACTATGGAATGAAGCCATTTTAGCTGCTATTGATGATGATACCGCCTTGGTGAGTCTCCCTCATGTACACTGGTCGGAAGGGATTGTTTTTGATTTGAAAGCCATTCGCATTAAAAGTAGGCAACATGGCGCTTTACTGGCCGTAGATGGCACGCAATCTGTTGGTGCTTATCCATTTTCCATAGCAGAAATTCAGCCCGATGCCCTCATTTGTGGAGGATACAAATGGTTATTGGGTGCTTATTCCTTGGGTTTGGCCTATTACTCTGAAGCTTTTGATGGGGGAAATCCGATTGAAGAAAATTGGATTAACCGAAAAAATAGCGAAGACTTCACTCGATTGGTGGATTATGAAAAGGCATATAAACCGAAAGCACACCGCTATAGTGTGGGCGAATCGAGTAATTTCATTTTAGTGCCCATGCTGCACACGGCAATCAACCAATTGAATGCGTGGGGCGTAGCCAATATCCAAGCGTATTGCCAAGAAATCACAGCAGCATTCAAAGAAGCGGTCAGGGCACTTGGTTTTGAGTTTCCGAATGACGATCAAATTGCCGCTCACTTATTTGCCATTCGTATTCCCGATGGCATTTCCATTGATCAGCTAAAGGAAGCATTCAAAAAACAACACATCTTCGTATCTTTCCGAGGGCAAAATTTGCGCATTGCTTCCCACCTTTTTAATACCAAAGAAGATTTGGCAAAAGTGTTGGCTTGTTTAAAAGAAGCGAGTCTATTGTTGAAATAGGGAGTTTAAGTGATAAAATATGGATCATCTCGAATTAACGCTTCAGGATGGCTTCCTTAATTTTAACATAATAAGGCTCCATAAATACTTGATTACCAAACAATACCTTTCGTACTTTTGGCTTGATCCAAAAGTACCAAAAAGTCAAGGCTGGGGCAGCCCCGCTGTGGACAAATAAGCTAAATTTTAATCATTTCGCGGGA
Source organism: Flammeovirgaceae bacterium (assembly GCA_049600855.1). GTDB lineage: Bacteria > Bacteroidota > Bacteroidia > Cytophagales > Flammeovirgaceae > JBMYQA01. Next base: position 3,926 of record JBMYQA010000111.1, on the reverse strand, counting down.
AATCCCCAAACTCGCTACGCTCAAACAGTGGGGATTTCTTTCCGCTTCATTCTCAAAATTCTTAACGCAATTTGTCCAAGGCCGAAAGCCACAAAATATAAACTACTTATAACCAATATCTTATAAAATGTAACATAAGTTGAAAAGTCATCCCAAATTAATATTTAGGATGACTCATAGCTACTTGACCAAGCTTACCTCATGCCACAACCAAATGCATGCCCTATGGGTGAGCCCGCGGGAATTTTTGATTTGGTGGTTTGGTGAAACTGCTCAGGGTTTTGCTGGAACAGGCGAATTTGTTCTTTTGCATAGTATAGATGCGCTTTCTGATTGAACTCTTTTGTTGCTGTTGCTTGATTTTTTAACCATGCTTTCAACTCATCTAATTTCAAGTAGGCCACTGCTCTGACTTGTTCTGAAGCATTTTTATTACTTGCCAATTTGAGTAATTGATACAACACAGCGCGTTCAATGGTATGCTGCACTGCTGCTGGGTAGCCAGACTTTCGTGTGGATTTCCAAGTGGTTTTCAACACCTCATCCAACACTTCATTAAAACTAGGATTTTGCGGATTGCGCGCATGAAACTCTACCAGTCGAGCTGCTCTTTCTGGATGTAGCACCAAGCTAAGCGTAGCATGAGCGGCATTCTCTACGGCCGTCAATGGGTCAAAACTCACGCCTGTTTTTCCTTTGAAGGTTTCCCGATTTTTGGGAAAACCCACAGGGCGCGGAGGAATAAGTTTGAGTATCCTTTCGGGGATGGTCAACACGGCAGGATCAAGCGTGTTGAGCAAACTGGCTAAGGCGGCTTTTTGCACGCTGGCATCCACCATTTTAGTAGTCAATTGCCCATCGCCTCGAAGGGCATAGGTATATTCAATGCCGCCTAATAATTTTGACGTGGCCTCCAACTGGTAACGGTGCATCAAATACACAGGCACAAAAACTTCTTCTAGTGTTGCCATTGGAAACCCTTCGGGAATGGCCTCTTCTGAAAAGTTGTTAATCACTTGAGCCCGTACAGCCATTAAGCGCTCCATTTCTTTCACTGCATCTTCCCCATTATCCCACAAATGTGCATGTGGGTGCGCACCACCCAAAGGACGTGCATCTTGATCTGAAATGTAACGATAACCCTTTTGGATGTAATCTTGCACTAACTGATTGAGTTCCGCTTTTTCATCTTTCCCATTAAATTCTCCATAACCCAAGGTAATCGCAATTTTATCCCATTCGCCAATTCCCGTATCATAAGCCTTGGATAAATCTAAGCTTCCATCCTGTTTTAAAGTGATGTACGGATGCGGATAATCCATGACTGAAGCCCGTGAGTTGGTACTTGCTGCGAAATTATGCATCAATCCAATGGTATGTCCAACTTCATGGGCAGAAAGCTGACGCAAGCGTGCTAAGGCCAATTCTTCCATTTCTTTCGATACCTTCTGACCACTTTTATAGGGACTGAGTAAGCCTTCGGCCAACAAATAATCTTGTCGAGCACGTAGCGAACCTAACGAAACATGTCCTTTCATGATTTCTCCTGTACGCGGATCAATCACACTTGCTCCATAAGACCAACCTCGTGTAGATCGATGCACCCACTGAATGACATTGTAACGCACATCCATAGGATCGGCATCTTCGGGCAACATTTCCACTTTAAAGGCATTTTTAAAACCAGCAGCCTCAAACGCTTCTGCCCACCAACGTGCCCCATCTAACAAAGCCGAACGAATGGGCTCTGGCGTACCGCGATCTAAGTAATAGGTAATCGGTTCTACGGGTTCACTCACTGCGGCCGAAGGATCAGCTTTTTTGAGTCGATGTCGAGCAATGAAGCGCTTCTTGATGGGTTCCCCTAAAGGAGTGGCATAATCACTGTAAGTAATTCCAAAATACCCATACCTTGGATCCATTTCCCGCTTTTGGTAATTATTATCTGGCAATTTGATAAAAGAAAAATGTGCTCTTACCGTCACACTCGAAGCGGTAGGTGCTACTGATTTAATGTAATTGCCTTTCGCATTTCCCGAAAACGTCAACAAGGATTCGATTTCTGTATTTTCAGGAAAACTCTTTGTACCAGCTAGTAAAATAACAGACCTACTTTTGTCAATTTTATAATTTCCTTGCTTGGTAGCTGCTAGTCGACCAGCAACGCCATGCATATCTTGCAAACAAAAATCAGTGATGTCGATCAACACCCGATTGTCGTCTTCTGCCTGAATGGTAAATCCCCATAAGGCAGATTGGGCAAAAGCAAGTGCTACGGCCTTTTGTTCCTCCAAGTTATCCGTTTCGGCACGGTAGCGGTAATTGGGCTGAATTAATAGTACTTTATTCCCACTTCTCATAAACTTTACGATTCGATCTGCACCTAACTGTCCTCGATCTAAGCCTATATCGTTCGAGCCCACGCCTCCAGGTAATGAACCTAATAGTAAAAACTCTTCATTAAATCGGTCTACTTCCAAGTAGAGCTTTCCAGTTTTATTCTCCCAAAAAAGATCAAAATAGCCTACATATTTTACCATACCCGCTGTTTTTTTAGCAATTGCACCTTGTCCTACTGCGGAGGTATAGCTTGCAAAAAGTAGGAATAGTAAACTTAATCGTATTGTTTGTTTCATAGTGATGTTTTGATTGAGGTGTTTAAAACTAAAAACGTCATACCTCTCGAACAATTATTTAGCCCGTTAGTTTTCAAGAAAGCTAAAGTTTGGCAAGCTAACGCATTTACGCTAATGGTTTTACACTTAATTTTTCAAGTTCTACGTTTATTTTTGCGAGCTTAAGTGAGTTAATCAAATAGTTCACATCAACAGTTAAACGCTTCGGTGATTCGATTGTATGAACCCATTTTGGAAGTCTGGAGACTTTCGTCCGTAACCAGTACAAGATAGCATCTTGCACTATAATTATACTAGTTCATTTGCACACAGTTCCATGCCTTTTTTGATTGTAGACCATATCAGTAAGACTTACGATAAAGCGAATTTCCCCGCTTTATACCCCATTCAATTTTCCATGACATCGGGAGAGGTATTGACCATTTTAGGAGAAAGTGGAAGTGGGAAAAGCACCTTACTGAAACTACTGGCAGGTTTGCTTGACGCTGATACAGGTTCCATACACTTGGCAGATCAAGCGATTAAAGGCCCATCGCACAAGCTAGTTCCTGGCTATGACCAAATCAAAGTGGTTAATCAGGGCTTTTTACTTTCGCCAAATATGCGTGTGTGGGAAAATTTGCGGTATCATTTATTGCGTTTCCCAAGAGCAGCCCAAGAAAAACGCATTGAAGAACTGACAGAACTTTGTCGATTAGAAGGTTTGACCGAAAAATACCCTAGAGAACTCTCAGGTGGACAACAGCAACGTGTAGCGATTGGTCGAGCAATCGCCAATCATCCCAAATTGCTCTTATTGGACGAACCGTTTAGTAATTTAGATGCCATTCTAAAAAATCAATTGATTGATGAACTGACAGGCATTATCCGAAGGTCGGGAACAACGGCTATTTTTGTGATGCACAATCCGTATGATGCCTTGCGTATTTCCGATCGCATTGGGGTAATTAAAGATGGAAGATTAATTCAACTGGCTGCTCCTATTGAAATCTATGATGCACCACAAACGCCCTATGTGGCTAAGCTTTTTGGGCATCCTACCATTCTTTCCGGCGAACTGCTTCATCCATTTCACCCGCCGCACAATTTCCCAACCTCTTCCACGATCTGCATCCGCGAACATGCTATTCAGCTCAATTCAGCAGGAAACCACTCCATTGAGGCTCAAATCATTAATCGCCAATTTCAAGGAGATCATTGGAAAATCATTTTAAAAGTAGCAAGAGATTTAACTTTTCATGCAAATATTCCAAGAGATTGTTCGTTACAAGTAGGAAATCAAATTAAAAT
>JBMYQA010000110.1:0-17806 GCA_049600855.1 Flammeovirgaceae bacterium | reverse complement strand
AAAAACTAAGATTGTCAAATTAATCATTCATAAACGACTTAATCTTATTAAAATGAAAACCCGACAAATCTTAGGAGTAGTATTTTCTTTAGTAGTAGCCACATTATTTTACACCAACGTACAAGCAAGCAGAGGAAGTGGAGCAAGTGCAGATGCGAAGTTTGCTTACAGCTTAAGAACTGAAAAAGGAACAAACAAAATTGTACTTTCTTTTGATAATCTCACTAAGCAGAAAGTGAGTATTAAGATTTACGATCAAGCAAATCAATTGGTATTAAGAGAGACCCAATACGATACGCAGGAGCTTCGTAAGCGATATGATTTATCACAATTGGGAGAAGGTACGTACACGATAAAAATCGAGTCAGGTTCAGATACATTCACGGAAGAAATTGAAGTGGGACAAACAGTAAATGCATTGGACTTCGAAACGGTAATTGCCCCTGATGCACTTCAAGCAAATAAATTGAGAATTGGATTTGCAAATGCTCAGGCAACTGTAAATGTGGTGATTACCGATGCTTTAGGTAATGAAGTGTATACAGAGAGCTATAGTGGCGAAGAAAATGGCAATTACCTGTTTAATATGGACAAATTAACCAAAGGCGTATATACTGTAGTAGTGACTTCGCACGATAAAACATTCACTAACCAATACGTAGTGAAATAAGACAAGTTCATTACTAAACTCGCAAAAACCATAAAAAACGAGAGCGTTTAAGTTTAGATAATGATGTGAAAAGCTTGGGGATTTCTCAAGCTTTTTTTGCATATACCTACATGACATTTTACACCATGTAGGCATGTGTTGCAATTAGCCTTCTAATTCTTCCAACGCTAAGGCAGCTTCTGTCCATGCATCGTTTGCTTGTTCCAAGTCGATTTTACGTTGTTCGTATTTTTGAGAAAGTTCTGCCAATAGCTCAGGATTGCTATACACGTCAGGTTTAGCCATTTCTGCTTCTAACTGCTTTTTTTCCGTTTCTAATGCGTCAATTTTAGTCTCTAGCTCTGCAACCAACTTTTTGGCCTTACTTACCTTTCGACTGAGTTCCTTTTGTTGTTCTCTACTGAGTTGTGGAGTCGTTACTTTTTGCGTGTCTTCTTTCGATTTTACAGGTTCTTTGCTTGTTGGATTGGCTTCTTCCTTAGTCTGTAATTGCTCCGTTTCTTTTTTAGCGAGCCAAGTCATGTACTCATCATAAGTTCCTGGATACTCCCGCACTTGCATGTCTTCAATGTACCAAATCTTATTGGCAATTTTACTAATAAAATGTCGATCGTGTGAAACAACGAGGTAGGTGCCTTGGTAATTTTTCAAGGCATCGGCTAGTATGCTTACCGATTGCATATCGAGGTGATTGGTAGGCTCATCGAGTAATAAAAAGTTGGCCTGTGAAATCAAGGTTTTAGCCAAGGCCACTCTCGACTTTTCCCCTCCAGAAAGTACTTTGATTTTCTTAAAGACATCATCACCTGTAAATAGGAAACAGCCTAGTAAATTCCTCAGTTCCAGTTCAGTACGTTCAGAGCCTGATTGCATTAACTCTTCAAGAATCTCACTTTCTAAGCTGAGTGCTTCTAGCTGATGTTGTGCATAGAATGACGGAATGACATTATGACCAGGTTGCAACTCTCCTTCAAAGTCTTCCGTACCCGCAACCATGCGAAGTAAGGTAGATTTTCCTTTACCATTGGCGCCAATGAGTGCAATCTTATCGCCACGCATAATGGTGGCTGCTGTATTTTTTAGAATTTCTAGCGCACCATAAGCTTTGCTCGCATTTTTTAGGCTAGCAATTATTTTACCTGGCTGCTGAGCAAAACGGAAATCGAAGTTCATGGAAATGGAATCGTCCACCACTTCTTCTACGCGATCCATTTTTTCGAGTAGTTTGATTTTGGATTGCACTTGTCGTGCTTTTGTGGCTTTGGCTCTAAAGCGGTCAATGAAGCGTTCGGTTTGTTTGATTTGTTGTTGCTGGTTTTTGTAAGCATTCGCTTGCAACTCGTTTCGCAGTTCTTTCTCTTCGAGGTAAAATTGGTAATTTCCCGAATACCAATTCAGCTTTCCACCAGAAACTTCGACAATTGAGTTGACTGCGCGATCTAAAAAGTGTCGATCGTGAGAGACAATGATCACGGCTCCTTCATAACTATTTAAATAACTTTCGAGCCATTGGATGGAAGGTAAATCTAAGTGGTTAGTAGGCTCATCGAGCATGAGTAAAGAGGGTTTTTGAAGGAGCAGTTTTGCCAACATCACACGCATGCGCCAGCCTCCCGAAAACTCTTGTAGTGGGCGTTCTAAATCAGCAGTTTTAAAACCTAAACCTTCTAAGATTTCTTCTGCTTGAGAACGAATGGTATAGCCGCCCAACATTTCAAACTCCTCTTGTGCTTGGGTGAGCTTGCTAACTAATTTATCCTCATAGTTTTCTTCCATTTGTTTGAGAATTCGATCGATTCTACCCTGTAATTCGAGTTGTTTGCTAAAGGCTTGCATAGCAACGGTTAAAATAGAATCATCGGTCAGAAAGGAAAGCAGGTCTTGGTTTAAGAAACCTAAAGTACAATCTTTAGGCATAGAAATAGATCCTTCTTCAGGCTGCATTTCTCCATTAATCATACGAAGTAAGGTACTCTTACCTGTACCATTTAAACCAATTAAGCCGATTCTATCTTTAGGCTTAATGTGTAAGGAGGCATCTTTATATAAAACTCTACTGCCAAAGTAAAAGGAAATGTTTTGTATTGCTATCATGAACTTTTGTCTTTCAGAATCTAGTTTTTGTGAGTTGCTCACTATTTTTAACGGAGCTGCTCAAGAAGAACTGCTTTGGATAAATCTATTGTTCATGCAAATCTAATCATTCTTTCCAATTATTCTTTCCGAATAATTTTCGGAAGGCAGAATGGGTTTGTAAATTAACTTTTTGATTATTAGTTGTTTATACTTGGGTATGCTTTTATTTTGTTAACAAATTACCCGTCGGTTTGCGTAATTTAAAGTAACAAATTGATTGGTATTAATATTCACCATGAGGTTGTGTTAAACAGTAACCTCCTTTAAACACTGAACTATGGCAAAGCAAGTAAGTATGAAATTGGTAGGCATAGGAATTGGAGCTATGATGTTTTTAATTCTGCTGACCAACATGGTTGTGATTGTAGATGCAGGTTATGTAGGGGTAGTCACGCACTTTGGAGCTGTTCAAGAAAATGTATTACCCGAAGGGATGCATTTTGTAGTACCCATCCAAACTAAGGTGGAAGCCGTTAATGTGCGAATTCAAAAAATTGAAGCCGATGCAAAAGCTTCCTCTAAAGACTTACAAAATGTGACCTCCAAGGTGGCATTAAATTATTATTTGGATAAGACGAAAGCCAATACCATCTTTCAAGAATTGGGGATAAACTATAAGTCAACAATCATTTCACCCACCATTCAAGAATCAATCAAATCTGTAACAGCAAAATACACCGCAGAAGAATTGATTACGAAACGTCCATTGGTAAAGAAGGATGTATTTGAAGATATTAAACTGCGTTTAGCGGAAAATAACATTATTGTCAGTGATTTCTCTATTGTAGATTTTAACTTTTCTCCTGAGTTTAACCGTGCCATTGAAGCCAAACAAATTGCGGAGCAGCGCGCCTTAACAGCGAGAAATGACTTAACGCGTATCAAAACGGAGGCAGAGCAAGTTACAGCCAAAGCAATTGGTGAAGCCGATGCAGAGTTAGCCCGAGCAAAAGCACAAGCTGAAGCACAAAAATTGTTATCTCAAACATTAACAAAAGATATTTTGCAATTAAAAACCATTGAAAAGTGGGACGGTAAAACGCCAATTGCAATTGGTGAAGGATCTACTTCATTCTTAGACATTGCTGCGGCAACTAAGCGAAAATAATAAGTTCAGGTTAGACAAACCATTCGAGTGCTGTCCCTCTATGAGGGCTGCACTTTTTGATGTTTTACATTAGACAAATTCATTAAATGCTATGAGAAAAACACTACTTACCTTATTGATCGTGAGCTTATTTCAACTGGGATTTGGGCAGAGCGATACCGTATTATTAAATACAGATGTAGGCTCACTTTCAGGAACTTTATTGTTGCCAGAAAAGCTAGAATCTAAATGTCCTGTTGCATTAATTATTGCTGGTTCAGGGCCTACAGATCGCGATGGTAATAACCCATTGATTAACGGAAAGAACAACAGCCTCAAAATGCTTGCCGAAGGGCTAGTCGAGGGCGGGGTTGCGTCTTTACGTTACGACAAACGGGGACTAGGTTTAAGTCAGGGAGCTGCGATTGCAGAAGCTGATTTGCGTTTCGATCATTTTGTAGATGATGCCAAGGCTTGGATTACGCTGTTGAAAAATGACGATCGTTTTTCAGAAGTGATTGTGATGGGACACAGTGAAGGGAGCTTAATCGGCATGATTGCCGCCAAAGAAGCTCAAGCTGATCGTTATGTATCGCTCGCAGGCGCAGGGCAACCAGCTGATAAAATATTACGCGAGCAATTTAGTATGCAATCGGAATTTATTAAAAATGAAGCAACTGCGGTGTTGGATAGTTTGGTAATTGGGAAAACGAAACCAGATGTGAATCCGTTGCTATTTTCCATATTTCGACCAGCCATACAACCTTATTTGATTTCATGGATGCAGAAAGATCCACAAAAAATCATAAAATCACTTAGCATACCTGTGCTAATCGTACAAGGTACTACAGATATCCAAGTGGGGGAGGGCGAGGCGAAATTACTTAAAGCAGCGAATCCGTCAGCGGAATTATTACTTATTGAAGGTATGAGCCACATCTTGAAGGCGGGACCGAAAGACCGCATGGCAAATTATGCGACCTATGGTGATCCCAGCTTGGCATTGAAGTCAGAACTGTTGCCAGGGATTTTACATTTTATTAAGAAATAATTCGATTTTACAACCTAAACAGGGGTTCACCGTATATTTGATTAAGCAAAAAATACCATCACTTAATAAAAACTATAAAAATGCAACCACTTACCCAACCTGTTATCCTACAAATGTCTGTCCCATTCTGCGCGCTACAAGAATGGCGGCAAACATTATTCACATCTCTATTTTTAAAAACAAGATGTAGTATCGTATTTATGAGTTGAATGTGCTCAAGGTAAATTATGCCTTGTTGCCAACACTCCTTTGCCGACTGAATTTTATCAGTCGCATGGGACTGTATATACCTATTAAAACTATTTCTATTTAGAATCTACAATCATTTACCAACTACTTTAATCACATGATCCTATTATCAATTCTTGGATGGGCAATATTATTTTGCCTATTGCTGTGGCAATTGTTGCTCAGTTTTCAGAAAAACTGGGTGTTTCAAAGGGGAGACCGCATTCACTTTCTTATGCCAGCACGAACGTTTAGCAAACAACTTAGCAGTTTTGTCGGACTAGGTTTTGTATTAATCTCTGTATTAATCTGGGTTAAAGGCACGATATTTTTACAGCATACTGTAATTGCAGCCTCTAGTTGGATGCTTAGCTTGTGTTACGTATTTGCCTTTTCATCTCGTTTAGTTACGATTCGGCCAGAAGGTGTAAATCTTCCATTTCGCTTCAGTGTAAGCTTTGATCATATCCATGAGATTCGTTTGTTACAACATACGATTGATTTTCAGTTGCTCAACAAGGTGCAGCACTTAAGCTTAGCCATACCGAAAAAAAGCAATGAAAAGCGAACTGTGCTGATGTTAATGGAAACCTTAAAAACAACCGCATTGTTGCATGGTGTTGATGTAGCTGACGAATTTCCGCACTAATGAATAAAGGCTGTAGGCAAGTGATTTATGCCTACAGTTTTTACTAATATCCCCAAAAAAGTATCACACGATAAGCATCCTGATGTTGCACTTGGTTAATTGGCAAACATAATTCTTTGATTACACTCATGCAGTTGATGTGTTCTGCTTCTTGATATTTCGCTGCGATTTCAGCAATGAGGTCAGGGGCTGAACTGGGATGATTGGGGGCTAATTGATTAAGAAGTGTGAAGAAATCTGATAAGTGAATTGTACTTAGGTCTGCTTTTTCTACTTCATATTCTTCAAGAAGCTCAAAGGTTGCTGTGGTCACTTCATCATTAGTTATAATATGAAGCTGTTTAGCAGCTTTATCAATTCCAGCTAAAGCACAATATGCCCGAGTATCTTGTGTGGAAAAATGTGCATGAAGTTGCCACTTTCCATGAATGCATTTCTCCACAATGATATGTGAGTCAACAGCCATGTGGATTAAACGCTTAACAGAATTAATTCAGCATGGTTCACTGAAACGGGAATCTGCTGGCCAATAGTGAATGAAAGTTGGGAACTGAAGTGAGCGGCTAAATCAATTCCGTTAATATGGAGTTGGGCTTCTTGGTAATTACCGAAAAACTTGCATGAACTAATAGTAGCAGTTAAGCTTTGATTTTTTTCCTGCGCAAGTACAATACTCTCAGGGCGAATTCCTAAGAGGTAATTTCCAGCTTGAGGCATGAGATCAGCAGTGGGAAATTTGCCTATTGATGTAGAAATTTCTGCGGCACTTATTTTAGCTGGTAACCAATTTACTCTTCCAAAATATTGTGCGACATATTGGGTATTTGGATGTCGATAGATATTCAGAGGAGTGTCAAATTGTTGTACTTTCCCATCTTTTAAAATGGCAATCCGATCGGCTACGGCTAGTGCATCTCGGGTATCGTGTGTAACAAAGATGGCCGTGATACCAGATTGCTTCAAGATATTTTTTAAATCATTTCGGACTTGCTCTTTTAAGCCTTCATCTAAATTACTGAAGGGTTCATCCAGTAGCAGCAAATGAGGCTTGGTTGCTAATGCCCGTGCAAGTGCGATGCGTTGTTGCTGACCTCCCGAAAGTTGATGCGGATAACGGTTAGCAAGCTCAACTAAACCAACTAAAGCGAGCATCTCATGTACAATGGTTGATTTTTGTGCTTTGTTTTTTTTAATGCCATAAGCGACATTTTGAACGACCGTCATGTGTGGGAAAAGCGCATAATCTTGAAAAACCATCCCAATATTTCGCTTTTCTGGTGGAAGGAATCGCGTTGAATCAATCAGCGTTTGGTTATTTACAGTCAAATTGCCAGATTGAGCCCGCTCAAATCCTGCAATTAATCGTAAAAGTGTTGTTTTTCCACTGCCACTTTCTCCAAGTAGCGCGATGATTTCACCTTGATGGATGGATAAGGACACTTGATCTACGGCAAAGTCCTGATTACCCGCATATTTTTTTGAAAGGCCGTTGAGTTCTAATAAAGCCATGAGTGCTCATCCAGTTGAACAAGCAAAGTAAATCAAGAGACAACGATTTTCCTAAATACTTTGCTAGAGTGATTCAACGATTTAAGTTGATACAGCACTAATGCCTTCTTCGTTGTATTACCAATGAAATGGTATGGGCATTTTTTTCTTTGGCCGTATTTGACCAAAAGAATGGGATTCCTGTAGAATCCTACTATTTTAGCCGCGCTTTTGATCATCAATTATGAAGCCCCAAAAGGTATCTTTCTATATCGCCAAACGTTATTTCTTCTCTAATCCAGAGCGGAATAAGCTTATTGGGAACATTGGATTCATTAAAATCCTTTCCATTTTTTCTGTGATTGCCGTTTTTGCTGGAACAGCCTCTTTGGTTGTCGTACTTTCAGTTTTTAATGGCTTAGAGGGCTTAACTAAAAGTTTATTTCGCCAAAGTAATCCTGAGTTAAAAGTTTCGGCTAAAAAGGGGAAAACCTTTGAGTTTGACGATAATTTTAGGCAGCGTTTGCTGAAGCTTCCTCATTTAGCGGCGCTTACAGAAGTGATTGAAGATAATGCCTTACTGCGCTATGGTGATGCACAAATGGTAGTAACACTCAAAGGTGTTTCGGATAATTTCTTAGAACAATATCAATTAGACTCTGCCATTATTGAGGGGGAAGCGGTGTTAAAAGAAGATGATAAACTATTTGCGCTCATTGGAGTTGGCATTCAATACCAGATGGGCGGTATTCAACTTTCCAATTGGACGCGCGCTTTACAGTTTTGGTATCCTAAAAATCAAAAGTCGGTACAATTAAATCCTGCCAAGGCATTTTATAAACGAACCATTATGCCGAAAGGTGTATTTTCTATTGAGCAACAATTGGATATGACTACTGTAATTGTGCCAATAGAGTTTATGCAAAAGCTCATTAAGTACGAGCATCAACGTACTGCATTGGAAATTAAGGTGGACTCAGATGCAAATATTCTGACCCTCCAACAGTTATTAAAAGAGGAGCTGGGTGCGCAATTCAACGTAGAAACGTCTGAAGAACAACAAGCAACCGTACTACGTGCAGTTAAAGTAGAGCGTTTGTTTGTGTTTATTGCCTTCATGTTTGTATTGGTAATTGCCTCCTTTAATATTTTTGCGTGCTTAGTGATTTTAACCATTGAAAAAAAGCGAGATATTGCCATCTTGAAATCCATTGGCGCTACCAATGCCATTATCCGAAATATATTCCTATTTGAAGGCGCGCTCATTGGGGTTACTGGAGTTATTTTGGGGTTGTTCATCGCATTTCTTGTGTGTTTTCTTCAACAAGAATTTGGTTTAGTAACAATGGGTGTTGAAAGTGCCATTGTTCCTGCTTATCCAGTAGTCATGGAATGGATGGATTTCGCACTTACCGGCTCAGCAATGGTGATCATTACTTTTGCAGCTTCTTTGATTCCCGCCATCAATGCTTCAAAAACAGCGATTAATCGCTACGTTTAAAAGGAATTATCACACTGTCCAAAAAGTAATTGGTAAAACAGCTGAGTGCATGTTGCTTCCCTGCTTAAACCTAAAAAACCACCCATACTGGGCGGTTTTCATTCTTCAGTAGCATGAACGATAGAAAGTGTTTGTCAGGTTAGTTATTAATAATGGGGTGTTGTGTAGCGGTAGCTAACTGTGCATGTGCTTCTCGATAGGCATACACTGCTCCTAAGAAGCTGGCAATGAAATAAATGAGGATAAAGTATTCTGCACCTGGAAATAGATTCCCGAAACCAAACCAATCTCCTGTAATTAAAATAATGCCAATGCCAACCAGACTTCGAGCAGTTTCTATCCAAAGGCCCATTTTATCCTTATCCATTAAAGCGGTAAAGCCATAAATTCCGGCCATAAGCATTCCGCCATAAATGAACAGGTTAGGAAAACCAATTGCCCCAAATTGATGCAGCATGAACAGTAATAAGAAGAGGACAAAGATGAGCTGAAACCATGACCATACAATTAAGAACTTAGAAGGGTTCGTATTGTATTTTTTGATCTGGTAGATATCTTCGGGTTTGTGAATAGGATATTTTTCTGCTACATCAGTAGGGCGCCATCCCACAGGCATAAACCAAATTTTTAATTTATCAGCCCAGTTTTTTGCCCGCCAAGCATCTGAGATTAATAAAAAAAGATGTTGAAAGTTAATTTTAATTGGGTTCCAGGTGTGTACTGGACGAGTAATGCCATATACAGGAGGAACTTCTTCCAACTCTTCTTGAAAGGTGCCAAATAATCGATCCCAAATGCAGAAGATTTGCCCCAAGTTTTTATCTAAATAAATGGGGTTGATGGCATGATGCACGCGATGTTGCGAAGGGGTAATGATGATGTATTCTAAAAATCCCAGTTTGGGGATGTATTGCGTATGGTACCAAAATTGCAAAAAGAGCTGAATCGGGGCAATAATAGCAATGACTTTTTCAGGTATTCCAAAGATGGCGGCAGGAATTAAAAACAACGTATAAATCCCAAATAACTCAGAGATGGATTGCCGCAATGCACAAGGTAGATTGAACTCTTCACTGCTGTGATGTACCAAATGGCGGTTCCAAAAATAGTTGATGCTGTGCGCTAGGCGGTGATTCCAATATCCTGCAAAATCAAGGGCAACGAAGGCAACGACATAAACGAGCCAAGTTTCTTGAATTTCAATAATAGCAAGGTATTCGAGTAGAAACGGATAGGATACAATGACGATCACTAAACCCAACGAATCTTTTACAATGTTGGTTAGACCAGAACTTAAGCTGGAAATGGTATCAAAGGCGTTTAACCTCCCTTTTTTCTTCACTTGATCTACTATTGCTTCAATGCAAATGAAGAAAATAAAAATCGGAATGGCGTACATGAGTGCTTGAGCGTAAGCTTCCATAATCGTAATGTTAAAATTGGAGCATGCTCCAAAAGTAAAATATTTTTATCCTTTTTCCGAAGCTTCCGCAAGGTTTTTTTTAGATTGCCCCTCCTAAATAGGCATTTTAGCAGCTTCTTACTAAGAAAAGTACGATAACGAAGCAATCAGAATCAAGAATAAATTACATGAAAAGAGCACAACACGCTGCAGAAACTAGAACAAAAATCTTAAAAGTAACACGAGAACTCCTTCAAGAGCATGGTTATCAGAAAACGACCACTCGAATGATTATTCAATGTTGTGGTATTCGGAATAGTACGCTCTATCATTTTTTTCAGAATAAGGAAGATATCTTATTGCATATTGCACTAACAATTATAGAAAAAGTGAGGGAATTGATTGAACGGGATTACAATCATAGTCCTGAAATGGCACTTTTTCATGAATTGTGCTGGTATTATTTTTCTTTATTGGAAAACACAAGACATGCCGAGCTTTATTTGGTGGCTTTTCGTTCGTATCGCGTCTCCAAGGTGATTCATTCAAACATGATGGATCGGGTGAAGCAATTGGGAAAAGTAGAAACTGAAGAGGAATTGGAAATTATCATTTCCATGATTTTAGGCTTTTTGCAAGCAATAGGGGATCAATACATTCATGGACAAGCATTCGATCAACAGCAAATGATTCGTTCGCATTTTAAACTTCTGCTAAAAACGCTCGATTATGATAAAGCGGAACGCCAAGCTATTTTAGCCAAGATTGCATATAAAGAAATTGAAGCGGTAGTGCCCAATTATCCCATATTAAGAGCATTATAAATCTCCATTACATGTTTGATACGCCATTCATACGTGTACACCAAGGGAAGTTTTTCAAAAATGACCATCCCTATTATTTTATTGGTACCAACTTTTGGTCGGCCGTGAATTTAGCCGTAGAAAATCCGAAAAGATTGCTGCGAGAGTTGGATCATTTAGCTACTTTGGGCATTACAAATCTTCGCATTATGGCATTAACCGAAGGCCCAAGTTCGGAACCTTTGCGCATTGTACCTGCCATCCAAAATAAGCCTGCTGTGTTAGATGAAACCTATTTAGTTGGCTTGGATTTTTTATTAGTAGAAATGGCTAAACGGAATATGCATGCCGTTTTATGCTTGAATAATTTTTGGCCGTGGTCGGGAGGAATGAGCCAATACATTTCGTGGCAAGATGGCTCAAAAATACCCTATCCACCTCCAATGAGAGGTGGCGAATGGTGGACGTATCAAGTGTATACCTCAACATTTTATGCAAATCAGCAAGCCATACATTGGTACCATGAAGCAATAAGGCAGTTGATTTGTCGCACAAATACGCTAAACCAACTTGCTTATCGCGATGATCCTACCATTATGGCTTGGCAATTGGCTAATGAACCTAGAGCATCATTACATCGCAAATCGTATTTGAAATGGATTCGTGAATCAGCTCAGCTTATCAAATCCTTAGCTGCCAATCACTTAGTTTCATTAGGAAGTGAAGGGGATACGACGCACCCTGAAGTTAATGGTGTTGATGTCTACGAAGATCATTTAGCAGATGCGATTGATTATGTAACCATTCATTGTTGGATACAAAACTGGGGATGGTATGATCCTAAGGAGCCTCAAACGTACCCGAAAGCGAAACAAGCCTGTTTGCATTACCTCGACAGCCAATTGAAAAAAGTAGCTCCGTTGAAAAAACCATTGGTGTTAGAAGAGTTTGGAATCGCTCGCGATCATGGGAGTTATGATGATCGGGCAACAACGACCATGCGGGATCTATTTTTTAAGGATGTATTTCGTTACATCGTTGATCAGGTCAAAAACGATCGACTCATTGCTGGGGCAAATTTTTGGGCTTGGGCAGGGGAGGGCAGACCCAAGGCACCTAAAGGTTTATGGAAGATCGGCGATGAGCTTACAGGAGATCCTCCACATGAGCACCAAGGCTGGTATTCAATCTATGATTCTGATGAATCTACACTGCGTGTCATTCAAGCATTTACTACACAACTTGACCAGTTTAATCAACTGCTTGAATAATGAGTTTCCTCCCATTAAAGTTGACTTCATCATTCATTTGCTTGCCAAGCAATGCTTTACCAATGGGCGAAGCTGGAGAAATGACAAAGTAAGCAGTGCCATCCAATTGTACTTTGCCGATACTCACCGCTAAATAGTAAGTGCCCGCTTGGGTTTTTACTAAACTTCCCAGCTGAATGATCGTGCTTACTTTTGGGGTAATTTGAGCCAGTGTTTTCTTCAATTGGGCGGCTTCTTGTAATTGTCCCATGAGTTTTTCTTTTTCAAGATGCATCATTGCTCTGGTGGTTTCATATTTATCGCCCATACTGCTTTTAGATTCTTCGTTGGCCGCATTTTGTGCCGTTTGAATGGCGGTTTTTATGCGGTCAATACGCTCATCTACATAGGTTTGGCAATGTTGAAAAAGGGCGGCTTTTATTTGACTCTGAATAGACATGTGGTAATCAAGGTTATTAAATAAAGTGCACCTAACTAAGTTACAGGATGTTTTGGGAAATGGAAAACGGTCTTATAAAACTTCAATTTTGAAGAGGCGCACTGAAACTTATGGATTGGAATCACGTGAGTATAGCTATCTATTTACTAAATCCCCAGAAACTATGCTTGATCAACACTTACCTTACTTTCCCTTTGCCATTCCAACGTGGTACATGAATATCAACTACAACCCAAGGATTATTCCGAATGGAGAAACCCACGATATGCAGGCTACTGGAGCCAATTGCCAAGTGTTTGCGTATGCCTTGCTCCGTTATAATGGCAAACTGGTACCTGATCTCCGCTCCAAAGAATTGTGGGAAGATCAAGCCTATTCTACCCTAAGTGAAAAGCTGGAACCATTAGATATCTTATTTTTCAAAAAAGATCACCAACCTTGGGGAGCACATTTAGGCGTGTATGTTGGGGAAAATCGGGTGATTCACTTATCCCGAAAAGTAGGCAAACCCATTGTTTGGGAGTTGGAAGAATTTGCATTAGTGCCTGCCTATCAAGTGTTGATTGGAGCAAAGCGATTTCGGGATGGGAGATGATTAATTAAAAAAGCCCCCTGAATGACTATTCAGAAGGCAATTTAGATTCACACACACAACATAGTTATTCTTTTTCTTATTGAGTAGGGCCGTTGTCTACTCTGGATTCTAGCGTGTTCTCATAAGAATTAGAAATATTTTTAAATAAATCTAAGCCTGTTAAGCTTTCGATGGTATTTACAGAAGTTCGGTAGCTTGCCCAGTTTGTGCTGATGCTTTCATTATTAGGGATATTCACCGTAATGATACGGGTATTCAAATCTACTCGACTCACATCGCTTGAGCCATTAGGCAATACCAACACTGATTTCCAAAAAGAGCTAGGCACTTCGATGTTTCCACCATCAATGGTCGTTCGGTAACCATTGCGGCCTGTTCCGCCACGCCCTGCAACTCCTGCAACAATGTGTAACTCATAACCTGCTTCTGCTAAATCTCTGCAATATTCTTCGAAGTATCTCCACGTTTGTTGGTTGTTTCTAGGAGCCTGAGGGCCAATGTTACTCATGTAGAAGGTATTCGAATTTGCTGAAGTGGAATAAGTACGGTCAGCAGAAGGACATATATGTCCGCGATCAAACCCTGAACCTGTATAGTCGCTGTGGCTCGGACGGTAAAAATTGCTAGGCAAACTGGTATCTACTCTAAAGTTATCATTGCGTGAAGCACTGCCTAACCAAGCATCACTTAAGTGCCAACTTACCCATTTTGGCGTGCCCTTACTTTCATTATAAGCCAACGCATATTCATTTCTAGAAACTAAGTAATTCGTAGATGAGGTAGAAGCATTTGAAGGATTTCCAAAAGTTAAGTTGCTATCGCGCGTTGCAGGAGCACTACCGCCACCACCAGAACCTGAATATTTGGTAACGGCTACATTATCAATATTAATTCGATTACCACCACCAGCGGTTTTTTGAATACCAATTCGTACAGCACTCGGAATATTTACATTAATGGTAGCTGTTTTAAATGAAGTCGAATTCGTAGTGAATTCAGCACCTAAATAAAACCAACTACTTCCATTATTGGTTGAAGCCATTAATCGCCATCTACTTGTTCCATCACTGCCGTATTTGGCATGCTTTACCGTAACAGCACCAATTCCCTGATCCATATTAAATTGCATAATGGCAT
Source organism: Flammeovirgaceae bacterium (assembly GCA_049600855.1). Lineage (GTDB taxonomy): Bacteria > Bacteroidota > Bacteroidia > Cytophagales > Flammeovirgaceae > JBMYQA01. The sequence continues at coordinate 3,349 of JBMYQA010000110.1, read as the reverse complement.
AACCTGTATTTCGAATTCTAACAGAACGTGAACCATACTTTCGGTCACGGCTGCTGCTGCCCGTTAAGGCATCAGATAAATACCAAGTTCCAGAATTAAAGTAAGCATTAGCTCCAGCATAACTTCCTTTATAGTAGTTGTCAAAAGTTTCTGTAAAGCTAGAAGTTCTTAAAATGGCATTCCCCATTTCGTCATCTTCTTCGCCATCAAAAGTAGCGGCAGGTAATTCGCCATCTAAGCGCATCTCATAAAACTCAACATCTTCTAAAGACTCATCTTCAGGAATGATATCTTGATCGGTACAAGCAAATGCAAATAATGCCAAAAAGGCAACTAAATAAATTCTTGATTGGGTAAAGGTGAACATAACATGTAAGACTAGGAGTGAGTAAGTTTTTTTCTTTTACACCACTAAACTAGGCTTGTTTTCGCTCACCCTCAATTACAATATCTCTACTTAAGTAAGCTGAAAAACTTAGATTGAATTTTAACGCTATATTTACATGAAATAAACTAAATATGAACAATTAGGGGGTGATGTGTGTAAATGGGATAAATAAGCGTTTGTATGCGTGCAGCATATGATTACACTTTCTATAAAAAAGTAAATTAGTTCTAGTGCTTGACCAATATTGAAATGATGGGTTAGGCATGATACTACTTTCTCAAGATCAAGAAAGAAAAATTGAACATACTATAGGTACGTGATATTTTTCTGACGAAGAGATTGAGAAAGTATATCCTTGGATCACCCGTCAATTTTAATTTGGTGAAGCACTAGGGATTATGATATAAAAAATGATTGATACTTTGTTATAAACGAATACCCATTGCCTAATTCTAGTGTTGAATGAGACAATGGGTAATGCGACTAGTCGTATTCAGTGATGTAAGGTTTTACACAAGCAGCTAAAAATTAAGAGGCATGAATAGCGGCTAGTTCTTTTCTTACAAAATCAATTAACTCTTGCATATAAGCTGCGGAAAAATCAAAACGAACGCCTGCCGTTTCGTAGATTTCCCCGATTGATTTGGTGTAACCTAATTTGAGTGCATCGAGGTATTGGTTCAGCGCTTTTTTAGGGTTTTCACGGTAATTTTTCCAAATGGCAATTGCTCCGAGTTGGGCAATAGCGTATTCAATGTAATAAAACGGGAATTCAAATAAATGAATTTGGCGCTGCCAACTGATGTCTCTAAATTGCGCTAAGCCCGTCCAATCCGTGACCTCATCAGAAAATGCATTAAAGATATTGTTCCATTCGGCTGTACGCTCTTCAATGGTATGATTGGGGTTTTCATAAATCCAATGTTGGAATTTGTCAATGGTGGCAATCCAAGGAAGTACCGATAAAATATCTTCTAAATGATTGGCTTTGGCACGTTTCAATTCCTCTGCATCTTCAAAGAATAAATTCCAATGATCCATACTCAATAACTCCATGGTCATAGACGCTAATTCTGCAATTTCAGGCGTGAGGTGTTTGAAACCCACTAAATCCAAATCTTTGATAAGAATGGAATGTACGGCATGTCCGCCTTCATGCATGAGCGTCACTAAATCGCGCACGGTAGAAGTGGCATTCATGAAGATGAACGGAATCCCCGTTTCCATGAGTGGGTAATTGTACCCTCCAGGAGCTTTTCCAATTCTTGAATCTAAATCCAAGTGTTTTTGCGTTTTCATATACGCCAAGCACTCCCCTAAAAATGGATCAAGTCGATGAAAACATTCAATAGACTGGTCAATCAACTGGTCTACATTTTCGAAGGCTTTCAAAGGCGGTTTGCCTGTAACATCTACCTTTTTATCCCAAGGCTTGAGTTCCGATAAATTGAGATCTTGTTTCCGCTTTTCGGCCAGCTCATTCAATAAAGGTACAATTGCTGTTTGGATGGCATCGTGAAATTGAAAACAATCTTCAGGGGTGTAGTCAAACCGCCCCATAGATTTGAAGGTATAGTCGCGGTAATTTGCAAAATCAGCATTTTTAGCGATTTTATCACGTTTTTTTACTAAACTAGAAAATAATTCGTCTAGCTTTTCGGCATCTTGTAACCGTCTTTCATGGATTTTTCGGTAAGCTTCTTCGCGTTTTGCTCGATCTTGCGATTCCAATAAAGTACCCGCTTGTTGCAAGGTCATTTCCTTCCCATCAATTTCTACCGTCATTGCACCATTTAAGGCTCCAAATTGTTGCTGTTCTGCTCGGAGCTCTGCTTGTAAAGGCACATTTTCTTCTCGATAGATTTCCACATCTTTGCGAATGCGTTTGCCTAAAATCTCATAAGCTCGACCCGTTAATTGATCAAAATGAGTATTTCCTAATAACTTCTGATCAAGCTGGTTATCTAAAGGGGCTATTTTGGGTTGCAATTCCGTAACAAACTGTTTATAAAAATCAGCTAGTGCTTCATCTTTGGTATTACACGTCATGTTGATGTAACGCCAAGCTACATTTTCAGAAAGTACGGAACTCAATTCACTGTTGTCTAGCATCCACTGTTCCAGTTCTTCTTTCGAACTGATTTCGCGTGCTAATAATTGATCAAAGTAAGGTTTTAACTGTTCCCAATCTGAAAGTTTGAAGTCTTTGGGTATGAATGATCGTTCGAGTTTTTTGGCAATATCTACTTTCATAGTTGATTATTGTAAGGATTGTTTTTGTAAAATTCGAGGATTCAAAGGTATATAAAATGGAGGAATTTTAGGTAGGTATCTGCCTATTCCATCAATTTTGCCCTTCGCTCAGCCTCTACCTTTAGTTGTTCGTTTCGTGTGCGTAGTAATTTGGTCATATACTTTGTCAAAAATAGGATATTCGCCATTTTTCCTAATATTCCTAACGGACTTTCAAAATGAAACCTATCGATCATAATGGTTTGGTGATCTTGTCTTGTAAAAATATGCTCATGTCGAAAAGCTTTGAAAGCTCCTTTTTGCATTTCGTCTGCAAAGTAGTAAGGTGAATTAAACACGGTAATTTTTGAAGTTAAATGTTGCCAAATTCCAAAATGTTTAGCCCGCCAAGTTACAGACTCATCTAACTCAATTAATCCAGTAGTAACTCCCGCAATAGCTTGTTCTTTAGAAGTTTTCATAGAACTTTGATGAAAATCAATATCTCTTGATAAATCAAATACAAGTTTGATAGGAGCACTAATGATTGTTTTGAGTTCAATTAATGGCATAAGTGAAAGAAGAGAATAAAAAACTGGAAAAAATACATATCTTACAAAAGTACAAATAGAACTTGTCTAACATTAGGATTTTCGTTTAGAAATAAGCAGGAGTTCTCACTTTGTAAAAAATGCTTGTTATTCTGCAAAAAAAGGACTTTTTTGTCAT
>JBMYQA010000109.1:0-17812 GCA_049600855.1 Flammeovirgaceae bacterium | reverse complement strand
AGTTCATCTTTAAAATTCACATCTAAATTTACCAACACTTCTTTTGGGCCAAAATACAAGCTCAATGGTCGCTTAAATACCAAAATATTGGGTTCATCATGCAACACCTGATTGATTTTTCCAACGTCTTCTTGTATCAACCCTTCTCCAACCAATAAATCTTTACATTCAATAGCAAAAAACAAGGATACTGAAATTAATAACAGACCAATGAGTACAGAACCTAGCCCATCAAAATAAGGAATACCGGTCAATTGGCCTAGTGCCACACATACCAAAGCGATAACCAAACCAATGAGTGCCGCAGAGTCTTCAATTACAATGGCTGTTGTAGAAGTATCTTTACTGTCTACTAAGCCTTGCAGAAACGATTTATTCCCGCGTGTAGCATTAAACTCTTTGAGTGCAACTCGCAATGCCGCTCCTTCAAAAATCAAAGCTAAAATTAATACGACATAGTTCCAGCCTACATGTTCTAGCTTACGAGGGCGAAGTAAATGCTCAATGCCTTCATAGAGGGCAATTCCTCCTCCTAATGCAAAGATGAGAATCGCAACCACAAAACTCCAAAAGTATACTTCATTACCATAACCATAGGGATGCTTTTCGTCAGCAGGCTTCTGGCTCCGTTTAATTCCAAACAATAGCAATATGCCATTGCCTGTATCTACTAAAGAGTGAATTCCTTCTGACATCATGGATGCTGAACCTGTAAAAAATGCGGCTATAAATTTACTAACTGCGATTGCCGTATTAGCTATAATCGCCCCATAAATTGCTTTCTTTGATGATCCTGCCATGCTGAAATAAAGTATGATCTGTTACTGATGCGCAAGGTACGATTAAAGCAGGAAATTCATGAAATCAAAGGAGTTTATTCAGAATTATTTAATTATGTCAAAGCTTTCAACTCTTCTGGATGATTTTCCAAGCGTTTGAGTAAATGCCGCTTTAACGATGAGTTTAGCGTAGAATCTGTGTAGCCAATTTTTGCAAAACGTTGCGCAATGAACTGCCACAGTAATTTTTCAGATTCCCAATCCCAATTGGTTTTTATGTGAATCGGCAGTTCGAATCTTGGGCTAATTTGTGGATCATGTTGCCATTCTTCGCCTATCCAGCAAGAAAAATGAATACCATCAAAGCCTCCAGAAACAATATCAATCCCCCTGCGAAATCCATCACGTGGATTTCCATCCCATTCAGATCCAGGTTCCATCAAAAAGCCAATGCCTGATTGCCCAATTAGGGTATTATCCAAAACAGGCTCATTTACAATATATTCGTGAATGTCTAAAAAAGCAGTGATGACATCTTGGTAGCTACATTGCCCACCATCTGTCAAATAGAGTGTCCAAGTGTAAGCGTAATCGCTTTCCCGTTCTTTCAAGGATTTCTCTTTCACGATCGTTTCTAATGCCGTAATGGTGTGGCCGTTCAAAATGGGAGGTCGTCCACTTTCAGGCACAAGGTCAGATATCATATTCATCGTATCGTGGTTAGTTCGCTATTGAAAATTTAATGTCTTTTAATCGTAATTGAAGATTCGTTTGTCCATTGAAGGTATTTTTATCAATGTGGAAAGCGATATCGAATTGCTGCACTTCTTGTATACGCGCATAATAGTGGGGCATGCTAAAGCCAATGGCATCAAAACGCTGTCCACCTTGTTGCACGCTTAGTTTCAGGTGTTTTTCTTTTAGTAAACGTGGGGGGCGATCCAAGGTCACATTTCGAGCAACAAATAGCGGCTGAAGGTTTCCTGGCCCAAAAGGAGCCATCCGGCTCAACACATTATAAAACTTCCAAGTGATCTGATCTAATGTAATTTCAGTATCAATCACTACCGTTGGCATTAATGAATCAGGCGAAATACTACCTGCTACGACTTCTTCAAACCGTTGGCGAAACGCAGGAATATTTTCAATGGGCAAGGTCATGCCAGCGGCAAAGTCATGCCCGCCAAATTGCGTTAAAAATTCATCGCATTCAGCGATGGCATTATAAATATTAAATCCTTTTACAGAGCGCGCAGAGCCTGTTGCTTTCCCATTGGATTCCGTAAGAATAATCGTTGGGCGATAGTAATGTTCAATGCATCGAGAAGCCACAATTCCCACCACACCTTTGTGCCAATCTTCTTTATACAATACCGTAGACTTCATTTCTGCCATGCCTGATTGCTCAATCATATGCAGCGCTTCTTCCGTCATGGCACCGTCATATTCCCTTCTCGTCACATTTTTTTGATCTACATTTTGGGCAAATTGTAAGGCTTGATCAACATCTTCGCATAGTAACAGTTCTACCGCATGATTGGCATGGGCAATCCGTCCAGCAGCATTAATTCGTGGGCCAATTCCAAAAAGTACATCGCCCACATTCAACTCTTTATTGTGATACCCCGCCACTTCCATCATGGCATGAAAACCCGTTCGGGGTGATTCATTTAACAGTTGCAAGCCTAAACTCACTAACACCCGATTTTCACCTGTAATTGGCACAATATCACATGCAGTGCTCACTGCTAGAAAATCGAGGTATTCGAATAGCTCGGTTTCCTCGATATCGTAATGTCGCGCAAAGGCTTGTAATAATTTGAAGCCTACGCCACAGCCCGTTAATTCTTTATAAGGATACAAGCAATCGGTACGTTTAGGATCTAAAATGGCATAAGCAGGTGGTAATTGCCTTGGAGGGGTATGATGATCACAAATAATAAAATCGATGCCTAATTCGCGGGCGTATACAATTTTTTCTTCTGCTTTAATGCCACAGTCTAAACTGATGATTAATGAAAACCCTTCTTTGGAAGCGTAATCAATCCCTCTTGTAGAAACCCCATAGCCTTCTTGATAGCGATCGGGAATGTAATACGCGATATTGGGGTAATGCTTTGACAAAAAGCCATAAAACATGGATACTGCTGTAGTTCCATCGACATCATAATCGCCATAAATCAGGATTTTCTCTTCATTCGTCACGGCTCGAATCAATCGTTCAACCGCCTTGTCCATATCTTCCATGAGCATAGGATCATACATTTGCCCCATACCAGGATTAAAAAATAACTTTGCCGTCTCAAAATCTGTGATTCCTCGCTGAAGCAGCATAATAGCCACTGCCTCACTCACATTAATTTGCGCTCGCAATGCCTTTACTTGATCTAAATCAGGCTGTTCTTTGAGTACCCACTGCTTATTTTGCATGGTTTTATTGAATTTTATTTCGCTTCACTTTGTTGTGAATTTCCAAAGAAAAGGGGATGTTCGCTGAATAGCAAGTTTTCCCTTTAGGGATACTATATTTGCAAGCAGTTTAGGCGAAGATTAGATAAGCGTATATGAAAATCGGGATATTTTTTGGAGGACAATCACGTGAACGTGAAATTTCATTTGCAGGAGGCAGAACAGTCTACGATAACTTAAATAAAGGAATTTTTGAACCAGTGCCCATCTTTGTGGATAGCTTGGGAAATTTCATTCAACTCAATTGGGAATATGTGTATAAAGGTACGATTCGTGACTTTTACCCACCTGTAAATCAGATTCCTGCTTCACCTAATGGATTTCAGATTTACATGGAATCATTAGGTGCTTTAAGTGAGGAAGCGCTAACACGCCTAGCCTCCGAAGTAGGTACGCGCATTTTTCCTCATCAGTTTAAAGAATACTTCGACTTTGCCTTCTTAGCATTGCATGGACCTTATGGCGAAGATGGTAATATTCAAGGATTACTCGAATGGTACGGTCTTCCCTACTCTGGCTCTGGAATTTTACCCTCTGCCATTGGCATTGATAAATCCTTGCAACGCGATTTATTACGAGACTTTGGCTTTCTTTCTCCTAAAAGTAAAACCATTGGACGACACGAGTGGCAAGCAGCTAATAAGTCAGACTTATTTGAACAATTAAAGACGGAAATGGGCTTGCCTTTAGTGGTTAAAGCAGCTCATCAAGGCTCTTCAATTGGCGTAAATATCGTTTCTGAAAATAATTTAGCCGATTTCACACTTGCGGTAGAACGTGCCTTGTTTATTGAAGAAATCGCTGCCGATTTCTGGACGCAAGCCTCCGTAGAAGAAAAAAGAAATTTCATTGTCAATCTCGTAGATATTCGGTCAGGAATCGGTTTACCTGTGGTTTTTAAGTCAACAAAAGCAGACCCGATCGTCATTCATCATCCTGAAGCATTATTGGAGAAGTTAAATCAACATTTTGAGCAACAGCTAGAAAGTGTTCGATTAAGTGCGGTAGAGGGAGAAGATTTGGTGTTGTTTGAAAGCTTTATTGAAGGAAAAGAGTTCTCTTGCATTGTCATTCAAGATGAAGATGGGAAACCTTTAGCCTTGCCTCCTACTCAAATATTGAAAGGAAAAGATGTTTTCGACTATCGCTCTAAATACCTACCGGGCATGGTTCGCAAAATCACTCCAATTGATATTGAACCAGATTTAATCCGAGACATTCAGCACGCCTGCTGTGAGATGTACGAAAAGTGTCATTTTAATGTTTATGCGCGTATTGATGGATTTATCACGGAAAATCAGCAAATTTTCTTAAACGACCCGAATACCACATCGGGAATGATGCCTTCTTCTTTCTTTTTCCATCAAGCTGCAGAAATTGGTCTAAATCCATCCCAATTTTTGACTTACATTATTCGAACCTCATTAGCGGAACGGATAAAATCGGGAAAAAGAAGTCAGCAGTTGAGCAGCTTATTAGCGCAACTCGATCATAAACTAGCAAACTTACAAGCAACTTCCGTACAAAAAACCAAGGTAGCCGTACTGTTGGGAGGCTATTCTTCTGAACGGCACATTTCGGTAGAAAGCGGTCGAAATATTTACGAAAAGTTGGCTTCATCTGAAAAATATGAGCCAATTCCCGTATTTCTAACAGGGCGCGAAGAGCAACATGAATTGTACATCATCCCAACAAATATCTTGCTAAAAGATAATGCTGATGATATTCGCGAAAAAACGCTACAGGCTTTGGTTGCCCCCAAGCATCAAATTATTGCCGAAGTCATCGAGCATGCAGAAAAAGTGACCCAAAAATATGCTCAAGGTGCGATTTTTAAGCCTCAAGCGATTTCCTACCAATATTTAAAAGAACATGTGGATGCCGTATTCATTGCCCTGCATGGGCGACCAGGAGAAGATGGCGCGGTGCAAACTAAACTAGATGCGCTTGGTATTCCTTATAATGGTTCAAGTGTGGTGAGTTCTCAATTGACCATTGATAAATACACTACAAACGAAAAGTTACGCGCACAAGGCATAAGTGTTGCCAAGCATCGTTTAGTACATCGAGCAGATTGGGAAAAAGATGCTGAAGGCGTGTTGAAAGCGCTAACGACCGAATATGGCTATCCATTTATTGCCAAACCCGCAGATGATGGATGTAGCTCTGCGGTGAAAAAGGTCGATAATGCAGAAGAGTTTCGCGCATTTGCGAGCTTGATGTTCCGAAAGCAGGAGGAACTGACTGAACCCGAAATTTCGGTGCTTAACCTTAAAAAGAATGAAGAGTTTCCGCGTAAGCCCTACATCTTAATTGAAGAACTTATCCGCCCAGAAGGTGCTGATCATTTCTTGGAAATTACGGGCGGTTTGCTCACCAGCATTGATGAATCTGGAAATATTCAATACGAAATTTTTGAGCCCTCGGAAGCCTTAACCACAGGAGGAATTCTTTCCTTGGAGGAAAAGTTTCTGGCAGGTGAAGGTCAGAATATCACCCCAGCCCGTTTTGATAGTGACTTCGCAAAACGCCAGCGCATCTCAGATCAAGTACGTGCCGATTTAGAAAAAACGGCTCGGATTCTCCAAATAGAGGGCTATGCACGTATTGATGCTTTTGTTAGAATAAGGGGTGAACAAGCGGAAACGATTGTTATTGAAGCGAATTCACTGCCTGGCATGACCCCTGCTACTTGTATTTTTCATCAAACGGCAATCAATGGGTATACGCCTTATGATTTCATTGATAAAATTTTAGAATTTGGGATGCAGAAGCAAGGGAAATTAGTGCGCATATAAGCCCCTGCTCATCACTGCTTGAACAACATCATTTATTATAACTTACTTCATCGAATACATTCGCTAACGTTTCACACACATGTTGGTATGTGTGTGAAACATTTATAAAACTCAATGATACATCATGACCAAAAACGACCAGAAAATAGAAAAGAATCATCAACGATTTATTGAAGAAGTGTGCCGACAGGGTAAGGTTTGGACTTTAAAATCTCCTGATGTGTATGCAATTTCTTCTTCACTCAATTATGCAGATCAGCAAGGTCAACCGCTGCCGATGTTGTGTACTTGGTCGAATAAAGGTTTTGCCATTGCCTGTGCGAAAAAAGAATGGGGTGATTTTGAGCCCGAAGCGATTGAGTTGAGTAGCTTTATGGAAGATTGGTGTGTAGGAATGGACGATGATGGCTTAATGGTAGGCATCAATTTCACACAAAATATGGAAGGAATAGAAGTGGAACCATTTATGCTGATTTTGGAGTTAGTCACTGAACTAAAGCGCACCAACAAAAAAATCACCTTTCAGCACTTTAATGGATTAGCAGATATTAAGGAGCAAATTCGGGAAGTGTTGGCTTTTCGTGGATAATTAATTTTGGCAGAAGAGCGGGCTAATGGTATTATAATCGAATTCCCAAAACGGTGATATCATCACGTTGGTATTGTTCGCCTTTATAATCTAAGAAAGCTGATTTCATAATGGAACGCTGCTCATCAACTTTGAGCTGATGGATATCTTGCAGTTGCTTAATGAACCGTTTTTTGCCAAACTTTCTTCGTTCAATATTATGTTGATCAAAATAGCCATCGGTCGTGAAATACAGCATATCTCCTACTTTCAACTCAATTTTTTGGTTGGTGAATCTTCTTGATTTTTCACGCTGCATTCCCCCAATAGATTTCTTATCACCTCTGGCCTCCACCACCTCTCCGTGCTTCGCATAGAAAATACTGGATTTTGCTCCTGCAAATATGACATCTATATCGTCCGTGTCTTTCACATATTCAATGGAACAAATACTTAAATCCATTCCATCATCGTTTTTACCCACATCTTGTTGCAATGCTTTTCGAATACCACGATGCAACATCATTAAAACGAGGGACGGATCCGTAATGCCCCGCTGAGAAACAATCTCACTCAATAATTCATGACCTACCATCGACATGAAAGCACCAGGCACACCATGCCCCGTACAATCTACCACGGCGATCAGAATTTTATTTCGTTGCTGAGCAAGCCAATAAAAGTCCCCTGAAACCACATCTTTGGCACGATAGAAAATAAAATACTCTTTAAAATTTTCAGTAAACTTCTCCGAATCCGTTAAAATGGCATCTTGAATGGTTTTTGCGTAACGCAAACTATCAATAATTTGCGTATTCTTAATCTGCATTTGCTCATTGATATCTTTTACCTGCTTGTAGGCATCTGCATGATTAATACCTACCGTTACGTATTCAGCCAAACTTTTCAAGATATCAAAGTGTGTCGGTGTGAAGGCATTGATTTGATCACTTTGTACCAGTAAGATACCGATTACTTTTCCTTTGAGTGATAAGGGAATGTAAATTAATGATTTGGGCTTTTCAATACTTTCCTCCAGAGACAGCTTTTGATTGGCATAGGTTTCGTACTCCGCTTCATAATCTCGAATAATTAAATCTTTATTATTCATCACACTCCACACAATGAGTCGGTTATTTGCATCTAAAGGCACCTGATAATCTGGAAAGTGTTCTCCCCGCTTAAAATAGCCAATCAAATCTATGCGATTTTCCTCCCAATTTACCGTACCGATTCCAAAAGCAGTAGAGGTTACGAGCTTAGATATATTTTCGTAGGCAATGCGAATGATCTCCTTAATGTCTAGTGTAGAATTAATCTTTCGTCCCATTTCTTTCAGGATTTTAATATCCTGATACGCTTTGCCAACCGCTTCTTTTTGAGCAGCAATCAATTCTTTTTGAGCGGTAATTTCTTCATTTTGCTGCTCCAGCTCCTTATTCTGAATCATGATCTCTCGTTTTTGAGAGGTCAATGCTTTATTTTTTTGTTCCAACTCATCAGTCCGCTCTCGCACCCGTTTTTCCAACTCTACGTTTTGCTGCTGAATGAGCTGTCTTTTCTCATTTTGTTGATCAATCAATTTATTTTGAATGAGGTTAATCCGATCGGCTAATCCTGCTGCAAATAAGATCACCTGTAAAGTCATGCCAATCTGGAGCACATAATAATTAAATGGATTCACTGACATAAAACCGAGCCCCCAAAGCGATGCAGCAAGGGCGATACCAAGCAAACAAACATTCGCAATCACATAATAAATCGCTGGTCGATAGCCTCTTACCATCGAGGTGATACTCGCTCCAAAGACGACTACCATACTCATCATGACCTGAATAATCGCTAACCAATTCAACCAAATCCCTAATACATTCAATATGAAAATGAGTATTTGTGAGCCCATCAGTATGTTGAGCGCGGTATACCATTTCTTGAGCTTTATTTTAGTATTGAGGAAGTTTTGGGTAAACAGGAGGTAGAAAAACCAAGCAACCGTTAAGGCATGCCGGACTGCCACGATATTAAATTCAGGATAATTGCCCCAAATGTATTCAAATGTACTTCCATCAATCGTAGCACTTGCCGTTAAGTAGAAGACAATGAATAAAATGTAAAATAAATAGCTTCGATCTTTGATGAACAGGAAAACAACCAAGTTGTAGAGCACCATAATGATCATGATGCCCGAATGCAATCCTAAGAAGTATTCAGAATCGCCATAAGTTTCTTCAATATGATCATACGTAAGCAATTTAATCTTATGTATGGGTTGTGTAGTTTCCGCATTTGTTCTACTTAAGGAAGTGACGAGTTTTACTTTGATGTAAATCTCTTCAAACTTGTCCTCATACAAATTGAGTTCAATGTGCGGATAACGTCCAAAATGATGTTCTCGTTCTTCATAGGGCGTGAGCATCCCTTCTTTTTTGACGGTATTGGAAAGGTAGATTTCACAAACATCTATTAAGCCAAAAGACAATAAGAAGCGTTGGTCTTCGCTTAAGTTTCGAAGTTGGAAACGCAACCAAATACTTTCGGCTTCATGCTCATAAATATTCGCTACTTCGGAGAGGGGTTTAAATTCACCTGATTTTAGTAAAGAAACTGCTTCAAAAGTGAGTTCTCCTTGAGGGTCTTCTAGCACTTCGAGGTAGTTTTCTAAGAAATATTTACTCTGATTCGGAATGATTTCCAATGTTGGAGGAGTCGCCTTTGCTATCACTACTAAACTTATAAAAGCTAGCAAGAGCATACTTTTGGTTAAGATGTGATAAAGGTTTCGACTCATTAGGGTATTGGAAAAACCGTACAATGAATTACTTAAATGATGAAGGTATGAAATACTTTGGATTAAAGCTTCAATAAGTTGGTGTTTTGTGTGAGGAATTTGTACAATCAATATTTTTTATACATGCTATGTAAAAGTAAACTTCATCCGTAAAATTAACTTTCCATCGTTATTTATCAACGCTAATGCCTAATTTTTAGTTTATGATTGGATTGGTATTTCTATGGCAAATTCAATTCCATTCTTACTTGATGCTAGAATTAAATTTACTAGCTATAAACCTATGCAGTTATTCTTACGTTTATATACTCGAATACTTTTCGTATCTTTGTGATTAACATGAATAAAAAACACATCCATATTGATCAATTATCTAAGCTTTGGTCGGCTTTTGGGGACAACTCAAAAACGGAATGGGCGCTCTTGCATCAAGTATTTATGCGAGTCAGCAATGCCTATCTGGTGAGTCTGGATACCATGAGAGTGGATGTGATTGAACGAATTAATAGCGATTATCCTACCGATAGCGATTTCTTATCGCATTATTTTGAACAGATTTTTTCCTCTCCCAATTTCCAAGAAGCACTCCATCAGGCGTGTACCAATGGGGACAACCCCATGCCAACATCAGGCGAAAGCAAAGCTGATCGTGATAAAATGGCTTTTCGAAGCAAGTACGCCATTAAAGAAGATAAGCTAAAAAAGCTTAGACCACTTTGGGAAGGCGAAATGCCGGCAGAAAAACTTTCTCAATTACTCTCGTAACCGAATACCTGTTCATCAACCACAGTCAACATTCCTTCCATGGACTACCTCTTGGATACTAATATTATCCTGCATTATGTTCGAAACTCCGCTGTTTATCAATCCATTGATCAACAATTAGACTTATTTGGCAAAAACAATTACAGCTTTGCTTCCATCGTTTCTGTTGGAGAAATGTATTCTTTAGCGATTCAGTTGGGTTGGGGAAAAACAAAAATGGAGCAATTAAAAAAGTTCTTAGGCCAAATCAATCCAATACCTGTAGAGAATAACTTAGAGCTCATTCAGGCATATGCCGCAATTGATGCATACAGTCAGGGGAAGCACCGCAAGTTGCGTGGAAGCTTCTCTGCGCGTAATATGGGTAAAAATGATTTATGGATTGCCGCTACCGCTTATCTCTATGACCTTACCTTAGTTTCTTTAGATGGTGATTTTTCGCATTTAGATGAGGTATTTTTTAGGTTAATCAATCCTGAAAAATCATTGATTTGACAATGAAGTCGCTAATTGGGGGATAATGAATGCCCTCAATTAGTTTCGATGCTAACACCAGAAGGCTTGCAAGTACTTATCATTACATTAAATGCCAAGCTTAGTCAGATGGACCATTTTGGCGATTGTAGCGAACTAAAAGGTAGGCAGCTGTAGATAGCAAATCTATTTTTCCTGCAATCACTAAAGCCCCATCATCGAGTTCAATCATGGTTCGGGCTACATCGTATCCGCCACCTCCAAAGGTATCCTCCCACTCTAGCTCTAAATCTTTGTTTAGTTTAAGCACCCAAATATCGGCTTTTCCCATGCCCTTTGAAAGCGTGAAACCTGCAATGGCAAATCCCCCGTCTCGCGTCTGCACAATTTTTCTACCTTTCTCAAATTTATGTTCTCCAAAGGTTTTTTCATGAATCACTTGACCATCAGCGTTGAGCTTCACCACCCATAAATCGGCCTGATGTTTTTCATTGTGCGAGCGGGTAAATCCCACCAAAATGATCTGACCATTTTCCAATTCTACGGCATCATGCAAGGCATCGGTAGCTTCTCCTCCAAATTTATATTCCCAAATTAAATCGCCATCTAAAGAAAAACGCCCAGCCCAGCCGTTTTCTTTTTCCTCTTTTGTGAGGGAATAATACCCTACTGCCAAAATATCACCATTACGTAATGAGTAAATTCCATGTGCTTTGTCTCTGCCGTCACCGCCTAGAATGGTATCCCAAAGCACTTCGCCTTGTTTGTCGATCTTAAACAGGTGAATATCATCATTTTCATTTCTTTTATTGACACATGCAGCAATGGCAAATCCTCCATCTTTGGCTTCTACAATGCTAAACGCTTCGTCCCAACGTTTATCGCCATAAAACTTTTCCCAAATGAGCTTTCCATCTAAATCCAAACGCATCAACCAGGTATCCGTGCGTTTTCCTTTTCGGTTATGTGTCCAGCCCAATACCATCAAATGATGGTCAGATGTTTCAACCACTGCGGTCACCTCATCCCAGTCTTTTTCACCATACTTTTTCTCCCAGACTTTTCTCCCGGTAAGTGGGTCAAGCTTGATTAACCAAGCATCCGCTCGAAACGACCCTTCTCGTATGGTATAACCAGATACTAACAAAGAACCATCCGAAACTTCAATGATACTTCTTGACTCACTCACCAATGTTCTTCCATAATGCCTCACCCAATCTCGTTGGTATTGCCCATAGGTGTACCATGAACCAGTAAGTAAAAGCAGCATTATGAATATTGATTTATGCATGATAGGGATGAATTTATGAAGATCGTTTATACACCTTACTAAATAGTGTTTATCACTAATTTACAAAAAGAAGGCCGAAATTCAGTGGTATGTACCTAAATGTCCTTCTTTTCTAACTTCATGTGATTAAATCCCTCCTTCGAGGCGCATCATGGGGCCAATTAGGTCAGCTGAGGTTAAGTAATCTTCCAAATATTGGCGGGTAATTGGTCCTTTTTCATGCTCATAGGCTTTAAAGTTTTCCCTCAGGTACTTCTCCACCAGCAAACTCGCTACAGGCGCAGCCCATGTTCCGCCAAAACCTGAATTTTCTACATAAGCAGCCACCACAATTTTAGGATCATCTAAAGGAGCAAAAGACATAAACACGGAATGGTCTTTTCCATGTGGGTTTTGTGCGGTTCCTGTTTTTCCACATACCACTATATCTTGAATAAATGCCCTTCGTGCAGTACCCGCACGCACAACGGCTGCCATGGCGCGCTTCACATGATTAAAATAAGCTTTGTTAATCGGTACTTGATGTTTTTGCGTATACTGTGGCAAAGGCTCTCCATCTTCACCAATTTGCTTGATGAGGTGTGGCGTAATGTACCAACCTTCATTCGCAATGGTTGCGCATAAATTAGCCAATTGGATGGGTGTTACGCCTACTTCTCCTTGTCCAATACTAATGGAATAGGTATTTCCTACTTTCCAGCGTTTTTCCCCATACTTTCGATCATAATATGCGACGGAAGGCACACGACCTTTATACTCATATGGCAGATCAACACCTAAACGATCTCCCAAGCCAAATGAAGAAATCAACTTTTCCCATTTATCTAGTCCAACGCGGCTCTCTTCAAATTCATTTTTTGATCCTCCTTGAAGCACCATTTTGCGGTATGCTTGGAAATAAAACGGATTGCAGGAGTGTTGTATGGAGCCAAACACATTGAGCGGGCCTGGGTGATTGTGGCAATTCACCAAGCTCTTGATGCAAGAATAACGGGTACGAATGGTGTCTAATGCATTCAATTGCAATCCTGTTAGAGCCACTGCAGTTTTAAATGTAGAACCAGGAGGATAGGGAGACTGTATCGCCCGATTATACAATGGCCGAAGCTGATCTCGATTTAATCTGGAATAATGCTTATTAAACTCTTTACCTCTGCTCGTTAATAAATTAGGGTCATACGAAGGGGCACTCAAAATGACCAGTACTTCTCCTGTTTTAGGATCAAGCGCTACGACAGCGCCTTTTTTATTTTGCATGAGTTTCTCTGCATATTGTTGCAGATCAAGGTCTATTGAGGAAATGAGGTTTTTTCCAACTTTTGGCAACGTATCAAAGCGACCATTCATGTAGGAGCCTTTTACCACTCCTTTTACATTTCTCATCTCGTATTTTACTCCGCGTTGCCCTCTGAGCTGTTTTTCATAGAATTTTTCCAATCCACTTTTCCCAATTAAATCGCCTGCTCGGTAATAATTTGAGGTATCTTGCTCCAAAAACTTGGCATCCACTTCCTTGATATAGCCCAACACATTTGCTAAACTTTGGTGAGGATAACTTCTGACCGTATAAGAGCGATAAAATATACCTGGATAATCTGTCAGACGATCTTCTATCTTGGAAAAGTCTTCTAACGAAAGCTGTTTGAGAAATGGTTGTGGTTGGTATTTCTGAAAATGATTTTCGATCAGATTTGGTCCTTTGACATGTTCCCGCACATACGCTAAATCAACTTCGAAAAACTCACAAAATGCGGCTGAATCTTCTATATGCAACTCTTTAGGCATGTAGAAAATATCGAATACTGGTCGATTTCCGACAATCACTTTCCCATTGCGATCAAGAATCATCCCGCGAAGTGGTTTTTCAACACTACGTACCCGTATATTTTTCTCCGCTTTTTGCTTATAATCCACACTCAAACCTTGAATATATAACAAACGCGCAGAATAAATGATCGCTATCAAAATAGCTGAGAAAAGTATGAAGTGTCTTCGTTCAAGCATTTTTTTGGGCTTATCGTAATTAGGAAAGTGATATCTCTTCCATCAAAAACGATTGGTTGATTAGAATAGTTTCTAAACCTTAGCGACTGTTATCAATATCAATTAGTTCAAACAGTCTCTTAGATTTCGCCTCTAACTTCTTTTTCCATTTTAGCAACTCTCCGATCCAATACAAATAAGTAGCCTATAAACCCAAGCATAATTACTCCCACTGTGGCAATAACCACATAGATTTTACCATTTGCCCGCCATGCATCCGCCATTTCGATCGAAGCATTGTTATAGTCGCGCTCATTAATTTTAATTTTCTCATTGTCTTGCTTTGGGCCAAAAGCAGTGAGTAAACATAACAACATTAACACGCTGAAGTATTTAACAATTTCCTTAATCATAGTATTCCATTTCTTTTATAAACTGTGCAAGTAGCTACTTGCAGTCAGCGTGATGCTGACGAAAAAGCAAGTTCAAGCAGCGGCTTGAACGATACGTTTTTTAATTTTGTCTTTCCATCCATTTTTCTTCTTGAGCCATCTTCACCATTCTCAATCGCGCTCTCATTTGGGTGATCCAAGCCCCTAATAAGGTCCAGCCAATTACAGCAGGGTAGAATACCACCCGTAATTTAGCATCCATGTCGTAGGCATTAAAGCCAGGGTTTCCGCCATTTCCAGGATGCAACGAATCGGTTAACCTGGGTAAGATGAAGATGAGGGGAATAAACGTACAATAAGCAAAAATGTTATAAATGGCACTAATGCGGCCACTTTTCGTTTCATCGGAGAAGGAATCTCGGAGAACGAGGTATCCAAAATAAATCAATAGTCCTACTGCAGACGCATTTTGTTTGGGATCGCCACTCCAAAACTTGCCCCAAGCAAATTGAGCCCAAATCATTCCAGAAGCCATGCCTAGCATACCAAATAACAGCCCCGTATTTACACACTCTGTGGCAAAAGCATCGTATTTCGGTAAAGGATTGTTGAGGTATTTGAATGAATAGTATACGCCACCTCCTAAAATCAGGATCATGCCAAACCACATGGGCACATGAAAGTGTAAGTTTCGAACGGTTTCATGTAAGATGGGTAATCGGGGCACAGGAGCCAAAAATCCAGCAATAATGGTATATATCATTAATAGTGCGGCAAGAATTTTCCACCAAAGATGTTTCATAGATTGGGGGTCATCAAAACAATAAAAAGCTAAAAATAGGCTGTTTCTCGGCCATTGTGCAAAGGTAGCGGTGAAAGCCCGTATCCCAAAAAGGAAAGGGAAATAAAAAACCGCCTCTTTTGCAAGAGACGGTTCAAACTTACAAGAACTTACCGTTAATGTTCATCATCTTCAGCACCGTGGGTGAGCGCTTTTAGCTTTTTCAAGAAAAGCAATAAGAGTAAGCCAAATGCTGCCGTTAAGCCAGTAATGATTAAGAAAGTTTTTAACTCTAAATCATTCTGCACTTGATCAATGACTAAGGTGCCATTGTATTGCTTTTTATTTTCATCATCTTGCTTGAAGGTAATTTTCGCAGCGAGTTGATTGTCGTAGGTCCCTTCATATTCACTCAATAACTCATTAAATCTTGTCATGGACTCTTCTTCAATGGTAGTTCCAGGAACAATATTTTGATTATCAGGAGTTTTCACAATGATTTCTCCGTCTTCTGCATAAACATTGGTGGTGACACGATATTCTTCACGTCCGTCCACTGGCGTATCCTTGGTACGCACATTTAAAGAGTCTGTTAATGCTTTAGGTAATGTGCTTGCATCAGCCATTGCCACAATTTTGATTGGTTCGCTTTGAGCTTCTTCGCCAATGAAGCCTGCTAATTTGTTACCAAAGCCTGTTGCGGCAAAATAAACGCCCATCATAATTGACGCATATTTTGCAGGGGCAAGCTTAGTAATAAAAGATAACGCAGTTGGTGAAGCACAGAGTTCTCCAACAGTATGGAAGAGGTAAGCTAAAATCAACCAAATCATCGCGCCTTTCCCAACGCTATCTACTTCTAAAGCAGCTTTAGCCATCATTAAGAAACCTAATCCCATAATAATGGTACCTATGGCCATTTTAAAAATGGTTGAACTTTCTTTTCCTTTCAATGATCTATTTGCCCAAACTGCTGCTACCGTTGTTCCTAAAGTGATGATAAAGAAAGCATTGACACTTTGAAATACACCAGCAGGAATTTCAAACATTCCAAAGAAGTTTCGATCAATTTTTTCTTGTGCATAAATATTTAATAAACCACCCGCTTGCTCAAACGCTCCCCAAAATACAATAATGATTAAGAATGAAATCAATAATACGACAACTCGATCTTTCTCAATTTTCGTTAACGGCTTTTGGGCTAATGCCTTTGCTTCAGGATCTTCAGCTTGTGCTAATAAATCACCTACACCAACTAGGTATTTTTGTCCCCAAACGTATACCGCTTGTCCAATTAACATTCCGATACCTGCTAAACCAAACCCATAATGCCAGCCCCACTCATCAGCTACCCATGCCACTGCAATGGACGATAAAAATGCACCAATATTAATTCCAATATAAAAGATGGTAAACCCCTTGTCTCTTCGAATATCCCCTTGACGGTACAAGCCACCTACCATGGTCGAAATGTTTGGCTTTAACCCTCCAACACCTAATACAATCAACATAAGTCCTGTAAAAAATGCCCATTCTGCTTCTACTGCCAGAATACCATGACCAGCACACAGTAACAAACCACCTAACATCACCGACTTTTTCTGCCCCAACACTTTATCGGCCAAAATACCACCAGGAATAGACATCACATATACCATCATGGTATACGTACCATAAAGACTTAATGCCTCTGCACTAGTCCAGCCTAGTCCTCCATCGGCAATAGAAGCAATCATGTAAAGTGTCAAAATTGCTCGCATTCCATAATAACTGAAACGTTCCCACATTTCAGTAAAAAACAGAATAAATAGTCCTTTTGGGTGCCCCATCCATTCCCCCATTTTGGAGAAGTGGTTGTCGGGAAGTTTTGCTGCGTCTATATTCGACATAATGCGTTTTGATTAGGTTATTTTATTAGCTTGAAAAGTTACAGCACATTATTCTTAGATTAAATGCAATAACTTCTTAAAAAAATATAAAAATCGAATTCCGCCCGAAAGTAGCAAAATCTTTTTAGAAATGTGAACAAAAAAAACGATTAATGGGGATTTAAAGATGATTGATGTCGAAAAAATAGGTAATTGTTTAGTACTCAAATTGCATATGATGTACTAACTTTTCCTACTCAACTTGCTGGTACTTTCTAATTTTAGCTATAACTTTATAAGGTAGATGTGGAACAAAATAGTTATTTTATCTTACATCAGTTACAGCATAGATGTGACTTTTAGTTAATCCATCGTTCATATATTAACCACTCAACTCATAAACCCCAACGCAGTTCATGAGAGAACGTCTAAGATGGCTCCCTAAGCCCCTACACCAACCATTTTTCGGATTGATTTTTTCATTCCCGATTCATCTTTTAATTTATAATATTAAAAAGAATCAGGTATTACTTTCTTTTTGGTTATTGATTTGGGCCGTTATTAGTGGAAATATGTGGAAACGCTTTGGCGCAAACTACCTCTTTCTGGACCCTGAATACCTCAATCAAGTAAATGGTACTAGCTTCATGATTGTGGGCATGAGCTTTGGCGGATTTATTATTGCTTATAACATTACCTGTTACATCTTAGATGGCTACCGTTACAGTTTTTTAGGTCTACTTCGGCATCCTTTATTAAAGTACTCGCTCAATAACAGCATTATTCCGTTATTATTTGGACTCTATTACCTCATTAAGATCATTAATTTTCAGCTCAACTACGAGCAAGATTCTTT
>JBMYQA010000108.1:0-17980 GCA_049600855.1 Flammeovirgaceae bacterium | reverse complement strand
ATAAATGCTGCTAGAATTGATGAAGTACTTAATGTATTGTCGAATATATTTGATGATGATAATTACACATTTAAACTCTTAATCACTGAATATATCCAACGTCCTCTCAATTTCAACTTATTGCAGTTTAGCGAAAGGTTACTGTTTTTTGTTAGAAGCGAAAAACAATTGATTAATCAATTTCTTGAGAATTTCATACAGGATCAAACGAACGTCAGCAACCAATCTACTCATACGCCATATGTCGTGATTGCATCTTCAAATCAAGTTAATCCTAAAGCGTACAGCCCTAATCATGAACTCACCATTATTAAAAATATCCTACATGAGGCGTATGAAAAACGCCTATGCAATTTAATTTCTCGAAGTGTAACAGAAGCATTTGAAATCATGCATTTGCTTGACGAAAACTTTGCGAGAGAAACGGATATGCTATTTTACTACAAAGGCAGACCCGAAGACTGGAACCATATCCTCAATCCCGATGAAATACAGCCCTCACCTCTTGAAGCAAAAACAGGTCTCGTAAGTTATTTAACGCTACAAGAGCACCTAAAACTCATTTACTTGAGTGGATGTAGTTCACCTGAACACGCACAGCAACTCGCAGAGGCTACTCAAAAGAATACGATTTTCATTTCACCATTTGTGAGAGACAATATAGCGCGTGATTTTGCAGGCTATTTTTTCCAAAACTTGTTGGAAGGACTCACTGTAAAAGAAGCTTTTGAAGATGTTTTAGTACGCATTGAAGCCTCTTTTGGTAAAAGAAACATGCGAGATTTAGTGACCGAAAGAGTGGAAATAGATGATATGCATGAACTTTGGCAGCTGTATGAAGGTTCCAAATCAGATTTATCTTGGAAATTAGCACCTAAGACTAAAGAGGAAAGCACTGCTTACCACCTCCCCCAAATCAAAACACTCCTTCAAGCCTCTTTCAAAGAGATTGACTTTATCGCATTGTGTAATATGTTTTTTGAAGAGGTTGAAAAGGAATTTACTAGGAAACAATCGCTAGCTGATAAAATGGATATCCTCATCGCGTATTGCCAAGAACACGATCAATTGGATAGATTATTGGGTTTGGTGAAAGATCAACGGCCTAAGCAATATGAAAAGTTGGGGCCTTATGTTCAAGAATAGCGAGCTCAGCAATAAAGTTATTAGTGTAGGGCTTATTGCAAATCTGAAGATTTATATGGCCTTAGTGTTTAGAGAGAACACTTTGCTAGCTCTCCAAACAGCACTTTTTTTTACGCAGGAGAGCAAAAATCAAGATAATAAGGACTACAACTTCACCGATCGCTACTCCACATGCAACACCAAACCTTTCAAGTACTCATTCTCAGGGTGATAGATATTAATGGGATGATCGGGTGGTTGGGTAGTTTGGTGCAGGATGCGCACATTTCTAAACGCATCGGCTGCTGCGCCAAAGACAATTTTACGGAATAAATCCCGATCAATTTTTTGGGAGCAGGAAAAGGTAAATACAATGCCGCCTGGTTTAATTCTGCGGAAAGCATTAAGATTCAGTTGCTTGTAACCTCTTGCGGCGTTTTTCACGGCTTTTGCTGTTTTTGCAAAAGCTGGCGGGTCGAGAATGACGACATCGTAGTCATCATCCATGGTTTTGAGGTAATCAAATACATCGGCACAAAAGCCTTGGTGCTGCGCTTGGGAAAAGCCGTTTAAGGTGGCATTTTCATTGCATAAGTCGATGGCAAGTTGCGAGGAGTCTACGGAATGCACTTCTTTTGCTCCAGCTTGAAGGGCATATAGGCTAAATCCGCCACTGTAACTGAAGGTATTCAATACTTTTTTTCCTACACAATATTCCCCCAACAATTTCCGCGCATCTCGCTGATCTAAAAAGAAGCCTGTTTTTTGCCCTGTTTCCACATTTACCCTAAATTTCACCCCATTTTCTAACATCTCAATAATAGGGGAGCGCTCATCTGGCGTGAGCCAGCCTTTGGGAATTTTCACCCCTTCAATGCGTTTGGAAACTTCTTTGCTTTTATTGTAAATGTAATGGAATCCAATCCCTTGTAAACCTGCTATAATCCAATCTACGATCCGCTCAGTGCCTTTAATCAATAGCTGAACCACCACTGTATCGTGATACACATCGGCAATCAATCCTGGGAAAAAATCGCCCTCTGCATGAATGAGGCGATACGAATTGGTTTGCTCGGAAATCACTAAAGATTTGCGCAATTCATACGCCTTTCGGATTTTATCTTCCCAGTAAGCCGAACTAGCCACATCTATCCGATCGCGGGTATACTCAAATACGCGGCAAATGATTTGATTGCCAGGCGCGTAAAAACCATAACCTATGCGTTTAGAATCATGACTGACGATTTCGACCAAATCTCCATTTTCCAATTGGGGAAGGTGTTGCACTGCGCCCGAATAAATCCAAGGATGGCGATTATTCATCGCCCGTTCCTTGCCTTTCTTAATCACGAGTTGGGGAAGGTATTCCATCTGTTGCTGAATTACTATGCTCTAAAACTCCGCAAAGGAAGGTGAAAGAAATGTGATTCACAATGGCAGGCTGCAAAAGCTATACGCGAACGCCAATCAACAAGACATCATCACGCTGATGCACTCCATTCATGTATCGCTTAAAATGCGCCTCTAAGCGCTCTTGTTGGACTTCAACATCTTGCGTAGCATATTCGTTAAGCAGCTTCATCAGGCCATTTCGACCTATCTTTTTCTGTTTCTGATTATGTTGATCTTCCAAACCATCGCTCGCAAGGTACAGCATGGTTCCTTTTTTCAAGTTTAAGACACTTTCTTCAAATACCTTTTCATTTTGCCTTCCCCCAATCGCTTTATTCGTGCCTTTCACTACTTCCAAGCGATTCGTTTCTTTTTCAAAATAATATAGCGGTCGTTTAGCCCCCGAAAATCGGACTTCTGCATCGCCATTTTCCAAATAGTTCATGCTAATTAATGCTATATCCATCCCATTTAAGTCATGGCTATCTTCTTGATTCAAGACTCGGATGACTTGTCGGTTGAGTTCACGCAAGATCGCAGCAGGTTCAAGCACTCCAGCAATTGTAATGATATCATCTAAAAGTGTACTCCCAATCATACTCATAAATGCGCCTGGTACACCATGCCCTGTACAATCTACTGCCGCTACAATAATGGTATCTTCAATTTTATTAATCCAATAAAAATCTCCGCTTACAATATCTTTGGGATGGTACATCACAAAGTAATTCGGAAGGTAGGTACTTACTCGTGACTGGAATGGAAGTATGGCTTGCTGAATCAACTTGGCAGCGGTGATACTCTTGGTGATTTGTACATTCCGCTCGTTTAAGACCTTATTATTTTCCTCAATAAAATCGCGCTGCGAGGCAATTTCTTCACTTTGCTGTTGCAATTCTTCATTTTGTAAAATGATTTCTTGCTTTTGCTTAGCTAACAAGGTATTCGATTTCTTTTCTCGTTGCCTACCTCTAAAAAATAGCACGGCAAGAACAATGGCTGATATCAATGCACCAGAAATCGAAAATATGATGAGGTTTTTGCGTTCATGCTGAGCCTCTTGCAATTCATTTTTCTGTTTTTCAATTTGAATGGCTGCATCCTTCCGTTCAATTTCTAGCTTATGAATCTCCTTATCTTTATCTTCATTGTATAAAATATCACGTACTGCTACCATCTTCAGGTGCGCCTCATAAGCTTTTTGGTAGCGTTTTTTCTCCGCATAGGCTTTTGCCAATAGTTTAGTAATGTCCACCTGAACATCTTTAGCATCCGCTTTTAACGCATAATCGTAAGCCAACTCCCCATAGTCAATTACTTGATCAAGGTTTCCTAAACTATCCGCCAAATTGCTCATGTTGTAATAACAAAAGCCCAAGTAATAATTGCTATTGATGTCTCGAATCACCTCCAATGCCTCGGCTAAATACCGTTTGGCATCTTCGAAGCGTCCCATTTCTGTCAGAATACGACCTGCCTCCATGAGGTTATTTCCCTGCGTTCCTGTAGCTCCTGTTGCTTTCCCTATTTCTGCAGCTTTTAACACATTAGAAAGGGCTAAGTCAAGCTCGCCAAGCTCTCGATAACAACTGCCAATATTTCCATATTCAACAGCGATATTTTGCAACATCCCCACAGAATCCAATTCAATATACATCGCCAAAGCCTTCTGATATTCGGCAATTGCTTCTTTAAAGTTTTTTTGGCTATTGTAAATCAATGCAATGTTATTAATGGCAGAAGCCACTGAAATTTGCATATTTAATGCTTCATAAATATCTAAGCTTAAATGGAATTGTTTCATCGCTTCAGGATATTCCCCCCTGAACCAATGAATGACACCAATATTGTTATGTGAAACTGCTTTTTGACGGAGATAGGCGTTCCCTTCCACACCATCAACCAAACTATACGCTTCTTGGGCAAATAATTCCGCACTATCCAATGAGATGTACCAATAGGCGCTAGACAAACTATTGAACACTTGAGCACGAGCAGTATCTACCTGTAAAGTATCCAACACCGTTTTAAGACTGTCGATTTGAGTCGTTTGTCCGAAACATGTCGCACTTAATAAGGAAGTCCAAAAAGCTAAAAAATATGTCCTAATTACACTTTTTTGCAAGAGCTTACGATTCTAATGGAGTTGACCTAGAACTGATCTAACACGATTTCCCTTACTAATAAGTAGTTTTCATGGTAAAACAAGCATTTCACGGAGTTAATGTTTATGCTTTTTTAAGTAGAAAAATTAATGTTAGACAAATTCTGGAATAAAAATTAACTGATAGGTATACATCAATTTATCATTGAAAATAGGACTTTTTTCATAAAAAACCAGTAAGTGCTCATTAAAGCTTCTTAGCTTTAATTGGAATAGGTTTGAGGTTTGTTAACCTCAATGAGCATTTTTATGAAAAAACCCATAATTGAAAACTAACATTTCATCCTCAATTTATAGTAGTTTATGCTAGTAATCAAGTCGCTTTTGTCGCACAACACAATTTATTCAATTACTTTAACAACTTTCTAGCATTTCTCCATATCATTCAAGCACGGTTTGGTATTCATAGGTATGCAATACCCTAATAGTTTTGTCATGAATCTTTATTATCAATTCATTTCTTCGCATTAAGAAATGATTAACAAACATTCCGTATCTTTATACGTTACAAAAGGAAAACGACTCAAAACAGTTATTTTTTTGGCACCATTTTGGTGCGATTTGGTTAACTAACCAACACTAAACTATGAAAGTTTTTATTACAAATATGTTGATTTTGTTGGTGATGAGTACATTAACTTTTGCCCAAGTTTCGGGAGAAACGAATCAGATATTTACTGATGCCAAAACGGCCATTAAAGCGGGAAATGTGAATGATCTCACTAAACACTTCAATGAGAAGATTGACTTGAACTTTGATGGGGAGATTAAAACTTACAGCCAAGCACAGGCAGAGTTTGTTTTAAAGGATTTTTTCAAGAAATATCCTGTAGTAGATTTCAAGTATGATCATATTGGTCGTTCGCCAGAAGGCTTACAATATGCGATTGGCAAATACACCTATAGTGGAGGCGCATTTTTAGTTTACATCATGATTAAAGATTTTAATGGAAAACAAATCATTGATACATTAAACTTTCACGAGGAAGATGACTAATATCATGTTCTTTCCTAAAAAAACTTAATTAACCGCCTTCAGGGCGGTTTTTTTGTGTTACGGCAACTTTCTTCTTCTAATTTTGTCAGTTAATATTAACCTAATTGTCTTTAATACTGACAAATTAATTGCCTTATTTGCATTACTCACTAGTCAAATACTAAACTAATTAACATGCTAAAACAGCAGCTAATTGCCCTTGCACTACTTTTATGTAGCTTTCAAGGGTTTGCCCAAACCACAACCATTACAGGTAAGGTGATAGATAGCGAAACAGGAGAAGGAATGCCCTTTGTAAATGTCTATTTTAATACCAACACTGCCATAGGCACCACTACCGACTTTGAAGGCCAATACAGTATTTCTACGACCAATCCATCTGATTCTTTAATTGCTTCCTATTTAGGCTATCTTCCTAAAGCTAAACTGGTGAAAAAAGGAGAAACTCAAGTAATTAATTTTCAGCTAGTTGCAGAATCTACCACCCTAAAAGAAATCGAAATTGTATATGGTGAATATGAGAACCCCGCATGGAAAATCATGCGTAATGTAGTGAAAAATAAAAAGAACAATGACCTGCGAAAACTAAGTGCCTATCAATTTGAGAGCTATTCAAAAATTGAGGTTGATGTCGATAATATTTCCGAGAAGTTTCGTCAAAAAAAAGTCATTCAAAAAATCATCCATGTACTCGATAGCATCCAACAAATTGCAGGAGAAGACGGCAAACCCATTTTACCTGTCTTCATTTCAGAATCACTCTCAGAATATTACCACATCAACAATCCTTCGCGCGACCGCGAAAACATCCTCAAAACGAAATTAACTGGTATTGGTTTAGACGATGGTAGCCTTGTTTCACAATTAATTGGCTCATCCTTCCAACAATACAACTTCTACCAAAATTGGTTGAAAATTTCTTCCAAAGACTTCATTTCCCCCATTGCAGATAGCTGGAAAGCTTTTTACGAATACGAATTAGTTAATGAGGAAAAACTAGAAGACATTAAAGGCTTCAAATGCCATCGCATCAACTTTAAACCCAAGCGACCTGAAGATTTGGCCTTTACAGGTACCATGTGGATTACAGATTCGACTTTTGCCCTCAAACAAATTGATTTGCGTATTGGTAAGGAAGCTAACTTGAACTTCATAGAAAAGGTGCAAGTTCAGCAAGAACTGGAGCCTGCGGATACCACTGGCGCTTGGCTACCCAGTAAATCAAGAATTTTGATTGATGTAGGAGAAATTCGCGATGATTGGGCAGGTATGCTGGCTAAATTTTATGTTTCGAATAAAAACTTTGTGGTGAATCAACCAAAGCCCGACAAGTTTTATGAAGAGCGGGTAGTGGTTGATGAAGAAGCCATGCGCTCTGATGACCAGTATTGGCAAACGCATCGTCATGACACACTTACGGGCAGTGAGCAGAATATCTATGCCATGATTGATACCATGAGGAATTTACCTGTAGTAAAAACTTATGTAGAACTTGCTGATATTGCATTCAATGGCTATAAGAAAGTCGGCAAGTTTGAAATCGGGCCATACATTTACCTGTACAATAACAACAACGTTGAAGGGCATCGCGTGCAATTGGGAGTTCGAACGAATCCAGATTTTAGCAAAAAGTTTATTTTTAAAGTATATGGAGCTTATGGTACAAAAGATCAGCGTTTTAAATACAATGGAGAAGTCGAGTATATCCTTTCGCGTAAGCCTTGGGCCAAACTTGGTGTAGGTCATTATTACGATATTGATCAGGTTGGAATTTTTAATGATAACCTTGGAAATAACACTTTATTTAATGCCTCTTCGCGGTTTGGCACGCTTCGTAGGCCATTTAACCACCGCATCAGCAAGTTCTGGTTCCAATCGGATATTATGCGAGGTTGGACACAACGTGTGATGCTTCGAACAAGGCATTTTGACCCCATCAATGAAGGCTATGAATTCTTTTATTCTTCGCTAACAGACGATACGCCACAAGATAACTTTAGGGTTACCGAATTAATTTTTGAAACGCGCATTGCCTTTAAAGAAAAATTCATTCAGTACGATAATACGCGGGTAAGCTTAGGCACTAAAGGCCGTCCGATTATTACGTTGAGAGGTACATTTGGCTTATCCAATTTCTTAGGCAGTGACTTTTCTTATCAAAAGTATGATGGCAGTTTGGAACACAATGTTAGGATAGGACTACTTGGCCGCTTAGACTATCGTATTTCAGGAGGTTATGTACCCTCTAAAGTTCCCTACCCTTTACTCGAAACGCATTTAGGAAATGAATCCATCTTCTTTAATAACAATTCTTACAACCTCATGAACTTTTTTGAATATGTAAGTGACACGTATGTATCGCTACGACTCAAACATGGTTTTGATGGTTTACTCCTCAACCGTATTCCACTGATGCGTAAGTTGAAATGGCGTTCTTTCGTAACAGGAAACTTCTTGTATGGCTCAGTACGTCAGGAAAACATTGACATTATCCCTAATCAGCATACGCCCATTCCCGCTTTCGAAGCGTTAGGCGATGAGCCTTATGTTGAAGTGGGTTATGGCGTAGAAAATATCCTTCGCTTTATCCGTGTTGACTTTCTCCATCGACTGACCTATCAAGAAAAGGAAGGAGTGAATAGGTTTGGGGTGAAAGTTTCTGTTGAGTTTAGGCTGTAATTTATTCTCGGAGCTCGGGAAATACGGCATACGACAAATGCCAACAAGCATTTATAAATGTGGCACCTATCAATGTTTTTATACTAATAGATACGAGTGAATAGCTCATAAACTCAGGTGAGAATGGGGGGTGATTATAAGTGACAATTTGCCCCAATACATGAATCACCGATAAGCATAAGAAAAATAATAATAAGGCGGTCCACAAGTGCCGATCCCAATGATATGTAGACAGTGTTGCGGCGACTACACTAGCCAAGAAATAGGCTAAGAATATTCCTATTTTATTGGAAGCTAGAATAAATGTAAGTCCAGCCTCAGTACTTTCAAAAACGGGCACACCCAACATACCTAATATGAGATAAAGTGCAATACCTCTTAAACTAGCTTGATAGCCATAGACTACACCTATCATCACAATTACCAAAGGTTGGAAATTATCAAGATAACCAAAAACAGGAATGACATAAGTGAGTTTGGCGGCAAAAATCAGGAGCAATACATTTTCAATACCAATATATATCTGTATTGGAATATGCAACTCAGCTAACTTTAACTTTACGATATCACCTAATAATCGGATATCTTTCATGACTATGCCTGATGAAATTTCACAAATATGCAGTGTTTTCGGCAAGTCGACAAGTGACTGAAATGTTAAACCTTATTTTCTTAGAATGTAGAATATTCGATCTAATCCTGTTTCTGATTGGTAATGTAAGGTTTCCAAGGAGGCAAACCCTGCTGATTCAGCGTACCGCTGTATTTCCTCTTCATTAGGTAGATAAGCATCTAACCTACCCCAATCTGTTGTTAGCGTGATGTGTTGAGGCGACTTGTGTTCACCCACAATTTTGATTTTTTTATAGGGCGATTCTAAGATAAACATTCCGCCTTCGGAAAGGTTTTTATAGATGTTTTGTACAGACTGTTCTTGTTCTTTATGAGATAACTCAGAAATTCCTGACCAGAGCCACATGATGCCATCTACAGGATGCGTCAATTTAAGGTTTCTAATATCTTGATGGAGTGTATTGATCCGTTCTCCATATTTCTCTTTTAATAATTCTAAAAACCGTCCTACTCGATCTACAGCTGTGATTTTTCCTTTATATCCCCGATCTAACAAAAAGTGTATGGCTCGGCCATAACCTGCGCCTAACTCCACTAACTCTTTTACATCTTTGAGGTAAGGAAACAAAATGTCAATATCAACACCAGTATCAAAACCTGTTAAGTGAGCAAAGTGTTTGAAGTCTTTGAGGTTCATCCGTTTATAAAAAGAAAAATTCTCATCTGTTACGATTGTAGTCATGATAGTCATAAAAAAAATCGTTTATTTGCCTTCAAATGCAAATAAACGAAAACTTATACGGGAATTATGTAAATGAATCTTAATGACTACAAATGATAGTACTTCTTCTTGTACTGTTTGTAATCAAACTTATAGCTTTTTTGCCAAGTGGCTTTCAGTCCAAAGTTAACGTAATAATCTCTAGGGTGCCCTTCCTGAGCGCCATCAATATTATCACCTAATACCACTGCTGCTCGTGCTTCAAAAGCAATGTTAAGGTTATGGTAAATGTAATACTTAAATCCCCAACCTATAGGAACAATCCCTGCTAAACCTCCACCCGTTATTTTTCGATTCGTTAATCCCAAACCTAATATTGAATAAGGCGTATAGCGCCGTTCTCCATTGTCTATGGAAGCCTTTGGAAACCAATCATGGATAATATTCAAGGAATAATCAACATTAGTTCCTTTTAAAGTTGGGCGTGCAGCAACCCCTGTATAATTGTTAGGACGAATGTCTTTGATTTCATTAAAGCGATACCTGGTATAATCGAAACGCAAGCTGATGTAATTCGTTACTTGATAGCCCACATTAAGACTAAACTGTAGCGGCAAGCCTTGCTCAGTCCGAGTGGTTTCTTCCCCAATGAAAGAACCGTAGTCTCCTGAATACTTGGTGCCATGAATACCCAAACTGTAATAGAAATCCCCTACATATGGGCTATAGTAAATTGCTGTATACGAAATATTGTTATAACTCTTTCTTGCTTGTCCATGAGAGGTTGGGGAAAACGTAACCAATAATATAGCCAATAAGAAATAATGCTGAACTGTTCTGAATGAAATCATAGTCATTAACTACTAATGGTCAAATGTATCTATCTTACTTCTAAACTGATGCGATGAGTAATTCACTTTGTGGATGATTGATTAATTGGGTTCATACCGACTTTGAAATCTATTTCTCAAATATCAGTCCAATTCAAACAAGTACTTGTGAAATCAGTTTTCAATTTACTGATGGCGGCTTTTTAACACCTCCACCACATCTTCCAATTGGTAACCTTTTGCAGAAAGTAAGATGAGGTAATGATACAATAGATCCGCAGATTCATTCAAAAAAAGATCATCGTTAAAATCTTTGGCTTCGATAATAACTTCTACAGCTTCCTCCCCTACTTTTTGAGCAATCTTATTAATCCCTTTCAAAAACAGGGATGAAGTGTAAGATTTTTCTGAAGGATTGGTTTTTCTGTCTTCAATAATTTGTTCCAGCTGCGTAAGAAATGAGATATCAGACATTTTGTTTTGTTTAAAAGCTTAGTTAGAATATAGATATACAGATTTACTTTATTTAGCGTTTGTAGAGCTGAGTCGCACTCGGACGTTTTACGAACTCTACGAATAACTTGAGTAAGATTGAAGATAAGAATAATGCGATTGCCATCTTCAATCAGTGCTCATCAGCTTCGAGTTGAAATTTGTTAAATCCGCATTGAAATGCCTTCCGACTTCAAATAGCTTTTGAGTTGGGGAATTCCAATTTCCTTAAAGTGAAAAATACTTGCCGCCAAAGCAGCATCGGCCTGACCATTTTCGAAAACATCCACAAAATGCGCCATATTTCCTGCACCTCCCGATGCAATCACGGGAATCGGCAATGCGGTTGACATCTGATTGAGCGCTTCAACGGCAAATCCACGCTTTGTTCCATCGTGATTCATGGAAGTAAACAAAATTTCACCAGCACCTCGATCCGTCACTTCATTTGCCCAAGAAAAAAGCTCTTTTCCCGTAGGCACTTTGCCCCCACTCACGTATACTTCCCATTCGTGATTCGTCTCTTTAGCATCTATCGCCACTACCACAAACTGTTTTCCAAAAGCTTGTGCGAGATCAGAAACTAACTGAGGGTTTCTCACTGCGGAAGAATTAATAGACACCTTATCGGCACCAGCATTTAATAATGCTTCCGCATCCTGAATGGATTTAATACCTCCGCCAACGGTAAATGGGATATTCAAATGAGCTGCAATGTCTTTTACCAACTCCACCAAGGTTTTTCTGCGCTCTTGGGTAGCTGTAATATCTAAAAACACCAGTTCATCGGCTCCTTCTTGTGCATATAACGCGCCTAATTCTACAGGATCACCTGCATCGCGAATTTGCTCAAAATTAATTCCCTTTACCGTTCGACCATCTTTGATATCTAAGCAGGGAATGATGCGTTTTGTCAACATAATCTATTTGAGTTTTTGCTTGTTGTATTTCTTAAAATGAACTTGTCTAACATTAGTTTTTTCGAGTGAAAAAGAGTTAAGAAGCACTCAGTTAAGCGGTTCCTCGCCAGGACGCTTTTTCGTAGGAATAGCAGCGCTCTTTCAAGAAAAACGGGGCAGACCTTCTGCAACGAAGAGTGAGGGTTTCTTAACCTTTTGGAACGGGGCTACCCTAACCGAAATAAATTAATGTTAGACAAGTTCAACTCAAGCGAATGCTTCATCCAATCATATTTTAAGTTAAAACGATGAAAATCCAATTAATCCGTAACGCGACTTTGAAAATTCAATATGGAGGCCATACCATTTTGGCTGATCCCATGCTTTCTCAGAAAGGTGCTTTTGATTCATTTGCTGGGATTGAGCGCAACCCTACCGTCAATTTGCCCATTTCTACTGATGAGATTTTAAACGATATAGAATGCGTGCTCGTCAGTCATAATCACCCTGATCATTTTGATGGAGCTGCGACTGAATTGATTGCCAAAGACCTGCCTATTTTTGGGCAGCCAGGTGATGCGACACACCGCACTGAAGCAGGCTTTACGCATGTCACTACCATTGAAGATCAATTAGATTGGAATGGCATCAAGCTCAATCGCACTGGAGGTAAGCATGGACAGCGTGAAGAAATTTTGAAGATGATGGGCAACGTTTCTGGCTTTGTATTTCAAGCAGCAGGCGAACCTACCTTGTATTGGATTGGTGATAGTGTATGGTGTGAAGAAGTTTCAGACGCCATCGAAAAA
The DNA here is from genome assembly GCA_049600855.1 of Flammeovirgaceae bacterium. Classification (GTDB taxonomy): domain Bacteria; phylum Bacteroidota; class Bacteroidia; order Cytophagales; family Flammeovirgaceae; genus JBMYQA01. Next base: position 5,299 of record JBMYQA010000108.1, on the reverse strand, counting down.
TACCAACCCGATGTGATCATTACCCATTCAGGCGGGGCACACATTCAAGGCTCTGCCCCCATTATAATGGATGCAGATCAGACCATCATCACTGCGCAAGCAGCTCCTAAGGCTAAAGTTGTAGCAATTCACATGGAATCTTTGGATCATTGCCCTGTTACTAGAGAACAACTAAGAGCAACGGCTAACGATGCGAACATTCAAGAAAATCGCTTATTCATTCCTGCTGATGGCGAGGTGTTAGAGTTTTAAGTTTGCTTCCCCCATCAAGTTGATGGGGGAAACTTTTATCCACTTAATTCAAACTCAATAAGCTTGAATTTTCAATGGCTTGTTGGTCATAAACCACTCGGAAGCCATATACAGGGAATTGACTATTTGGGAAGTTTTGGTAACGCTTGTACACTTTTTGATACTTGTCTTTGTACTTGTAAGCCCCACCTCGTACTACTTTTTTCTTGCCCCACCTCGGCCCTGTTGGATTCGAAACGAGTTCCTCTGTCCAGTAGTATTTATCATCATACCAATCGGAGCACCATTCCCAAGCATTGCCACTCAGGTCATAAATCCCCAACTCATTTGGATACTTTTGTCCTACAGCTTGTAACTGTTTATCACTATTGGATTTGTGCCAAGCCACATGTCCCGCTTCATCACTTCCACTAAAGAGGTAGCCTTGCTCAAACTTACCCCCTCTCGCTGCATATTCCCATTCAGCCTCTGTGGGCAAACGTCCACCTACCCAACGGCAATACGCCATAGCGCCATCCCAATTCACATAAGTAACAGGATGTTTTTCATATCCTGGCTCTACCGAAAATGCATTTCCTGTAAAATGAATGCGCGATTCATTATCCTCATCAGCCACTTGAATCCAGCTTTTCGCTTCTTCGCTATCAATACTTCCGATGCCAGAACGATTTAAGAAATAGCAATATTCTTCATTGGTTACTTCATATGTTCCCATGTAAAATGGGTTCACGTTCACTTGGTGCGGACGTTCATCGTAAATGCCATCTTCAGATCCCATCGTAAATCTGCCTCCATCAACTTTGGTAATGCTACTTTTAGCCACTTCTTCCCCAATCATCTGAGAAAAACGCTGATAAACTAGTGGAGAAAGTACCGAAGAAAGTCGTTTGAAGTTATAAAAAGCGCCATCCACATCGCCAATAGCCGCATAGGAAATCGCCAATAGCTGATATACATCCTCTCTCAAACGCGTATCCATATTTAACTTCAAGAGTTCTCCACAAATGAAGATCACATCGTGGTACTTCTGCGCTTTGAAATGAGAAACGGCCAAGTTATAATCCAAACCAACTTTGCTGTATTCAAATTCACTCTTTAATTGGATCGCTTTCTGAACGAGTCTGCGATTTGGTCTTTTGCTAGACTGCACATCGTAATCGGCCAATGCAGTGGCTAAAATAAATCGGGCACTGTCTTCTTCACTTTCCAAGCAATAATTGACCTCATTGTAGGTAATTGGATTTTCGCAGACCAATTTAGGTTGTTGAATAAAAAACGGTAAACAAAAAAGTAAGGCAAAGCAAGCTGCGCGTAATTTCCAATTTACCCCTGTAAAGGTATAACGATCATTGAAAAAGAACTGCCGCGCTTTTTCAGGAATAAATTTATCTAATGTTGTTCCTGCATGTTCTTTTAGGAAATGATACACCAAGGTATTTTTTTGCTGTGCATGGTGATAATTTTTCCTCAACTGCTTGATTAACGTTTTTTGGGTTGCCTGATCTTCTGTTTGCAACAATTCTAAGGTAAGCAAGTGCATATTTTCCCGCTGAATAGTCGCCTCAGAAGCACCTCTTGCTAAACCTTTTTTAATTTCTTCCGCAATTGCAGCAGCAACGCGTTTACGCTGACTCACTGAAAGTAGCTCTTCATCAAAAATCAATAACTCCCGAATTTCCTCTGGAACTTTTCCTTCCTGGAACCACCTCAAATTGGTGAGTTTGGTCAAGTTATCGGTATTTAATAAATCGGGGTTATCAACCGATAATACTTTACCAATCAATAAAGTCAAATCCCAATATAAATCTGGATAAATGCAACAGGCAGCCAACCAAGTCAGCACATCCGCTTGATTTTCAGCTGTTTCGTCAAAATCTAACCTTCGCAAATAATACTTGAGATTTTCCACGACTACAATTGGAGCATCATCTAAATTGATGATATCCGATTTTTTACCGCCCTTCCAATTGGCTAATTCAGTGGCATCAATCACTTCAGTGCGCTCGGCCAAATTAGCCATTCCTTCTACTGTTGCGGGCAGCAGTGTAAATAACTGGCTTAAGGTTTTCTCTGCCTTTCCCCAAAGCACTGCTTCTTTTGGAGTAAACAAGGTGCGCTGTTCCCAATTATACAATAACTCTACCCATGCGTTAAACTTTGTTCCTCCTTTATTCAATAGTCCTTCACCCGTACTGAATAAAATCAGGTGATGGTCTGCGTAATGCGTTAAGAGGTAATTGAGATCAGCCTGTTCGTGCGATGTTTCGCTCCAAACCACTTGTGGCGTGCGGTTGAAGTAATAGCGATTCACGTAAATATCGTGCTTCACCAAAATCGTACTCATGAATTCAAACAATACCGATTGCTGATTTTTGCGGGAATTCTGATCGATTAACACCAAGTATTTTGAAGGTTGAACGCTTTCTTCATAAATCACTTGAAGCATTCCACCCATTTTAGCCGTTGCTTTTACGGTTTGATTCACGTTGAGTTGCGGCAAAGCTCCCGTTTTTTCCATGCGAATATCATCTGCCACATGATGCAGATCATCAGGATATTGCACTTGATGGTAAGCATCTAGGTTCATATCCCAAGCAATGCCTTCTGCTTCTTGAGAAGATTGCTTGATGGCGAGTCGCTTACGCGCAAATTGATACACTTCATTGACTACAAAGGCTAGGGCGATGAGTGTTACTAACCACCACTTCACCAAATCGGCTCGTTTAAACCAAATGGGCACATCTACGGTAAACCTCAAATCGGCAATATCAGGCACCTCAATTTCCTGATAGTGATACTCTTGCTTGGCTAATTCATCAATAATGTCTTGCTCCAGCTTCAAGCTTTGCTTTTTCATGCCGACTTCGCGCTGTACGTTGGGAAAATCAAGCAAATAAGCGGGTGTCTTCTTTTTATACTTTTCTCGTTCGTTGGCCTCTTTTTCTGCCCGCTTTTTCCGTTTTTCCTTCACCTCTTTTAGCAACTTATCAATTTGCTTCTGCCGCATCTCCTTTTGTTTTTTCTCTTCTGCCTCCCTTCGCTCTAGCTCTAATTCTTCAGGAGTTTTCTCGGTTTTAGGTTTCGATGCGTTCACCCCTTCTTCCAAAACGGGTTCTTCAATTTTCAACTCGCTGAATTGCGTTTGGGGCATAAAGTAGTCTTGAAACCACCAAAACCCAATGCCAGATAGTAACACGAGCACCATCGAAGCTGCGGCAAACTGCATCTTCATACTCTTGCGAAAACGCTGCTTAAACGATGGTTTGGGTGGATTTAGTTCGCGTTCTAAATCATCAATTTCTTCTTCAATGGTTTTGTAACGCCGAATCGCCTTTACCCGATTGTAATTGGCAAAACACTCATCGAAGAGTTTGTAAAAGAGTTCTTGCTCGGTAGGTGTAGTTGCTAAGAGCGGACACAAAGTCATTTTAATTTCTTCACGACTGGTATCCTCATCAAAGGTTTTTAGCACCGCCCGAATGTCCAACATGGTATCTACTCCTAGCTGAAACCCATGATTTTTGAGCTTCTCTAGCAGTTCTTTGAGTGGTAAATATTCGTATTGTAGGCGAAAGTTGTGCTCAGTTTTAGCCATCTTTTTAGTTCGTTTAAAGTGGTGTGGGTCGATTCGGCATACTTTACCTTAAAAATTGGTGGATGATTTTCACATCATCTTCGTTTTTGGCAAGTACCGCATAAGTCATTTGTAGTTGGTCTTTTTCTTCCGTAGAAAGTGTCCCTCGGTCTACTAATTTACGCACCGGGAACTCCATTTGTTCCAACAAAGTAACCCAATGTAATAACTCAGAGACGCTTGGTTTTTTTCGCTTCAAGGTTTTACGGATATCTAGGAAATGTGGAAGTACATATTTCTTCAAATCGGCATCGGTGAGTACCGTACTGGCAAGCTTCCTAGACAAGATATTTAGGAGCTCTTCTTCATTGGGGAAATTGATGTGGTAATACACACACCTTCTCAAAAAAGCATCAGGTAGGTTTTTCTCCGAGTTGCTTGTCATAACAATGATGGGTCGTTTAGCAAGTGGAGCCGCGTATTTCTTATTGACTTCTGGCACATCAAAAGTCATTTCTTCCAATACATTTAAGATGTCGTTGGGCAAATCTCGTGGAGCCTTATCAATCTCATCAATTAACACCACAGCGCGTTGCTGGCTGCGAATCGCCTGTCCTAATGCTTGATAAGCGATGAATTTGTCTTCCACCTCTTCATCGGTTAATACTGTATTTTGCTTTGCATGCACGTATTGTAAATGCTTTAATGCATCGTATTTATAAAACAAATCGCCTGCAATGGAAGAAGTTCGGGTGTTGAATACTAAAGGTTTACCCAAATCAAAGCTGTAGGCAATATTGTAAGCCAATTGGGTTTTGCCCGTTCCAGGTTCTCCTGTGATGAGCAACGGTTTCCCTAATCGGATGGCGATATTTACGGCGCTTTTGAGGGCTTTCGAAGGGCGGTAAAGCGCTGGAGAATTTAGTCGATTTTCGGGTTCAAAGTCTGGTAGTGTTTGTCCTTTTCTTCCTGTGTAGATATCTAAAAATTTTCCCATGGTTTATACTTAATGGTCAATAGGTTATACATGTGATTTACAAAAATAATGAAAAGCATGGGGATTTAAGCAGTTAATCAAAAAGAATGAGGCACATTAAAAAATATGCCTTTTGTGGCTATTACTTTTGCCGCTTTTTTAAAGTATTACGGATGCCATCCAGCTCTTTGGGTAAGTTTCGTAAGTAGGCGAGATCATCTACACGATCGTTGGCAAAGGTTAAGAAACGATTAACTTACTCATAAAGTTAAAATTATATAACGATTTGATTTTGAAGCAGAAAGGCTTGATATGTTATTTTATATCAAGTGATCTCAACCTAAATATAAAGACCTATTTCGCTACCAGTTTAACACTTTTCTTAATCCAACAATCACTAAATGTAACCGTTTCTCCTTCTTTATGATGATATTGAAAAACATCTGATTTACTCGGCAACTCTTTATATGCTAATTGTGTGTTTTTTTGATAGCCAG
>JBMYQA010000107.1:8181-18233 GCA_049600855.1 Flammeovirgaceae bacterium | reverse complement strand
ATCAAGTTTCTTTTTCAAGCGTTGTTTTGCTTTTTTCACACTTTCTACTGAGATATGGAGTAATTGGGCCACTTCCTTATTAGCCATGCCAATATGGGTGTAAGCACACAGTTTTAAATCGTGTAACGTCAAATGTGGATAAGTCACTTGTAAGTTATTAAAGAAACTAGGGTGTACTTTTTCAAAATGTATTTTAAAACTATCCCAGCTATCATCTACCCTCAAATTATCCTTAATTAAATGCCGAATTTCTTTGAGTTTTCTCAATTCATGAACGTCTAATCCATCTCCAAAGCGTTCCAGCTTTTTCTCTAATTCAATCAATATTTCATTTTTTTGAGATAAAAACATGGCGGAAGTGGCCAACTCTCGTTGCTTATGTTCTATTTCAGCTTCCATCCACTTTTTTTCTTTTTGATGCAATTTCTGAATCTCTTCATGTTGCTTTTTCTCACGTGCATGTGATGCAGCTAGGGCTAAGGCAGAATTCATACGGGCTCTTAGCTCAATTTCATCAATGGGCTTGCGCACATAATCAAATGCACCAGCTTCTAAAGCAATTTCCAAATCTTGGGAACTGGTCATAATTCCTGTCGCAATAATCACAGGAATATCTTTTGTCAGTTCATTGCGCTGGAGCTTACTTGTTGCTTCAATTCCATTCATCATAGGCATTTCCCAATCCATGATAATCAAATTAGGAATTTCCATAACCGCTATTTCATAAGCTAATTTACCATTTGCAGCATACAACACTTCATATTCCTCAGGTAACTTATCGAAAAATGAAAAGAAAACATCAATATTTGCAGAATTATCATCGGCTATGAGCACCTTATTCACTGACATGATTAATTGTTTAATAGAAGTTTAGTAACGATAAAAAAGATTCAGCTTTATGAAATGTTGAATTTAGGAACCTGTAAACATTTCAATCACAGTAATCTATCGCCTTTTTTACTTTTGTCAAAAAATCTCACAAATTCTTTTAAGAAACTTATTGTATCAAGCCATGGTTTTCAAAATTTTTAGAATGATTAGCACAGGGTTTGTAATACGCTAGTAGTCCATCTGTTTTACTAAAATGCTCGTGGAAGCTTCCTAGCTGCCACTTTGCCTACATTGAGTTTCCCAACTCAACTCCATTTTTTTTGAAGCGCAAATTATTACCTGTCCCCACAATGTCTACCAATATTTTCTGTTATATTGATGAATATCTTTAAATTCGAAAACAGAGCAGTTGAATGACTCCTCCTCTTCAGTACTTTATACTGAATTTGGCAAACATGAACATGGCGAAAGCTAAAATACTTGTAGTAGATGATGATCCTTTACAATTAGAGGTCATTATGCGTATTGTTGAACGTGAAGAACCTAATTATGAAATCTTTCAGGCAAACAATGGGGCTTTTGCGCTAAAAATTGCCCAGCTTGAACTGCCCGATATCATCATTACCGATTGGGAAATGCCAACCATGAACGGCATCGAGTTGATGCGACAATTGAAAAAATCTCCCGAAACGCAAGATATTCCCGTCATCATGTGTTCAGGGGTAATGGTTTCTTCCGATCACCTAAAAACGGCCTTAGAAGCTGGCGCAGCCGACTATATTCGAAAACCAGTAGATTCTATTGAGTTGGTTGCCCGAATGCGTTCCATGATTGAGCTGTCCAGAAGCTATAAGGAAATCAAACACCTCAATCAAAGTAAAAATGAAATTCTTTCGGTAATTGCGCACGACCTCCGAGGCCCTGTTGCCAATCTTAACCAAGCTGTAAAAATGGTGCTTTCCCAAAAACTGGAAGGAGAATTCCTCTATCAATTCATGGAACTCATTGAACCTCAGCTACATGCCAATTACAGTTTATTGAATAACCTATTATTATGGGCACGCAATTTAAGGGATAACATTGCCTTTCAACCTGAAAAAGTGGAGTTAAAATCCTTGGTAGATGAAACCTTTTTACTCGAACAATCCAAGGCTCAACACAAAGAAATTGAACTAAACAACGGCTTAAATGAGTTGATTTATGTAAATGCCGACAAAAACATGGTCTCTACAATTTTACGTAACTTAGTGGCTAATGCATTAAAATTTACGCCACGATCGGGCATAATTTCTATTGATGCAAAATCTGACGAAAATAGGCTCAAAATATTGGTAAAAGATACTGGTGTTGGAATGTCGGATAAACAAATTGAGCAACTGTTTAACCCTAAAGTTACGGCGTCTACTGTAGGCACAGAAAACGAAAAGGGTACAGGATTAGGACTGTTGCTTTGCCAAGAGTTTATTAAAAAGCATCATAGTCAATTACAAATTGATAGTGAAGTGGGTAAAGGCACTTGTTTTTCCTTTCACTTACCACTCATAAAATAATCAGGCAAATCAGTGCAATATGATTAGAAAGCTGTTAATAGGGTTAGTACGATTTTATCAAGGAGCGATTTCTCCTTACTTCCCATCTTCTTGCAGGTATACACCCACCTGTTCCACCTATATGATTCAAGCCATTAAAATTCATGGCCCATTTAAAGGAACTTGGTTAGGTCTCAAACGAATTGGCCGTTGCCATCCTTGGAGTGCCAGTGGTCATGATCCTGTTCCGCCTAAGCAATCTAATGATTAACTTTCCGTTCTAACGCTAACTGTTGCAGGCTTGAATTACTGCGCCTGTATTTTAATTGTACTTACATGAAGATCACTATTCATAACTTATGGATATTTCTTGGAATAATATCCGTGCTAGTCGCTTGCCAAAGTGATGCCCAAATTGATCCATCTTTTGTAAAAGAAACCATCACTAAACTTGCCAGTGATGAGATGATGGGGCGAAAAGCAGGCACACCTGGTGCCCAAAAAGCAGCAAATTACATCGCTGAAAAGTATAAAGAAATTGGACTCAAGCCTTTTGGTACGCAAAAAGGCTTCTTACAGCAATTCAACCTGACAAAAGTTAAACCGATTTCCATAAATGCACGCGTGAATAAACGCAAAATTGAACTTGAGCATATCTTTTTTTATGCCAATGCACCCAAAATAGAAATTAATGATTTAGAAGAGATCTCAGTAGTGACCATAGAGGAAGATGCTGACTTTTTCCAAAAAGTTCTCAACCATACCGAAATCGCGGAGAGCACACTTTTTCTAGTCGATCGTGCTTGGAAAACACAGTTCCAAAAAGCCCGAAAGATGATGATGCAAGAAAAATACACTACTGAATCTGAGGAAAATCAGAAGCTCATTATTTGGGTACTTACCGATTTGACCGAAGCACAGGACATCTCATTTGCCTCAACTAGTGAAGTGAGCACGATCAACGTCTCAAATGTAATTGGGGTATTACCTGGAAAAAGTAAAAAAGGGGAATACGTTATCTATTCAGGGCATCACGACCACATTGGAATTATAGCTGGTAATGCTGAAGATTCGATTGCTAATGGAGCAGATGATGATGCTTCTGGCATTGCTGCGGTGATTACATTAGCTCAGCATTTCAAAAAGGTAAATATTAATGAACGTAGTTTAATTTTTGCTTGCTTTACGGCTGAAGAAATTGGCTTACATGGTTCTAATTACTTCACTACACAAATTGATGTGGCAAAAGTAATTGCGGGAATTAATATTGAAATGATCGGTAAGGTGTCAAAATTTGGCAAAAAAGAAGCTTTCTTAACAGGATATGATCGAAGTGATTTAGGAGAAATACTCAACCAAAACCTTGCGGATAGTCCTTATAAAATCTATCCTGATCCCTACCCCCAATACCGTTTATTCTACCGAGCTGATAATGCCAGTTTAGCCAAAAAAGGTGTTCCCGCACATACCATTTCTACTTCACAAATTGATAATGACAAATACTATCATCATGTCGATGATGAGGTAGAAACATTGGATATCCAAAACATGACGGAAATTATTATGCTCATTGCTCAAGGAACCGAATCCATCGTGAAAGGTTCCACAACACCCAGTCGTATTGAAAAAGTAGAGTAATTGAGCTCGGAACAAAAAAAGCTAGTTTAAAACAAGCCTTTCTTATTAATTTTTGCCAAAAACCGTTCTTTTTGGCTCTTGCTAATCGTTAGTTGATGATTTCCTATCGCCACTAAATTACCTTGAACCATCTCAATCTGGTCTATATTAATAATGGTAGATCGATGAATCCGAATAAATATTTCTGGAGGCAACACTTCTTCCAACTTATTCATTGATAGCAGCGTGATAATTTTAGCATCAACGGTATGTATACACACATATTCTCGCAAGCCTTCAATGAATAATACCGCATCATAATTCACTTTCACAATTTTAGAATCAGCCTTCACAAAAAAGTAAGCAGGCTGATTAACAAAAGCATTACCTTCGCGAGTACTTGACTGATTCAAGTACACTTGTGCTTTGGTGACTGCCTGAAAAAACCGTTCAAAAGGAATGGGTTTTACTAAATAATCAATCACATCTAATGCATAAGCTTGCAATGCATATTCCGAATAAGCAGTGGTAAAAATCGTCAGTGGTTTACTTTTTAATCCTTTCACCCAATCAATACCCGTCAACTCAGGCATTTGGATATCTAAAAATAATAAATCGATCTCCTGAGTCTGTAAAGTTGCATGCGCTTCTATCGCATTCATACACGTACCAACAACTTCTAACTGAGGCAGTTTAGCCGCATAATCAAGGAGCAACCTCCGTGCTAATGCTTCGTCATCAACAATTAAACAACGCATCGTTTACTTCTACTTAAAAAAACTGATCGTTTTATCGACTACCGCTTTCAATGGTTCAACTAACTCCGTTTTATCATAGGGATGATAACCACCAAATGTATGCGTACCTTCAGGAACTAAAAATAATTGAGAATCCGCTTTTTGAGCATGAATCTGCTGAGCCGATTTTAGTCGCACCGTCTCATCATCCATTCCATGAACTACCAACAAAGGTTGCTGAAGCTCGCTTGCTGCTTTCAAGATATCGAAACGCTCTAAATTTGCCTGCAAATCCTCAAATATCTGATAATAAAGCGGCATATCTTGTTTGGTGCGCCCATTCCAGATATACTTCACCCCTTCTGTTTTCCATTTCTCTACATCAGTGTTCTTCGATAAAAAATCTACATAATCGCTCACTGCAGCCCATGTACAGACTTTCTTCACTCGACGATCTTCCCGCGCTTTCAATAACACCAAACCGCCACCTCTACTATGTCCAATCAAATAAATAGATGATGCATCAATTGGAATTTTCTGCGCTGCTGTGGTGAGGTAATCAATTGCAACTTCCACATCATCGAGTTCTATACTAAAATTATTATGACCAAACGCCTCTAAATCGGCAAAATCTAGGGGATGCTCTACGGTTGTACCATTATGCGAGAGGTTCATTTTGGCAAAAACAAATCCTGCTTGAGCAAAATAATTGGCCATCACATTAAATGGCCCCCAATCTTTAAAGCCTTTAAAGCCGTGAACAAAAAGAATGGCGGGTTTATGGTATTCGCTAATTTTCCAACGAACATCCAAGGTAAATGCCCGATCATTATGTTTTGATTTGAGTATTTGGTCTATTTGTTTCATTTTTATATCAAAAGTAGCTGAGTTTAATTAGGCGCTTTCTCAAATATATACAATTGTTTGGGGATTGAAATATACTTCCCATTTTTGCATCGAAGTATATGCAAAACTTTTCTCAACTAAGATTGTATTTAAACACCCTATGATTAAATCCATTATTGTTGCCACTGCTGCAAACAGCGCGATAGGAAAAGATAACGATTTGCCTTGGCATTTACCTGCTGACCTGAAGCATTTTAAACGCTTAACCAGCGGACATCACATCATTATGGGTAGAAAAACCTATGAATCGATTGGGCGGCCTTTGCCTAATCGAACTTCTTTAATTGTAAGCCGAAATCCCAATTATGCTGTTGAAGGCTGTTTTACCTTTACCAGTTTAGAAAAAGCCCTAGATTTTGCACAACAAGCAGGCGAAGAAGAAGCTTTTTTGATTGGAGGCGCTCAACTGTATGAACTAGCTCTAGCTGAAAATCTAGTAGACAACATCTATTTAACAGAAGTAGCTACTACTGTAGATGGAGATGCTTTTTTCCCTACCTTAACACCAGAAGCTTGGATAGAAGTGGATAGAGTAAAATACGAAGCAGATGAAAAGAACCCTTTTGCCTACAGTTTTGTTAAATTGATGCATAAATAATTAAATATAGCCCTTAATTCATGAAGTTAGATATTTTAGCCCTTGTTGCCCATCCAGATGATGTGGAATTAAGCTGTTCAGGAATTTTATTATCCCATATTGCCCAAGGAAAAAAAGCTGGGATTATTGATTTTACCCAAGGCGAGTTAGGCACAAGAGGTACTCCTGAAATTAGATTAAAAGAAGCAGAAGAAGCAGCAAAGCGAATGGGCTTATCTGCCAGAGAAAACTTAGGTTTTGCCGATGGTTTTTTTAAAAATGATAAAGAACACCAACTGGAATTAATTCGATACATCCGCAAGTATCAGCCTGAAATCGTGATTGCTAACGCACCTACTGATCGGCACCCTGATCATGGAAGGGCTTCCCAGCTTACGTTGGATGCTTGTTTTTTAAGTGGATTAAGGAAGGTATCTACCGAGCTTGATGGACAAGAACAACAAGCTTGGCGACCCAAACAGATTTATCACTTTATTCAAAGTACGTATCTTGAGCCCGATTTCATTGTAGATGTCTCAGACTTTTGGGATCAGAAAGTGAAAGCTATTGAAGCCTTTGAAAGCCAATTTCATGTTAACAAAGCAGGAGCTAATGGCCCTCAAACGTTTATTTCGACTCCTGAGTTTATGGAATTTATTGCAGCTAGAGCGCGTTCTTGGGGACAAGCGATTGGCGTGAAATATGGAGAAGGTTTGATTGCTCATCAGAAAATTGGCATTCAAAATCTATTTGATATTATCTAAATGACTAACCTCCAAGCTATTATAGTATTTATTAATTTCTATTAACATGTATCGAATATAATTACTATCTTGCTTGGTGAAGATGGATTAGACCAAATCCCCATGGAACTATCAGCAAAAAGTGATACAGCTCAAGCACGGATTAATATATTGAAGAATGTCAACATTTTTTCAGGTGTTGATGATGATACCCTCTATAAGATTGCTGCGGCACTTAAACCCATCAATTTTAACAAAGATAAAGATGTCTTTCGAAAAGGCGATCAGGGTACATCCATGTACATTATTGTAAAAGGAAAAGTGAGTGTACATGATGGAATGGGTTATGTCTTTGGTCACCTCAAAGAAGGCCAAGTATTTGGTGAATACGCCTTACTGGATACGGAAGCGCGCTCAGCTACCATTACAGCAGTTGAACAAACGGTGGCTCTCATGCTTGATCAAGATATTTTCTATGGCATCTTAGGGGATAATATTGAAGTCGTTAAAGGTTTACTAAAAGTGTTTACCAGCCGACTTCGTTCGCATAACACCTTACAAGAAGACCTTGTCCAAAGCAACAACATGATCAAACTCCAAAAACAGGAGATTGAAGAACAGAATGAGTTGTTAGCGTATAAGAACAGAAAAATTACGGCAAGCATTAACTATGCGAAAAGAATTCAAGGGGTAATGCTTCCTACCAAACAGGAGGTAGCCCAAATCTTTGAGCAACTATTTATTCTGTACAAACCCAGAGATATTGTTAGTGGCGATTTTTACTGGTTTACCCAAAAAAACAACAAATACTACTTCGCAGTATCCGATTGTACAGGTCATGGCGTACCAGGGGCATTAATGACAATGACTGGTGCAATGCTGCTTAATCATGCAGTAAAAGAAAAGGGACTCGAAAAAGTAGAAGATATCTTACAAGAATTGCATTTAGGTGTTGCCAATCTACTTCAAGCGAAAGATAGTAATGTAAGTGATGGCATGGATATCGCCTTGTGTTGCATTGATGTGGAGCATCAACACATCATTTATGCTGGTGCTAAACAACCCTTATGGTATGTGTTGAATAATAAAATGCATGTAATTAAGCCCAATCGCGAACCTATTGGTGGAAAGGCTTACGAATACTTCCGTTCCTATAAATCTCACCGAATTCCATTAGATAAATCAGCCGTATACTACATGTTTACTGACGGCTACCAAGATCAGTTTAATCGACATGGAAAAAAGTTTTTGCGCAAAAAATTCAGAGAGTTGTTGTTAGACATTCATCACCGTCCACTCACTGAGCAACATGAAATCCTCAACAATACTATTGAGGATTGGAAAAAAGAAGTGGCTCAAACAGACGATATTCTCGTTGTAGGGTTTAGGGTATAGTCAAGTATCTTAGAGATTATTAGATCAATTCTGTCGTTTTATTTTTCTTGCTACCTCCATTATTCCCTTTCAGTACAAACCCAAAGAAAGCACCACAGACACCACCTAATATATGGGCAAATTGCGACACATTATCATTTCCCATTGCCCGCATCACTTCGCCTCCAATATACAATAGTGCGATTAGAATAAAGGTCAACGGGATTTCACCTGCCTTGGCATTAGAAATTGAGCTTAGAATAATCAGCATAAATACGATTCCGCTTGCCCCTAACAAACCTGTATCTAACAACACAATATTGAGTATACCCGTGAGTAGGCCTGTTGCCAAAATCATGACTAGCAAGCGCTGAGAGCCGTATTTTTCTTCGAGGATGGGGCCAATTAATAGAATGAGCGTAAAGTTTCCAATGAGGTGTTCCCAATTAGCGTGACCAGCAATATGTGAAATGAGTTGGAAATAGTTAATTGGGTTACTCCAGTCGTCCATGTATCCACTTACAGTAAAAAAATCATTTAGACCAAGTGCCAACACCAATACACTAATTAATGTGTAAGTCAATACAACAGGAGCATTATATCTAATCTTCATTGAATTTGCTTTTTTTGATGGTTTAAAACTGATATTGCAAAAAAGAGCTAAAAGTGATTCATGGAAAAGATGAATCACCCAAACAATCTACAAAGGAATTCTAGTTTTTCCAATGGATTTCTGATGGGTCTCGGGGACTTTAAGAATCTTTAAACCCTTGAGACATGCGTTGCCACCAAAATCAGTAAAGTACAAATTCAGGTTATTTCACGCACATCAAGCCCATACTTTTGTACCCTCAGAGCAGTTTTTGCACATTTCAATATTACTTCGAGAATCGAGCAATAAAGACCGAAAACGATTATACGCTTTGCTATACCACAGCTCTTTAAAACTAGTTTCACTCATATCGCCCAATTGAAAGTGCGCATCCTTATCAAAACAACAAGGAACCACTTTCCCATCCCAAGTAATGACACACGAATGCCACATTTTCCAGCAACTATGATCTAGCGCATTCTTGATGGTATAACTTCCATCTGCTTGTTTTTTATAGCGAGAGTATTTATCAATCGTAGGAATTAGCGGTGAACCTTGTTCATAATCATAAATTTGAGCCGTTTTAAGCCCAACCTCATCTACGCCAAGCTCTTCCGCTAATTTATAGACATCCTGAATTTGATGTTCATTTGGTCGAACTACCAAAAACTGAAAAATGACATGAGGTGTTTTAGATTTCAGTTCTTTTTTCCACTTCATGATATTTTTAGTCCCTTCAATCACTTTTTCTAACTTCCCTCCTACACGGTATTGCTGATACACATCCTGCGTTGTTCCATCAATTGAAATGATTAGACGATCGAGGCCTGACTCTACCGTCTTTTTAGCTACATGATCTTTCAAATAATGTGCATTGGTAGAGGTAGCCGTATAGATTTTTTTTTCTGAAGCATATTTGACTTGCTTTAGAAAAGAAGTGTTTAAAAACGGTTCACCCTGAAAGTAAAAAATCAAATACGTAAGCGTATCAGCTAATTCATCAATTGTTTTTTTAAAATTTTGAAATCTTTCTGAATTTTCAAAAATTTTCAAATGTGCAAAATATCAACAATTTCTATTGAAAATGGCTGAAAATATTAGAAAATGATTCAAAACTCTATGAATTTCACTTTTTAAATCTAAATG
>JBMYQA010000107.1:0-8171 GCA_049600855.1 Flammeovirgaceae bacterium | reverse complement strand
TTGTTTTTTTAAATAAATCGTCTTGAAGCATGCCCGTTGGCCGCGTAAATGACCGCAATCCACTGGGGCACTCTGGGCAACGTAAATTACAGGAAGTAGTCGGTTCAAATGAAATAGAGAAAGGCATACCTGGTTTATATACCTTTTTCGTCCATTTTGACAAGTAATATGAAGAAACCACTCGTGCCATATTTGCCACTCGCTTTGGAGTCAGCTTTGACATGAAGTTTAAACCATCTGTGATATTGCTATTCATTTAATTCTGATTTTTTGCTGATCATTCCTCCGCAAATAAAGGTGCGGAAAAGTTATCAGACAAAACTATTTGATGCTTTCACGAAAAAGCGACTATTTTAGATTATAGAAACGTGATTTTTAAATCCATGAAACAAACAATACTGAGGTATGGACTGCTTGTTGTGGCTTTACTCATTTTAACGCAACTGAGTAAGTTTTCGCTCTTTTATCAAAACAGCATTTCAGAAGGAAGTGTTCTACTGTTTGCCATCTTATTTCTCATTTTAGGGGTTTATTTGGGAAAACAGTTGCTCATTAAACCTAAGCCACTCTCATCAGAAAAAGCGCTTGTTCAATCCCAAAAAAGTACCCTAGAGTTAGAAACGCAGCTCAAATCATTACAAATTAGTAAACGAGAAATGGAAGTACTTGAACTGATTGCCGAGGGTTTGTCGAATAAGGAAATTGGGGAGCGATTGTTTCTTTCAGAAAGTACCATCAAAACGCATGTTTCCAATCTACTTTCCAAATTAAATGTAAAAAGGAGAACTCAGGCTATTGTAAAGGCAAAAGAAATGGGCATTCTTACAACCTAATACCTACTACCGCAATGTCATCACGTTGAATTTGATCTTGTTGGTGTAATTCCAATACCTCAATGATTGTTTTTTGCTGCCCTGCCATTGGCAAATGATGAATGCGACTCAACAGGTTCTTTAAGCGAGGTGAGCCAAACTTTTGGTTTTGGGTATTATGTTGATCGGCAATGCCATCCGTAGTCAAATACAAGACCGATCCTTTCGGTAGCATCACTTCCTGATTCGTAAACATAACCTCCCTAGCATGGTATCCGCCAATTGCGCAACGATCTCCTTTTAGTTCTTGAATTTCTTCCTGACCATATTCCGCATAATACAAGGGTCGTTTTGCTCCAGCGAATATCACTTTTACCTGCCCCGTATCTAGCGTCTCAAACGTACAAAATGCCAAATCCATTCCATCCTGATTGCCTTCCTCATCTTGTTTAAGTACTTTATTTATCGTTTCGTCAAGCTGAAATAAAATTGTGGCAGGATCTATAATTTGATTTTTGATGACGATATCATTCAACACAGATATGCCAATCATAGACATAAACCCACCAGGCACGCCATGTCCTGTGCAATCAACTACCGCCATTAAGTTTTTATTTCCAATCTTTTCAAACCAATAAAAATCACCACTAACAATGTCTTTGGGTCGGTAAATGATAAAATATTCAGAAAGGTTTTCACTCAATCGGGTCTTAAAGGGCAATAATGCTTCTTGAATGGTTTTCGCATATCGAATACTATCCGTGATTTGTTCATTTTTGTGGCGCAAGTCTACGTTTTGCTCCTCAATGTAATCGCGCTGGGTAATGATTTCCTCTTGCTGCTGGTGCAACTCTTCATTTTGCGTTAAAATTTCCTCTTTTTGTTGTTCGATTTCACGCGTACGTTCAATAACTTTTTCTTCTAAAATAGAGTTTTGTTCCCGCAATATTCTCGCATTTTCCTCTTGAGCCCGCCTTCGTTCATTGTCCAACATTCTAATGCGATAGCCCAATCCTAACGAATAAATGATCAACTCTAATGCAATGCCAACAGTTTGTACGATTAAGCCTGTTTGATAGCTCGCCACTTTAAAAATAATTGAAGCAGTTGCAAAAAATAAAGCCCCTCCAATAAAACAAACCGCTGCTGAAGTAAAATACATCGCCATTTTATTGTTTTTCTTGGTGATTACAAAAAGTAAAACAATAATCGAAGTGAGGGTAATCATGTGTACCAAAGTCGGGATACTCCTAATCAAAAACTCATTAATCGTAATGGGCACGATGATGATTCCATAAATTGCATTGATTGATTCCGCCCAAATTAAGATTTTAAAAAAACGATCCCATTTTGGTAAATGCTCTGGTATGCTCAAAAACCTGCGTGCAAAAAGTAGGTAAAAGACCACTGCAATACAGGGTGTAATCACTCTGATGTAAAAATATAAGGTGGCGTATTCCCCAATAAAGGTGTTTACAAAAAAGCCTTGTACATTTAAGATATACACCATGGGAAGAACAATGTACATCGAGTAATACAAGTAGATGCGGTCTCTGCTTAGGAAAAAGATGAGTAAATTATAGGCTGCCATAATGCCCATAAACCCGATTACTAAACCCATAAATAAAAATTGAATGCGCTCTACTTTCAGCTGCCGCACTTCCCAATGTCGTAAGCTTTCACACAAAATATCAAACGATACTAAATTGTTGCTCAGACTACGGTGTTTAATAAATAGTTTAACGGATTGAAAAGCAGGAACTTTTACTTTGAAAGCGCACACGGTATAATCTCCAATGGAGAAGTCTCGCTCGCTCACAGGTACGACCTTCCCTGATTTTTTTTGCAGATAGGTAGTAGCATCTTCATTAGGGATGTATAATTCAGCATAATCAGCCAGCCCTGTAGTTAATACCCCTTCAAAGTCTTTGCTTAATGAGTTTTTGATTTCAATAAAACTCCAAACACTACCTGTGGTTTCGATGTTTGGAAATGTAAGTACTCCATCTTCATTCAGCACAAAGTCAATCGCTTCGAAATCGGATGCTGCTTTTTTAACAATTGTATGAATATCTAATTCATCATCTTGATCATTAATAATGAGTAATTGCTGATTTAATTGATAAAGAACCGTATCTGAAGAAATGGAAATTCGGAAAGATTGACCGAGCACCTTGCTTTGATGTAGCATCAAGCATGTAACAAGTAAAAGGCTGTATTGAACAAGGTGTTTATTCAATGTCATTGGTCGTCAGGTAGTCAATTCTTAAAACTATGGAGAATTATCCATATATTCAACTTAATATTACTTAGGTAAATCCTAAAACATACATTTGTATATACATGGAAAATCCTATTTTAAAAATTTTATTCGGTCTAGTTATTATGTTGATGTTCAGCATCTTAATTGCTGCTGATGATGCTTGGTTTTTAATTATTGGAGTTGGAGGTGGGTTTTGGTTATTTCATTGGGGCTTAAAATCACTCATTCGCCAAGAGAAAGCCTTTCAAAATTATGCGATTCAGGTAGTGATGGAACTGCCAGATGATCAAAAATATCAACTTCATTTTGACCGCAAAGCTTGGCAACTACATGCTGAACAGGTTATTAAACAGGCCAAATTTATCCCTTTAGTGATCACAGGTACCACCTTTATCACGATGGTGATAGGCAGTGAGATTGCGATCTTTAGCTCATCTATTTCTCCAAGTGCTATCTTAATTATGATTCCTGTGATTCTTCCCGTAAGTTATGCGGTGTGGAAATATCAACACTTTCACGCACAAGCTAAACTGAATGCTTATCAGGCTGATATTCCACCTCAAATTATCATCTCAAGAAAAGGAATTATAGTAAATCAAAGCTTCATTTTTATATTAGGCACCCACCGTTTATTAAGTAATTTTGCCGATCAACAAAAAGATGATCTTCACCTACTTAACATCATCACCTCTTCGAGTCAGGGAAATAAAACAGTAAAATTCTCTTATTTTTTTCCTTTTCCACAAGAAAAAAATGCGATTGCAGTATTACAAGATCACTTTGGTGTCGCTGATTAACTTTTCCGCGCTTAACAAAGCTTACTTTCCGTATTCAAATAGTATTTTACACAAACAAAATTGTATTTTAAAAAGAAAAGCAGCTTCTAACTTGTAAATGAATAAAAATAATTGCAAACAAAAGTTAACAAAAAACTTGTATTACGCGTTTATACATTGTAGATTGGAATCATTCGCAATTATGAATGGCATAGCGATTATTGGATTCCTTTATCACCAGACTCCCTACACACACCCATAAAGCAATAACTACTAGTACCCTATGTTTAACTAATACTAAAATTTAGCTTAGTATGAGACGTATTTTCTTATCACTCTTTTTCATTACGCTTTTAGGGCTCACAATGTCATGTGAAGAAGACCAACGGCGGCCTCCCCTACCGCTAACTGCAGCAGGTCCAGAAGTGATCTCCTTGGTAACTCAAGCTGGTTACAATACCGTTGATTACCCAGTTCAACAAATTGGCGACAAGGTAATTGTTGAAGGAGGAACAGAACTTTCACTTGCGCAATTGCAAAATTCGAGAGCTAATACAATCTCTCCTCCAAATGGGCAATAAATGCCTTCTCCTACTTTCCCAGCTATTATTTTACCTATTTGACTGAACTTTAACAATTTTATACAAAGAATACATTTAAGAGAGCTTCTAAAAAGCTAACATCAATAGCAACGAAAACTCTTTTAACATCATTTTCCAAAATGATTTGATGATAAGCCATACCATAAACGCTACTCAACCATTAGATTGAGCAGTTTTTTTGGCACATAACCAGTCAGATAGGGCTTGCTCTTATCTTTGAAGTAGTAGTGATTTTATTGGTATTTGGACAAAAAAGTTATGGAACAAAGCTTCTTTAACGAGTCGAAGTGCCATTAATACTCACTACTACTTTTGTATTACCATCAATTTTTATTCGTTTACCTTGAAAAACTTACTTCACAAAAAGCACTTTTTAACATTGTATACACATTAACTATTTTTCATGTATTAGTTTTATCTGAATCTTTTTTAGCTCGTTTGAGCTTCAAGAACACCACTAAGATGGGAATAATCAACAAATCAGCTAATACAGCTAGCATTAATGTTACCCCAACTAATGCTCCCATGTAAAAAGTACCATTAAAATCAGAAAGCATCATCACAAAAAAACCTGACGATAGCATAATGGAGGTAAGAATAATCGCTTTTCCAGTAGAAATAAAGGTGTTTTTAAGTGCCCTACGCAGGAGTAAGCCTTTTCTCAATTCTATATTCAGTTTAGTCATAAAATGAATGGTATCATCCACCGCAATTCCAAAGGCAATGGTAAAAATGATGGATGTAGACATCTTTAATCCAATACCTAACCAACCCATTAGCCCCGCAATAACTAATAAAGGTAATACATTCGGAATCAGTGCAATCACGACTGCTTTGAGGCTACGGTATAACAAACCCATGAATAAAGAAACCACTAATAAGGCAATGGTTAATCCTTGCAACATATTTACAGACATGATCTGATGACTACGATCGATCATCGTTGCGCTGCCCGTAATCTTTATGTCTAATCGTTTTGTATCTATATGCTCAGCAATGTAAGCGCGGAGTTGCTGATTTCGCTCATTTACCGCAATACTTCCAATATCATAGATACTTCCAGAAATTCTTGCGTGTTGCCCATCTAACGTAATTACGTTCTTCAAACTATTCTGATCACTAAAAGTTTTTACTTGATCAACTAACTTTTGTAATCGCTGATCCGATTTGGGTAAACGGTAAAAATGCCCTTCTCCTCCCATGAGCGAACGATTAGCGGCTTTCAATACTCCAATAATCGAATACAGTTTATGTACTTGATAATCAGTACTTAAATAAGTTTCTACTTGATTAAGTTGCCGCAAAACATCCACATCCCACACGCTGGCACTACGATCTTTTAAAACTACACTTACCTCGAATGGACGTACTCCCCCAAACTGTTGTTCAAAAAACTGTATGTCTTTACTTAATGGGTTATCTGCATCAATTTCATCAGTAAAATAGGCATGAATCGCTAAACGGTTTACCCCAAAAAGTGCCAGTCCAATTAACAATAATGTACCCAATATAATTTGAACTTTTTTTCGCAACACTCCTGCAAAAGAAGAACTGAGTAAATGATTCCAAAATAATTGCTTGGGGGCTACCTCTCCCAATCGAGGTCTTGGCAGTTGTAATAAGATGGCAGGTAATACAGAAAAGGTAATGAAGAATGAAAGCATTACCCCAATCGCTGCAAACACTCCAAATTGCACAAAAGGTTTCACACCTGCCGTTAAAAGTGTCAAAAAACCCAATGAGGTCGTTAGTGAGGTGAGGAAAGTGGCTAAGCCAACTTCTTTTAAGGTCACCTTCATCGCAGCTGTTTGCGATTTCCCCAATCGCAACTCATCTAAATACTTGGAGAGTAAATGAATGACATCTGACATCGCTACTACAAAAACAATGGTAGGGATCATCATCGTCATCAGGTTCACTGGAATGCCCAGCCCTCCAATCACTCCCATCGTCCAAAGTCCACATAAACCAATCACTATTAGGGGTACGAGCACTCCCCACATTGCTCTAAAAGCTGTAAACAAGAAAATAATCACCAAAATGAATGACAATGTGGAGGATAAGTAAAATTCTGCTTTGACTTTTTTGGTATTGGCTTGTTGCGATTGTAACGCACCAATCACGTGATAGCGATCAAACTGAAAACTGGATAGGGTATTGTGAATGGATTGTAGTAATTGCTCTCCTGCGTCGGTATGTGCCAGGTTATTGGTAATTTGCAAGTAGATGCACAGCGCTTGTCGTGTTTCCGAAAAAAAGTTATGCACCAAATCTGGCTGTCGATAGATGTATGAGGAATCTTTTTTATATCGCTCTGTTTTATGGATGTGTAATAAAGGCTCCTGCTTTTTTCGTCCCCACACATTAAATTTTAGGAACTTCATGGTGGTAGGAGCGTTTACCTGTAACACCTGATCCAATGCTTCAAGAGCTTTTGTACAACTGTCCAATTTTCGAAGAAAGACTTCATCAAAAATGCCTGCTTTGTGATATACGCCAACAGAAAGGTATGCGTTATCATCGGCAAATGTTTCTCGAAATTCTTGAAAAAAGGCGAGTTCGGGGTCATCCGTAGGAAAAAGGGCTTCAAAGTTGTAATCAAATTGAAGTGTTGAAACCCAGTAAATTTGAATTAATGACAAACAAGCAATTCCGATCATTACTGGTTTGCTCCATTTTTTTAAATTGATATTCAATCGGTAAATTTTTAGATATCTATTACTTGTTTCATTTCAACTTCGCCTTCTAAGGGTTCTTGTTGAAGCGATTTGGCTTTCTCAAAATGCCAATACGAATAATAAAGTACCGCACCAAAGCCACACGTCATCATCATAAAATATGGAATTGCCCCCACATTATTCAAATATATAGCCGACCCTAAACCAAAACTAAATAACAAAAAGCAAGCAAATTCCAACCAAGTTACGAGCGTGACTTCTCTTTTCACATAATCTTTTCCATCCCAACTTCCATTTTTTCTGACAATATTAAATTTTGGCGTTCGAATAAAATCTGATTTTTTTCCTAAGTAGCCTTCGATTACCCCGATGGCATTGTACAATGAAATCCCCATAGAAACCGATAAGAAAAACGGATAATGCAAACTAAACTTGAGGTAATCTTGAACACTTTTTAAGCTTACTTGTGCATTTGCCGTCACGTAAAATGCATACAATAAGAAGAATGAAACTTGGTAAATACTCATGAACCCAAGTAATACACCAGCCTCTTCTAAATCACTAAACATATACATTAACGGAATGAGTAATATACCCGATAGCAGTAAGCTGATGTAATTGAAGCTATTCATCAAATGAAAGAATGCATGCACTTTGGTTGACCATTTCACTGACTTTTCTTGCATCACCATACGCAAATTTTTTCGAACACATTCAGCAGCTCCTTTAGACCAGCGGAATTGTTGCGATTTAATGGCATTCATTTCAGCGGGTAATTCGGCGGGTGAAACTTTATTTTCTAAGTATTGAAACTTCCAACCTTTCAATTGGGCACGGTAACTCAAATCGAGGTCTTCGGTTAACGTATCAGCTTCCCACCCGCCAGCATCGGCAATCGTTGCCTTTCGCCAAATGCCAGCTGTGCCATTAAAATTAATAAAATGCTCTTAATTAATTTTCAAATATATGGGTTTTGGGGTTTTGGGGTTTTGCGTTTTTGGGGTTTTAGAGTTTGGGGTTTCGGTGTTTTGGGGTTTCGG
>JBMYQA010000106.1:0-18271 GCA_049600855.1 Flammeovirgaceae bacterium | reverse complement strand
ATTAGATCAATTTGTTTATCGGGTATCGCACGATATGCGTTCTCCTCTTTCTTCCTTGATGGGACTCATCAATTTAATTCGCATCGAAAAAACACCTTCGCAGGATTCCGAATACATCAACATGTTGGAAGATCAGGTACACAAATTAGATACCTTTCTAAACTCCATGTTGAACTTCTCCAAAGCAAGCAGAGGCCAAAGTCAGCATGAGCTTATCCGTTTTGATGAGGTAATTGACGATTGTTTGGCGGAGTTTGAGGGACATCCCAATTATTACCAACTCATGGTTAATGTAAATATTGAAGGCGATCAATATGCATTTGCTAATGACCTGACTCGGTTAAAAATTATCATTAGAAACTTGTTGAGTAATGCATTTGAGTACCTCAATCCTAGTACAGAAATGCCATTTCTTTACATCTATGTAAAAATAGAACCCGATACTTGCCGTCTCATGTTTGATGACAATGGCATTGGAATCGCTTATGAATGCTTGGACAAGGTGTTTAACATGTTCTATCGCGCCAGTGAACTTTCTAATGGTTCGGGTTTGGGGCTTTATATTGTACAGCAAGCGATCCAAAAATTAAATGGGGTTATTCAGTTAGAAAGCAGCGAAAAAGTAGGGACTAAAATCAAGATAGAGCTGCCTAATCTGGCTCAAAATAATAGAGTAGATCAGACTCAGGAAGAAGAAGATCATATAGAAGCGATAAAAAAAAAGCGATTTAGAGCCTAAATCACTCTGGAATGCGCTTAAGAAACTCCTATTTTTAGTTAAACTTTATTGACATTTCCGTCAAATTAATTGTCATTAATAAGAAAGTATTATCTTTGTTAATGAGTTTTTCCTTTCAAGGTAATTTAAGATTATTTTGAACTTTAGCATGGGAAAATCTATTTATGTAAATAAAGTCTTTACCAATCCAATTGTAAAATTGAGTTTCTGATCCACATACTATGCAAAAGACATTCTTTATTCTTCTAATCTTAGCCACAACCCTGTTCAGTTGTGAGGATGATGCGGTTCAAACTGGAGAAATGGAATTTGTATTTCGAAACAAATTCAGGTCTCTTCCATTAGCTACTGATGTTGCTCAATATGCAAACTCACTAGGAGAAGAATTCGTTGTATCTACGTTGAGTTATTACGTGAGTAACTTTGAATTGGTAAAAGACGATGGCTCAGTATATACCATTCCGCAAGAAGATAGCTATTTCCTCATCCGAGATAATGATTTATCGACATCTGATTTTAGCATCAAAAACATACCCGTTGGCAATTATACGGCCTTGCGATTTACCATCGGAGTAGATCGGGAAAGAAGTATGGCGAATGTAGAAGAACGCCAAGGAGTGTTAGATGTGGTAGAAAACTCTGACATGTATTGGGTATGGAATTCAGGTTATATTTTCATGAAACTAGAGGGAACTTCTTCAGCAGCACCAGTATCTGGTTCTGGAGAACGCAACTTCCGCTACCACATTGGTGGTTTTGGTGGTTACGATAGTGAAACGGTGAACAACATTCGAACAACAGAAGTAAACTTTGACAACACGAAAGCGATTGTTACCGAAGAAAAAATACCTCGATTAATTATTGCTGCTGACCTTTCGAAGTTTTTTGATGGTACAACAAATTTAAGTATCGCCGAACACCCTAATGTAATGCTTAGTGAGAAGTCAACGGAAATAGCTGACAACTATAAAAACATGTTTGTTTTTGACCATTTACATAATTACTAAGTCGAAGTAATTCTGAAAAGCCACGGTATAACAATGACATTCATTCGAAAAAAAATATCAATGCTTATCATGGCGAGTATACTCGTACTCGCCCCATTTTTTTTTTGGGCATGTTCTGATGATGAAGCGCCTGCGCCGTTTTTTGTAGCGTTTGAACAACCTAGCCATTTTCCCGATCCCCTTTACCACTTAGAAACTAATCCTGTTACTACAGATGGTTTTCTATTGGGTAAAAAGCTGTTTTATGATGGACAATTATCACGAGATGGCTCCATTTCTTGTGGGAGTTGCCACATTCAAGCCGCTGCCTTTGCCCACAAAGATCATGATTTAAGTCATGGCGTAGACGATTTATTAGGCACGCGCAATGCCCCTCCGATCCAAAACTTAGCATGGAGCACCAGTCTTTTTTGGGATGGTGGCGTACACGATTTGGATTTACTGCCGTTGGTTCCCATCAAAAACCCTGTGGAAATGGACGAAGATCCAGCCAATGTGTTGAACAAGATTCGCAATGATGCCGAGTACCCACCACTTTTTGAAGCAGCTTTTGGCGATGAGGAAATTACCAGTACCCGATTTCTTCAAGCACTTTCGCAATTCATGGTCACTATGGTTTCCGCAAACTCTAAATATGATCGTTATCTGTTAGGCGAAGAAGTACTCAGTCCAGAAGAACAAGCAGGCATGCAACTGGTAGAACAAAAGTGTACGCCTTGTCATGGAGGCTTTTTGTTTTCCGATCAATCCTTTCGCAATAATGGACTTCCTATTTTCTTTCTTAACGATACAGGAAGAGAGCTCATTACGTTAAATGAGGATGACCGTTATAAATTTAAGGTTCCCAGCCTTCGCAATATTGCGGTGACCCAACCTTACATGCACGATGGGCGATTTTGGACACTCGAAGAAGTACTTGAGCATTACACCAGTAATGTACAAGATAATGCTACGTTAGACCCCATTTTTAAAATTTCTGATACGGAGCGAGGGATTCCCCTGACCACAGATGAACAAGGAAAAATCATTAGCTTTTTACATACCCTCACTGATCAAGAGTTTTTAAGTGATCCCAAATTTTCTGAGTTCTAATTATTCCGCTATCGCCTTCACAAACGGATGATTGGGCAAGCAAGCAGTTTTTTCTAACTTGCGCACTTCACGTTAAGCACAAAGTCACATGGATAAAAAAGTAGCAATTGTCACTGGGTCCAATCGTGGAATTGGATTTGAGATATGTAGCGCGCTTGGAAAAAGCGGCATGCACGTTTTATTAACAGCACGAAATCACGAACAAGGCCTTGCAGCCGCAAAAACACTTCAAAGTGAAAACTTATCTGTCAGTTTCCATCCTTTAGATGTTGGCCAACAAGAAACGGTTACTACCCTTGCAAACTATGTAGAAACGCATTTTGGTAGACTTGATGTGTTAGTCAATAACGCAGGGATTATGATTGATAAAATCCAATCCATCGTAGATGCAGATATAGACGTAATTCGTCAAACGATGGAAATTAACTTTTATGGTGTGTTACACATGATTCAGGCATTTACCCCTTTACTACACCAAAGCCTATCGGGGCGAATCATTAACATATCGAGTGGATTAGGTGCGTTAAACGATATGGGAGCTGGTCATCCTGGCTATCGGATTTCCAAAACCTCACTCAATGCATTAACCGCAATACTTGCTGGCGAACTACAAAACAGTTCGATTAAAGTCAATGCGATGTGCCCAGGTTGGGTGAAGACTGAGATGGGCGGCAAAGGCGCTCCTCGCAGTATCGCCCAAGGCGCTGATACAGCTGTATGGTTGGCTACCGCAGCAGCAGAGGCCATTCCTCATGGAAAGTTTTTAAGAGATCGAACAATTATTGATTGGTAAAGTACCGATAAAAATTGTCGTTTTGAAATGAAGTAGCAAGGCTGTTGACAAACTAAAAACCTAGCATTTTTAGTTTAAAATCTAGTAACTTGCTCCTGCATTTCGTTCATTTACAAACAAACAGATCATTCCAATTTATGAAAAACCCTTGGAAAACCCTCAGTAGTAAAGAAGTTTATACCAATGCTTGGATTTCAGTACGCGAAGATCAAGTCACCAATCCTAATGGAAATCCAGGGATTTATGGTGTGGTGAGCTTTAAAAACTTAGCTATTGGGATTGTACCCCTTGATGAAGAAGGCTATACGTGGTTAGTAGGGCAATACCGCTATTCTTTAGACCTTTATTCGTGGGAAATTCCGATGGGTGGCGGACCAATTGATATTCCACCCGTAGAGTCTGCTAAAAGGGAATTACAGGAAGAAACGGGGCTAACCGCCAATCAATGGTCTGAGCTATTGCAGATTCATACCTCCAACAGTGTAACCGATGAGTTTGGCATCGTGTTTTTGGCAAAAGGACTCACCGAAGGCCCTACTGATTTTGAAGATACAGAAGATATCCAAGTAAAAAAGCTGCGGCTGGAAGATGCAGTGCAAATGGTCATGAGTGGAGAAATTACAGATGCGATTAGCATGGCGGCTTTGCTAAAAACAGCAAGAATGTTACAGTCTTAACAGGTTACCTTTAATTTCAGATAATTAGCGGTAGACAAATCTGTTTTTTGTTTGGCTGTCCGTATATAAAAGTTCATATTTGTGGGTAAGCCAGCAAATCATCAACCTTATGGAACAAAAGAACAATCCACGGACGCTCAACGCATGGGCTTTTTATGACTGGGCAAACTCGGTTTATAACCTCACCATTACCACGGCTATTTTCCCCATTTATTTCCTAAGCGCTACAGAAGCAGCCTTTGATGGAGAAATTCTAGATTTTTTTGGGATGTCCATTAAAAATGATGTCCTCTACTCGTATTCCGTTTCCTTTTCCTTTCTCATTATTGTAGTGCTTTCACCGCTTTTATCGGGTGTTGCAGACTACAGTGGAAGGAAAAAGCTGTTCATGCAAATCTTTACCTACATCGGCGGATTTTCCTGTATTTCGCTCTACTTTTTTACAGGAGAAAATATTGAATACGGCATCATCTACTTCATCCTTGCCAGTGTAGGTTATGCAGGAGCCTTGGTGTTTTACAATGGCTTTCTCCCCGAAATTGCCACGCCCGACCGTTTCGATAGCATCAGTGCGCGAGGCTATTCTTTGGGTTACCTGGGTAGTGTGATTTTGCTCATCATCAGCATCATTACCATTGAAATGCCTCAACTGTTCTTTGACGTGGATGGAAGAATTCAAGAGCTCATCGCCAGCGGACTGGCAGAAGCTGAGGCAACCAAAGAGGCAACGGCCCATTTTAAATTAATGGCTACTAAACTATCGTTTTTATGTGTGGGCATTTGGTGGGTTGTATTTGCCCAAATTCCATTTTTCATCTTGAAAGATAAGCCAGTAAGTCATGATATTGACCGCAAGCATTTATTTACCAAGGGCTTCAAAGAATTACAAAAAGCTTGGGGAAATATTAAGGTGATGCCTACCATAAAAGGCTTTTTAGGTTCTTTTTTCTTTTACAGCATGGGCGTACAAACGGTGATGGTATTGGCTCCCTTGTTTGGTGAAAAAGAGATTCAATTGGATACGGCAGCCATGATTAAGCTGGTATTGATCTTACAAATCATTGCCATTCCTGGTGCTTATCTATTCGCTTGGATTTCGAAAAAGAAGGGAAATAAATTCTCCTTGATGACCATGTTAGTATTGTGGGTAGGCATTTGTTTTGGTGCATTCTTTACCTACACGCCTAATCAATTTTACATCTTGGCTTGTTTTGTGGGCATGTCTATGGGCGGTATTCAATCTTTATCGCGTTCTACCTATTCCAAGCTTTTGCCCAAAGGTACGGAAGACACGGCTTCTTTCTTTAGCTTTTATGATGTGACTGAAAAAGTTGCGATTGTCATTGGTACGGCTTCGTTTGGTTTCATCTCTGATATTTCCAGCATGCGCGATAGCGCCTTGGTACTCACCGTCTACTTTTTATTAGGAATTTTTGTCTTGTACAAAACGTTTATTCCTTTTGTGAAAGAAGAGAATCGTTAATTAAAATTCGGTTGGGCAATCAGCAAGACTATCAACATGAACAATTGCATGGAAGGAATCAAAGAAGTTAACATGAAATTAGATAGATTCCCAATTGCATCCGATATTTGGGCGACTGTTACCAGATAAAGCCCCATGTTAGATTATTCATCCATTCAGATTAATGAAACTCAAGCTACTGAGATTGCTAAACATCTCTACAATTTGACTGGTAAACTAAAAAAATTACCGGGAGAGCTTGATTTTAATTTCCGACTTGATACGGATCAAGGAAGTTATATTTTGAAAATAAGCCGTCCTGATGCGGATGAAGAATACATCCAATATCAGCAACAGTTGTTGGAACACGTTGCCAACAGTGAACTCAAATTACGGGTACCAAGAGCAGTTCCTGATCGCGAGAAAAACTTCATCAGTAAGGTTACCGATATTGATGGAAATGAGCGATTAGTTCGCTTATTAACTTGGATAGATGGCAGACTTTGGTCGGAGGTAAACCCCCAAGGTATTGAGTTATTGTGGAGTTTGGGAAAGGAAGCGGGGCGAATTAATCAGGCTTTAGAAGGCTTTGATCACCCCAATGCACACCGAACCTTTGAATGGGACATTGCCCAAGCCGCTTGGACCTACGCTTACTTCTATTTGTTTGAAGGTGAACAATTAGAAATTGTTTCCTATTTCAAGAAAAAGTTTAAAACCATTCAAAAAAGGTATAAAAAACTGAGAAAAGGAGTCGTTCATAATGATGCAAATGACAATAATATTATCGTAGATGATTACCTGGTACATCCACAAGTAAGGAGTATTATTGACTTTGGAGATGCCATTTACACGCAGAAAATCAATGATCTCGCCATTGCCATTTCCTATGGCATGATGAACAAACCTGATGCATTAGCCGCTGCATTACCCATTGTGGAAGGCTACCACAGCAGCTTTCCTTTATTGGACGAAGAGCTGGAAGCTCTATACGTATTAGTTGCCGTTCGGCTCTTAATCAGTGTGACTAAATCAGCAATTAACCGTCAGGAAGAACCTGAAAATGAATATTTATTTGTGAGTGAAAAACCCGCTTGGAAAGCTTTAAAACAATGGCGGGAGCTTGATGCCACCTATGCCTATTGTGCTTTCCGTGCAGCTTGTGGTTTAGTAGCTCATCCACATGAAGCAGCTTTTGAAAGCTGGGCAGCGCAACAATCCGTTTCCATCAATCACTTATTTCCTAGTCTTGATTTTCAAAATACACATCGCGTAGACATGAGCGTATCCAGCACTTGGCTAGGACACGAATCTACCTTTCTTGATAATGAACTTTCTGCCTACAAGATTCATAAACTACAGCGAAAACATCCCCATACCATTATTTCAGGAGGTTATTTAGAAACACGCCCCTTTTATATTACAGATGCTTACCAAAAAAAAGGGAACAATGGGCCAGAATATCGAGCAGTTCACTTGGGCGTTGATTTTTGGGTAGATGGCAATACACCAATACATGCTTTGTTTGATGGAACGGTCGTTTGCATTCACAATAATGATTACAATAAAGATTATGGGCCTACGCTAATTTTAGAACACAGAGTAACCGAAAAGTTAATTTTCTATACTTTATATGGACACCTGACAAAAAGTACCTTAAGCATGCATCAATTAGGTGATGTTGTGAAGAAAGGAAGCTTGATCGCCTATGTGGGAGAAGATCATGAAAATGGAAATTGGGTCCCTCACCTTCATTTTCAAGTGATGCTCGATTTGTTGGGAAATACCGAAAACTTTCCTGGCGTAGCCTTTCCGAATCAGCTAACGGTATGGAAAAGCATTTGTCCTGATCCAAATTTATTATTTAAGGATGCGGCCTTGCAGTTCCCACAAGCCATTCAAGAAGAAGAACTCATGGCCTATCGCAAAAAGCATTTGGGAAAAGGCATGAGCCTATCTTATGATCAGCCATTAAAAATGGTAAGAGGAGCAGGGGCTTATTTAATTGCAAGTGATGGCCGAAAGTATTTAGATACGGTAAATAATGTGGCACATGTTGGGCATGAACACCCTGATGTGGTGCAAGCTGGGCAAGCGCAAATGGCTGTTTTGAATACCAACACAAGGTATTTGCACGAAAATATCAATGCTTTTGCGCAGGAGTTATTAGCGACTTTTCCGCCTGAGTTATCAGTAGTTCATTTTGTGAACTCTGGGAGTGAAGCCAATGAGTTAGCACTGCGAATGAGCTATACGGCAACGGGTTACAAAGACATGATTGCCATGGAAGTCGGCTATCATGGAAATACCAATGCTTGCGTGGAAGTGAGTTCCTATAAGTTTGAAGGCAAAGGAGGAAAAGGTGCGCCAGCACATACGCATATCGTGCCTTTACCCGATGCATTCAGAGGAAAATACCAAGGGAAGGGGACAGGTCAGCGGTATGCGCAGCATGTGCAAGAACACATTGATACCATTCGGGCAAAAGGGAGCGGACTGGCAGGCTTTATCTGTGAAAGTATCATTAGCTGTGGCGGTCAAATTGAGTTACCTGAAGGTTTTTTACCAGCTGCTTATGAAAAAGTGAGAGCAGCTGGTGGCTTATGTATTGCCGATGAAGTGCAGACGGGTTGTGGACGTGTAGGAAGTCAGTTTTGGGCATTTCAACTGCATGAGGTGGTGCCCGATATCGTCACCATTGGTAAGCCTTTGGGAAATGGACATCCTGTAGCAGCCGTGGTTTGTACGCAAGCCGTGGCTAAGGCATTTGCGAATGGCATGGAGTATTTTAACACGTTTGGAGGAAACCCCGTTTCCTGTGCCATTGGCATGGAAGTGTTGAACGTGATCAAAAGAGAAGACTTACAAGCCAATGCGTTAAAAGTTGGAAATTACCTGAAAAAAGAATTGAAACGACTTCAACGCAAGTTTCCAATTATTGGAGAGGTGAGGGGGCAGGGCTTATTTCTAGGGGTTGAGTTGGTGGATCAGGCCAAAGCGCCTTTAGCGGATCACGCTGCTTACCTAGCCAATCGGATGAAGGAACTCGGCGTACTCATGAGCACCGATGGGCGCGATCATAATGTACTGAAAATCAAGCCGCCAATGGTGTTTTCTAAAGCGAATGCGAAGGAATTCATTTCAAAGTTGAAAACGGTATTTAAAGAAGATTTTATGAAGACATATTAGCGTGTTCGAAAAACTTTATATACCCAAACTTGCGCAGGAATGAGGAACTTATTTAACAACATTCAACATGTAAAAGCCTTTTATCGTGACCCAATCGCTTTTTTGCAGACTCAAAGTAAAACAGCGATTACGAGCTTTGGGATGGCGCATCTTCCTTTTCATCACATCATTGGATTGGAAGAGATTAAGCAAGTTTTGGTATATGAACAAAAGAAATTCATCAAAACCCCTCAAGCCCAATATTTTACTTCATTGGCATTGGGGGAAGGCTTAGTGAGTACGGACGGAGAAAAATGGCTTACGCAACGAAAAGCGGCGAATCAACTGTTTCGTCCTCAAGTGATGGATGGTTTGGTGAATACGATGCATGTGGAACTGAAGAAAATTTTATCAAACGAAAAGTGGGTGAATACTGAAATTAACTTGAATCGTTTGATGATGGACATCACCTTGCAGCTCATCTTCAAAGTTACTTTTGGCGAAGTTGAGGGCTTAAACACACAGGCGATTGCTGAGGCCATGGAAATCATGATTGAAGAAACGTACAAACGCGTGATCGCTCCAATAAATTGGCCTTTATTCATTCCCACATCCTCCAACCTAAAATTTAATAAATCAAGAGCGCAGTACGATCAACTCATTCAAGACTGGACTGTCAAATCCCTTGAAAACCCAGATGAAAATGCCTTAATCTACCATTACTTCACGCAGGATAAGCATCCCGATACGTCAGCTGTTTTAGCCATGAAAACGGCATTCAAAACACTCATCGCAGCAGGACACGAAACCACAGCTACTTCGCTCACTTGGTTATTTATTGAGTTAGGTAGAAATCCGACCATCGCTTTCGAAATGCGGGAAGAACTGCTAAAAGTGGATTTAGATCAGATGCGTTCGATGGCCGAACTGCTCCAACAAACTCCGTTTACCCAACAAGTGATTAACGAAACACTTCGACTTTATCCGCCAATTTGGTTGATGGGAAGAATGGCGAATGAACGCGTGGAGATTGGGGATATATTCATGAAGCGAAAAGATAATGTATTAATCTCTCCATTTATTGTACATCGCTTAGCAAGTTATTGGGAAAATCCGAACACATTTAAACCGAGCCGATTTGCCCATAAAAACTTAAATTTTACAGACGCTGCCTATTTCCCTTTTGGTTTGGGGCCTCGGCAATGCATTGGAGGACGCTTGGCTATAGTGGAAATGCTAATTATTCTTGCTAACTTGTATCAGCAATTTGAAGTGAGCATTACCAATCAAACAACGGTAAATTACCATCCCTACATCACACTGCGACCAGCATCAGCGATTCAAGTACGACTCACAGCGCTTCAATGATGACTAATTTGAAAAAATATTATGCAGCATACTTGCAAAAATTGGTAGATAATCGATCCTCAATTACTAAAGAATACAACGAAAAAGAACGAAAATATCTGACCAATCATCGTGGCATTTCAGGAATTAACCTGAAATCCAAAGCTTTTTGCTATACGCCCATTGCCAAAGCATGTCAGGGCGCACAAATTGAGGATATGGATGAACATGCCTACGATGACATCTCGATGGGTTTTGGTGTACACCTATTTGGGCATCATCCCGAATTTATTACTCACGCGCTTGAAAAAGCCAATCAAGCGGCTTGGGGCTTAGGGCCTTATCATGAAAGCATGTTCGACTTAGCCAATAAACTGGCGAAGCTGACAGGCATGGAGCGCTTTTCCTTCTTCAATAGTGGGACGGAAGCGATTATGGTTGCAATTCGTTTAGCTAGAGCCTATACCAATAAATCGAAAATTGTTGTATTCAAAGGGGCCTATCATGGACACAACGATGCCACTTTAGTGTTCAAAACCAATCCCATGACGGGGCAGCCTTTGGCTTTAATCCCAGGCATTCCAGCATCGAGTCAAGCGGATACGTATTTGTTAGATTTTGACGATGAAGCCTCATTGACCTTTATCGAAACACACGCCGATGAAATTGCCGCTGTACTCAACGAGCCTGTTCAAAGTAGAAACCCTGCGTGCCAGCCGAAGGAGTTCCACCAAAAATTGCGACAAATTACCCAAGTCCATAACATCGCCCTCATTTTTGATGAGATGATTACGGGATTTCGGATTCATCCCAAAGGAGCACAGGCTTATTTTGAGGTGGAAGCGGATATGGTGACGTATGGAAAAGTTATTGGCGGAGGGATGCCCATTGGCATTGTAGGCGGAAAAGCGGAGTATTTGGATTTGATTGATGGCGGACAATGGCAATATGGCGATGAGTCCTTGCCACATGCAAAACGAACATTTGTTGCGGGAACATTTTGCAATCATCCGCTCACCATGGCCGCTGCAAATGCCGTAGTGGATGTGATGTTAGAAAAAGGAGAACAAATTTGCCAGCAACTGAATCAGCAAACAGACGATTTTGTGGAAGAAGTAAATGCTTGGATGCATGCAGCAGAAATTCCCATTCGCCTGTCCAATTTTGGCTCGCTCTTTCGCATTGAAACGCCAAGCACAGCGAAGTTTTACTTTCATCAGTTGGTGTTAGAAGGACTTTATATTTGGGAAGGAAAAACCTGTTTTCTGTCAACCGCGCACACGCCTGAGGTACTGGAAAGGATCAAGAAAAAGTTTAAAAAATGTGCCATTACCTTAAAAGCTTTTGGCTACTTTCCCTCAAAATCTCCAACTGATTTAAGTAAAACCGTATTGGAGAAGGATTTGCCTCCTGTGCCATTTAATCTAGGAACCCAACTAGCCGTGAAGGGGCATTTGAAAGTAGATACCTTGCAAATTGCATTTCGCTACCTGCAACTAGCTACCCAACTGATTTATAGCGGTTTAGCTGAAGGGTTAACGATTTGCTCGGCAAACGATGTTGATGATACTTCCGCTTTTTTTGAGCAGTTTATCAACCAAGATTTAACCACCGCTATTGCCCTGAGCGTCATCGAGGAAAAAGGCTTTGCCAAACAGGTGGCTTTCATGACAAATCGTAAGTTTCTGGATGCTTGGGCATTGGCGATGTGGATTGATCAATTATTTCAGACGTATGATGCACTGACACAAGGCAAACCCTTGCCCGACTATGAAGGATGGGGAGCATCCAAAAATGTAAGTGCTTTGCCAGAGCCAGCATATTTTTACCTAAAGGAGCAGGAAAGCTTTTCGATACCACGGAGTTTTTCACAATTGCGGAAAGTTGCGAAAAGCCATAAAACCCAATCGCTAGCTTTTCTAATGGGGGCTATGGCTTGGGCATTTCAGAAAAATATTGCACATGATCGCGAAGCCTTGCATGTTGGAAATCCAGTGACTACGCGAATCAAAGCGGGAAATGGGCGCGAACAAGGAAATGAAACAGCACTGCAAATCACAACTTATACGAAGTTTGATACCTTCGAAAACTGCTTAAAGAGTGCACATCAAACACAAGAGTCTTGTGACGTGGTGTTTAATTTAGATCGCATTGTAAGTCGTACGAAGTTTCCCGACTTTGCCATCACTCCCAAACCCTTAGACCCGAAGCTCATGCGTTACCTTTTTGTGGTCAATGTACTCGGTGGGAATGGTTTGCCCAATTTGTGGGTAGATGTAAAAAGTGCCCATACCCAATTTAAACCAGCTGATATTCAAGGTTTTATCCGTGATTTTAATCGGCTAATTCAACAAAGCTATGCAACTGCTTGAGGTAACCAATTCCCATACCATTGAATTATTCCATCAGGTGGCTGCACGTTTGTATCGAAATGATCCAAACTGGATTCCCCATGTGGTACAAGAGGTTGAGCAATTGTTTGACCCTGAGCGAAATGGAGCCTTTCAAGATGGAGCGGCCAAGCGCTGGGTGTTGCTGAATCGAAATTTTGAACCTGTGGGGCGCATTGCTGCTTTTTATGGCAAAAAATCGGATGGAAATACTACAGGTGGCTTAGGATTCTATGAATGTATCGCAGACGATCGGGCTGCACAGGGGCTATTCCAACAAGCGGAATCTTGGTTGGTAGCAGAAGGCATGATGGCGGTGGATGGCCCAGTGAACTTTGGCGAACGCCATCAATTTTGGGGATGCCAAACGGAAGGTTTTGGAATCCCCATTTATCAAGAAAATTACCATCCGAATTATTACCAAAATCAATTTTTAACCAATGGTTATCAGCTTCATTTTAAATCACTTACCTTTCAAGTAGCAGTTGCGCAGATTCCTTTTAGGTGGTTGGAGCGATTGTATCAACGAACCCACCAGCCAACAATTACGTACTGCAAATTTAATCCTGAAAAATCCACACAATTTGCCGAAGATTACCTGAATATTGCTGCTGAGGCTTTTCAACTGAAAAACCGCACCGTAAAACTCGATAAAGACAGTATTTTGAGTCAATTGAATATCCAGAAATCTGTATTTCAAGAGGATTTTATCTGGTTTGCTTATCAAGATGGAAATCCTGTTGGCGTACTGGGTTATGTGCTCAATTGGGCTGGATTAGTAGCAAATGCCTTGCTTTTTGGAGAAGAAACAAGGGAAAAAAGCTTAAAAGGATTTTTAGTTGCCATCAAGCCTGAATACCAGCAAACAGGAATATTAACGGGCTTACTGTATCATTTTGGACAAGCCTTGTTAGCCAATCCTGACATTAAACACTTATACATTTGTGGAATTGCCGAATACAGTCAAAATGTAAGGTCTGTCGCTAAAAAGTTTCACGCAAAACAAATTGCAAGTCACATCACTTTTCGAAAAACACTTAGCTCATGAATAAACTAAACGAACTCGAAGCACTCATCCGTTCCGAATGGAAACAAGCCCTGAGCCAACCGCGTATCGCCAATTTTGTGGATACCGCAGCGGCCAGTGATCGCAGAATCATCGCGATTTACCTCATTCAGGTATACCATTATGCGTTTCATACAGCGCGAAATCAAGCCTTAGTGGGCATTAATTTGGCAAATACGGATACCAAATACATGCAGTTTTGCTTTGAACATGCCTTAGAAGAAACGGGGCACGAACTCATGGCACTACACGATCTCCAGACGATGGGCATTCGATTTAAAGATCGAATCGCCATTCCCCAAGCCTTGCCTGCTACCGAGTTGCTGATTGCTTACCTCTATTATGTAGCCAGCCAAGGCAATCCCGTGCAGCGATTAGGCTACAGCTATTGGTCTGAAACGTCCTATTCATTCATTCGTGCCTTTATGGATATGCTCATGCAAAGTATGAAACTGGAAAAAAGTCAAATGACCTTTTTCTACAGCCATTCCCACATTGACGACAAACACGCGAAAGATGTCGCAGAGATCATTGTAAAAGTGTGTAAGACCGACAAAGATTGGGAGGCCGTGATGCGCGTTGCAAAAACGACCCTCAAACTTACGAATGACATGTTCCACGAATCCTTTGAAGAGTTCTTAAAATTGACCAGAGGAGAAGCTTCTGCTTATGCATTTATCAATGAACAAATCATCCAAAGTGAAGGCTTTGAGGTGGCGAAGTAATCGGCTATGGAATCCTCCAACAACTTCCAAGAAGCCTTAACCGAAGCGGTGCAGGCGTATTTCTCCCAACAAGCCAATGGGAAGTACGCTACGCCCGTGGCTTGGCTCAAAGCGGGGATCTTGTTTGCGTTATTTTTTACCTTGTATCCGCTCATCCTCTTTGCTGAGCTCAGTGAACTAGCCAGCATGCTTCTGGTGATTGGTTGGGGCTTTGTTTCGCTGCTTCTCATTTTCAATGTCGGTCACGATGCTGTACATGGCGCTTTTTCGCGATACTCATGGGTCAATCGACTTTTGAGTTTATCCTTTAACTTGGTGGGGGCAAATGCCTATTCTTGGAAGTTAAAACACAATGATGCGCATCACATTCATACCAATGTGGCGGGCAAAGATCACGATATTGAGGTCGATCCCTTATTGCGGGTTTCGCCGCATCAAGTCCATCGCTGGCATTTCCGCTGGCAACATTGGTATTGGCCCTTCGTTTATGCCTTGTTTTCCCTGCTCATCATCTTTTTAGTCGATTTTCAGATATTTATTCAGGAACGCAAGGCCAATCAGCCTTTTTTTCAGCCCCTTCGGGAATGGGTGGTACTGATAATGACGAAGCTGCTTTACCTCATTTATATTTTTGTAATTCCCATTTTTATCGCAGGTTTTGCCCTCGAAGAAGTGCTGTTCGCATTTTTTACCTTTCACCTCATCAATGGCTTATGCATTGGCTTGATTTTTCAGCCTTCGCACTATTTTTTGGAGAGTCGTTTTTTTGCTCAGCAAGAGGAAGGGGAGCGGCAATGGCACCGCCATCAACTTGCTACTACGGTGGATATTAGTCCCGATCACCGCTGGCTGAGTCAACTAGTCGGGAGTTTAAACGCGAATGTGCCTCATCACATGTATCCCAAAGTGAGTCATGTGCATTACCCCAAACTATCAGCGATCATTCAAACCTTAGCTGACCAATATGGCGTGCCGTATCATCGAAAAAGCTTGTGGGAAGCCCTGCGTAGTCACGTTCTTCACCTCAAAAAACTAGCCCAGCCAGATGCGCACTAATTTCCAACACCTCATCCCGTTTCGGCCTTTCATCCATTTGGTATTGATCTTGATTCGTTACAAAGGTATGCATTGGCGCAGGCTTCCTGTGTTACTGCCTTGGCTGCTCAAAACCCTACTTTTTGAGCCATTTCGATGGCTGGAAGCCCTGTATGTCGCCATTCGCCTGCCTTTTGTCCACGTCCAAGATCCCATCTTTATTCTAGGCTACTACCGAAGCGGCACCACTTGGCTACAGCAGCTCACGAGCACCGATCCAGCCTTTGCCACGCCAACGATTTTTCAGACGATCTTCCCCGAATGCATGTTAGTGTTGGAATCCATCCTAAAGCCCTGCTTACAGTGGGCGAGCAAGCGCTTCCAACTCGAAAACAAGTACCATCGCTTGCCCTTCGATTGGGATTTTCCTGGCGAAGAAGACGTGGCGATTAATGCGTTGGCTTATTTATGCGATTTCAATCGGATTTATCAGTATCCTTCGCAAGCTACACACATCATTGAAAAACACTTTAGGGATGAAAGAACGCAACAGCAGTGGTTGCGGGCGCATCAGTATTACGTGAAAAAGTTAAGTTTAAAATACGGGAATAAGCGTTTAGTCTTAAAATCACCTCCCAATACGGGCAGAATTCGTTTATTAAAATCCATTTACCCCACTGCCCAATTTATTTTTATCCAACGCAACCCAAAAATGTGTTTGATCTCTACCCGAAGATTGTGGGGCTTGAATCGACCGTTTAGTTTGGAAGAGTATTCTGAAACGCTTGCGCAAGCCGTGGCGGAATATGCCTATACCGTATTTCACGAACAGTATGAGCGCGATAAGGCACAGCTCCAAGCTAGGGAATTGGCAGAATTGCGTTATGAAACATTCATTCAAAACCCGCTAGCGCAGCTCGATCAGGTCTATCAGACCTTAGGTTTAGCCAATGATGCTGTGAAGCGAAAAGCCAAGCAGCAATTGATTGAGGCACGGGCAGGATATCAGCCCATTGCCCACTAGCTTAGCATTTACATTTCACCTGCTTCGATTAAAATATCGGCAATTTGATTGACTTTGCGGAAGGCTTCTCCTGAGCCAAGGTTGGAAAGGCAAATGATGGCAATGCCTTCTTCGGGGAAGCGCATGAGTTGGGAACTGATTCCCCAATCGCCGCCATCCCAAGCTACGATTTTCCGCCCATTAAAATCGCCGATGTACAAACCCAACGCTTGGTTATCGCGGTCATGCGCAAATTTCATGGTTTGTTGCATGAGTCGATAAAAGGGTTCACCTCCAACTTCCTTGGTATGAAAGTTTATGGCCCAGCGCATCAAATCCTCCACGGTGGTCATTACGCCACTGCCGCCATAATGGGGTGAAGTTCTGGGGTGTTGCACAAATGCTCCTTCAGGGTTGAGCTGTATGCCATAGTCGCGGTAGCTGTCAATTGTTTCGCTGGTGCGGTAATTGTAGGGGATTACGCGGTTTTTAACAATTTGGGTGATGTCATCGTTAATCCGAGAGTCATGCATCTGGAGCGGCTGAAATAAACGCTTGGTAATAAACTCCCGAAACGGCATGCCACTGACTTGCTCCACAATTTTGGTGAGCAACATGAAATTGACATTGCAATAATCCCATTTTTCGCCAGGTTTAAAACTCAATTGTTCTTGCGCTAATGAAGTTTGGATGGCCTCGTCAATGTCGAAATAATTGAAGGTAATCCACGATTTGCCTGTGGCTCTGGGTAAACGGTGATAATCGACCAAGCCGCTGGTATTGTAGATTAGGTGTTTGATTTGAATGGTTTCTGGGTATTTGTTGAGTTCGGGAATAAAGGTAGCCGCATCATCGTTTAAACTCAGCTTGCCTTCTTGAAGGAGTAGCGCGATGCAAGCTCCTGTAAACTGCTTGGAAACGGAGGCGATGCTGAACACCGATTTCGTGCTAAGGGGGATGTCGTACTCTAAATTTGCGAGGCCATAGCCTTTGCTGTAAAGCACCTGATCGCCTTTGGTAATGCCAATGGCATAGCCTGGTGAATTGTTTGTAGCAAAATCTTTAAAAAGTTGATCGATTTTGGTGGCATAAGGCGGTTGTGCGTTGCTGGTTAAACGTGGCGATTGCTTGGTTTTCACTTGATCCGTTTCGCAAGCAAGGCATAACACGAGCAGTAAAAGAAAGTGGATTGTTTTCATAAGCATATGGAAAATAGCTTGTATTACTTCACAGACGAGCGCATTCACAAATTTAGGAATCTACTGAATTCTTAACACCCTTCTTGACTTTGTATTGCATTTTATTGTATATTAGAAAATCGTTCTTTGAAAGTGGTGTTGTATGGAGAGTTTCGTAAAACGGAGGGTAGGTGCAGTAAAACTAACGCAAAGGTAACCTTTATTTTAAACGTATACCCTTTGGCTATTCTTAAATAGAGATTCACTTCTGTAACTTACTGATAGTCAGAGACTCGTTAAAATAACGCGAGTTATTGTGCTTTGTTACGTTGTAATAGGTTGATTTCTAGGTAATTATAAAACGGACGAGGTCAGCTACATGTCCCCTTCCAGGTCGGCCAGTATAGAAGGGTTAAGACTGAATCTCTTGATTTGTTGTCGTATTTTGATCAAGGTCAGCTACATATCTCCAGTATAGAAGGGTTAAGACCCATTATGAATTGTCTCAGCCATAGCTACAGACAGGTCAGCATGTCTCCAGTATAGAAGGATTAAGACAAATCTCATTTTCTGTCTCATATACATTTTT
>JBMYQA010000105.1:0-18359 GCA_049600855.1 Flammeovirgaceae bacterium | reverse complement strand
AAACTCCAAAGAGGTTTTTATCAATGATTACATCAGCGACTTCCACCGTTATTTTCCCAACACCCCCATGCCCGATCCTAAAGTGGGGGAAATGCCTGATTCAGTCATTTACTTACCCGTATATGTAAAAGGAGAAGCCATAGGAGTCATTACCGTTCAGAGTTTTAGGAAATATGCGTATTCAGAATATCATTTGAATATTTTGAGAAATTTGGCCGTTTATGTAGCCATTGCTGTTGAAAATGCAGAAGCGTACCAGGAACTCGAAAACTCTCGAAAGGAAATTGCTGACCAAAAATCCGTCATTGAAGTAAGTAGTGATGAACTGACTAAGCAGAAAGAACAAATTGCCAACGCTTATCAAGATTTCAAACTACTGGCAGGTTTAGGCCGCGACATTACGACAAATCTCAAAATTGAAGATATCGTAATGGCTGCTCACAAGGCCTTAAGTAATTTAATGGATACCAGTATTTTCACCATTGGTATTTATCATGAAGACGATCAAACCCTAAATATGCCATTGACTATTGAAGATGGTCAAGTGCTTGAAGCACATAGCTATTCGGTAAAAGATAATGAACATCGAATGGC
Source organism: Flammeovirgaceae bacterium (assembly GCA_049600855.1). GTDB lineage: Bacteria > Bacteroidota > Bacteroidia > Cytophagales > Flammeovirgaceae > JBMYQA01. The sequence continues at coordinate 17,765 of JBMYQA010000105.1, read as the reverse complement.
TGTATGGTGTTTTAGAAATGCAGATGAAGTACTCATCTCAGACTACGCAGCAGAATATAATAACTATTTTCCCGATGTTCCTTTAGCTACTCCGAAAATAGGCGAATTACCCAAATCAGTCATTTACCTCCCTATTTTCTCCAAAGGTGATGTCATTGGTGTAATTACCGTACAAACCATGCAGGCATCGGCATATAATCAATATCACCTCAATTTCATCAAAAACTTGGCTGTGTATGTAGGCATCGCGTTGGAAAATGCAGAAGCTTATGAGCGCATTGAAGCCAGCAAAGCGGAAATTGATGAGCAAAAGCAGGTAATTGAACAATCTTATGAAAACATAAAGCTACTTGGCCAAATTGGTAAAGACATCATCTCCAAGCTCGAAGTAGAAGCCATTGTAGAAACGGTATATGAAAATGTAAATGCGCTCATGGATGCGCCCATTTTCTCGATTGGCATGTTTAATCCTGATAATCAGAAAATTGAAGTTACAGGAAGTATTGAGGATTACGACAAACTTCCTTTCCATTCTTACAGTATCGAAAGTAAAAACAGTCTTTCCGTTCTTTGTTTTTTAGAAAAGAAGGAAATCATTATTCGAGATTGCCAAAAAGAATTCGGTTTATACCTGCCAAATGCGCCATTACCAACCCCAGATGTTGGCGCACTTCCTGAATCCATTATTTACTTGCCCTTACAAGCAAAAGATAAAACAGTAGGCGTGTTAACGGTACAAAGTTTTAAGAAGCATGCCTATGATGATTACCACATCGATATTCTTCGCAACATGGCGGTATACATTTCTATTGCCTTAGAAAATGCCGATGCCTTGCGCAGAATTGAGATGAGCAAAACCGAAATTGCAGAACAAAGTAAATTATTGGAACAAGCTTTCAATAATGTAAAACTGTTAAAAAATATCGGACAAGGAATTACCGCAAGCTTGTCTGTTCAAAAAATTATTGAAACGGTATACGCCAATGTCAATGATTTAATGGACGCAGCAGTCTTTTGGATTGGAGCTTACAACAAAAGTCAGCAGTGCATTGAATTTAAAGGGGCTAAAGAAAAAGGCAAGACCTTAGACGATTTCTCTATTTCACTAGATGAAAAAGATAAATTAGCTATTTGGTGCTTTGAACATCAGAAAGAGGTTTTCATTAATGATGTAGAGCATGATTATTCGAAATACATTGAACGTAGAAGCGCCCCTGTCGTTGGTGATTTAGCAGAGTCTATCATCTACATTCCGCTTACTGCAAACGATAAAAAACTAGGCGTACTTACGATTCAGAGCTTTGAGAAGAACGCTTATACCAATTATCATTTAGATATACTCCAAAATCTAGCAACATACATTTTCATTGCCTTAGAAAATGCACGTTTGTACGAAAACATGGAGGAGAAGGTTCGTGAACGCACTGCCGAAGTAGAAGCCCAGCGCGATCAAATCAATCAATCATTCGAAAATATCAAACTACTGAGTGATATTGGTCAAGATATTATCGGTTCGTTATCCATTGATGCCATTGTTTCCCGCGTATACGATAATGTCAATAACTTGATGGATGCAACTACCTTCGGAATCGGTGTGGTTGATCGAAGTCAAGGCAAGATTGTATTTAGGGGAGCCATTGAGAAGGGCATAAAACTACCTGAATTCTACCATCCTATTGATGATGAAAGACGTTTTTCTGTATGGGCAATCAATAATTTAGAAGCGGTTTTCATCAACGACTTTAAGAAGGAGTTTAAAAAGTATATTCCAAGCATGAAAAATGCTGCTGCGGGAGATGATGCTGAGTCGATCTTGTATGTGCCACTTACTACTCAAAACGGCTGCATAGGAGTAATTACAGTGCAAAGCTTCAAAAAGAATGCGTATACGCCTTATCACCTCGATCTCCTAAAAAACTTAGCGGTTTACATTGGTATTGCACTTGAAAATGCAGAAGCCTATCGAAATATCGAAGATTTTAGTAATCGAATTGAGTCCACAAATCAAAAGTTAACCTCAAGTATTAATTACGCGAAGCGGATACAAGATGCCATTCTCCCACAAATGGAAACCATTAGAAGGCACTTGCCCAACTCTTTTGTTTTCTATAAACCCAGAGATATTGTCAGTGGCGATTTCTATTGGATTTATGAAAATTATGGTAAAATATTTGTTGCTGCCATTGATTGTACAGGGCACGGTGTGCCTGGCGCATTTATGAGTATGGTGGGAAATGATTTGCTTAATGAGGTGGTGGTAAATATTGGTTATGAAGAACCCGATTACATTCTTAGCGAATTACATATGGGGATTCGAAATGCGCTAAGTCAAGATAAGACCGATAACCGCGATGGCATGGATGTCGCACTGTGTATCATCGATACCAAGGCCAATCGTTTAGATTATGCTGGAGCAAAAAGACCTTTAGTTTACGTAAAAAATGGAGAAATCCATGAGATCAAACCCACCAGACTATCTGTTGGAGGCTACCAGCAAAAAACGTATCGAAGTTATAAAAAACACAGTATTTCGACTGCTGGTGTAGATGCTTTTTACTTGTATTCTGATGGTTATCAAGATCAATTTGGCGGTGACTCTAAACGGAAATTCAGATCGAGAGATTTCAAAAGCTTATTATTGAATATTCACGCTAAACCCATGGATGAGCAACGTGATATTTTAGAATCAACGCTTGAAAGGTGGATGGGTGACACTAAACAAATTGACGATATCTTGGTCATGGGCTTTAAAGTTTAAGAGACTGTTTTTAATAGTGTTTATCACGAATATTTCTTTCCATTCTACTCCAACTAAAAACACGTATTTTATCTCACTCCTATTCCACTTGTGGCGATATTTTTGCAACTTTTGGAGAAAGTTGCTTTGTGTTTCACCAAGCAATTGATAATACGAATTAAGTTACAAGTTTGCTTAACGTTCAACATAGCCTAACACTAACGTTATGAAAGTCACTCAACTGCTTTTCACTGCATTTCTCTTCATTCATTTTTCTTTCGTAAATGGTCAACACCTGTTACCCATCAAACAAGCTGGAAAATGGGGCGCAATTAACGAATCAGGAAAGATGATCATTAAACCGCAATATGACTTTATTGGTGAGTTTAAGGAAGTACAATTCGCTAGCAATCAAAAAAGCCAATGGGCTACATTTCGCAAAGCGGGTAATGTAGGCATTATTGATCAACAGGCAAAGGTAATTCTTGAGACGGACTACCAACAAGTGAAGATTTTTCAAAATATGACTGCTGCCGTTTGGAAAAACGGCCAATGTGGTTTGATGGACGAAACTGGAAAATTAGTGGTAGCACCTGAGTATGATAATATTGATCAGTTGACTGCTCACCTCTATAAAATGGTTTTCAAGCAGAAAATTGGCATTTCAGATCGAAAGGGAAACGTATTACATGCAGCAGTTTTTGATCGAGTAGAAGCATTCCAGAATGGATTTGACATCACCTTAGTGGAGCAAGGAGCTAAGTTTGGCGTGCTCGATCGATCAGGGAAACTGCTTTTACCTACCGAATATGACAAAATCGCTTTAGATCAATATCAACTCAAAGCATTTAAAGGAAAAACCATTACATTCATCACTTTGGGAGCTGATGCTGAAGTGAAAAGCCAACAAACATATACCAACCAGACCGCACTCGACTTAGCCCAAAAAAAAGCGGCCTTAGCAACAAAACGCCAAGAGTTAGCTAATAATCCACAGGCTAACAAACCCCAATGGATTAAAGAAGGATTTCGATACAAACTGGTGGATTTCTTTGGGAAAAACTTGCTCAGAAAGGAGTTTTTCTCCGTAAACGTAGATGAAGAAACGCAACTTTCTCTAGGGATTTTAGAAAATGATCAAAAAGAATTAGAGTGTTACCTCATCGATCATCAAAAAGCGAACATCTTGATGAAGACCAAAGCCAAAGATTTGGTATTAAGTGATTTTAGAACTAGCAACTATGCTCGGCTTTCTATTGATACCCTTTGGGATGGACTCATCAACAAATCTGGAGAAATCATCCAACAAATTAATGGTCAGAAAATCACCAATATTGGCAACTACAATGAGCAACGGGCTTATGTTCATATTGGCAGTAAGTTTGGATTCATTGATGAAAATGCCCAATTAGTCATTCCATTAGCTTATGACATAGTGAGTGAATTTAAAGAAGGCTATGCCATTGCCAAAAAAGATGGAAAGTTCGGATGCCTTAAACCTGACGGAACGGTAGCCTTGCCCATTAGTTTCGATGGAATTGGTCAGCCCAGGCAAGGTGTTGTTCGGGTAAAAAAAGGAAGAGGTAGAACGGGTAAATGGGCATTATACACGCTGAACAACACGGCACTTACGGAGTTCATTTACGATACCATTGATGAATTTGAAAATGGAGAAGCCATTATGCGTAGAGCAGGTAAATGGGGCGTGATCAACACCCAAGGCAAAGAAGTAGTGACAGCAAGTATTACATGTAGCAGACTTTTTCCATTCAAAAATGGCATTGCGCAAATCGGGAATGAACTCATTGTTGAAAATATAGCAGGTGCTCCCAAAAGGCGTTACAAATTAAATGGTTATGTAAACCGAGCAGGAGAAGAGATTGTCCCGCCCAACTACGATTACATCTTTGACTTTGACTCTATATGGCAAGCCAAAAGTGGGTTAGCCCGCGTAGTAAAAGGTAAATTTGTCGGTTACCTTAATGCACAAGGGGAAGAGGTAGTTACTCCCAAATACGCTGGAATTCAAGGCTTTGAGGATGCTTGGAAAGCTAAAAAAGGACTTGCAAAAATCATTAGTCCTGATGGAAAGTTTGGGTACATCAATCATTATGGGAAGTTAGTACTTAATCCCGCCTTTTCATCTGTTGAGAACTTTGAAGCCGTACTAGCGGATACCAACCAATGGGCACGTGCCAGTGATTCAGGTAAATTCGGATACATCAATTACAAAGGCGAAACTAAAATTTCTTTTATCTATGAGCGCATCAGTGAATTTAAAGCAGGTGCCGCTATTGTGAAAAAAGAGGGTAAATATGGACTAATCAGTAAAGAAAACAAACTGCTCATCCCTATCGAATACGATGGTATCCGCTACTTACCAGGTTCTAACAAAACCCTATTAAAGGTGTATAAAAAGAATCCTTCGGTATACGAATTAGATGGAAATGGAGCTATTGTAAAAAAGTATCCATTTGAGGATGAAGCTAAAACAAGTACTTCAGGAACCAAATTACCCAAATACAAGTACCTCACAGAATTCGATCAAAATGGCTTAGCCATTATTCAACTCAATAAACTGAAGGGAATGGCTAATGCACAGGGCAAAATCATCATTAAGCCAAAGTATCAACAACTAGGGACATTTCACGAAGGCTTAGCCTATTTCCAAGCGGCTAATAAAGATCGCAGTAAAAGAAAATGGGGCTATTTAAACCAACAAGGGAAAGAAGTGATTCCAGCAACGTTTAGCAAAGCAACTGATTTTAATGAAGGGAAAGCGGCAGTATTTAAGCGATTGTGGGGATACATTAATCAACAAGGCCAGCTCATTATTCCACATAAATACAAGAATGCACTAGCGTTTTCTGATGGGAAAGCCGTTGTAGATGAGCAAATCATTATTAATGAAAAAGGAGCGCAATTAGGCAAAATTACCCTAGAAGGACAGGTTAGTAAGGGGTTTCAGTCTAATCGAGCAATTTTGCAAAGTAAGTCTGGAAGTTTACACATTACTCCCGAAGGCCTGCCTGCTTACTATACCAAGTATGATGAAGTAACCAACTTTATTGGCGGTATTGCCTTTGTAAAACGGGGAGAAGTGTGGGAGTTAACGCGAAAGATGAATGAGAATCAAAGTAAAGTACGTTTTACGAGTGCCCAACGCAATGCCTACTTAGCCACTTATGGAAAGCGCTACAAACGCAAAACCCCATTTGGCACACTTCAAGATGTAAAGTGGGAAAAAGTGAATGATGGTCTGTGGCGAATGATTGACTCAAATGGCAATTTTATAAATGAATCCATTTACGATCAAGTGTTAGCCGATGAGGGTGCTGTATTTAAAGTTCGTAAGGATGGTTTTTTTGGCATCGCCAACTTACAAGGCACCTTTATTAGCAAAGCTGAAAACGATATTATTAAAGTGGTGACTGATGAGGTTATCCGAATTGAACATGAGGGTAAAATTGGATACCTCAAGCCTGATGGTACATGGATTTGGGAGTTGCAGTAAATGTGGTTCGTTCATCAGCAATTCTCACTTTGTCATTTCGAACGTATGTGAGAAATCTACGTGCCCATTGGAACATGAACTCATGTACCACAATAAGCCAAATGAGTTCGTTTAGCTACGTGACACTTAGCTATCTGTCGTGTGCGACCCCAGCTTCCATCGACGTGACAAAAAAGGACTTTTTTGCAGAATAGCAAGCATTTTTCAAAAAGTGAGAACTGCTGAAGTCTATCGTCTTACCAAGAACTTTTTGGTGAACATACCCTGTATTTCGGAGTTAATTCGCACAAAATAAATACCTGCTCCCAAATTAGAAACTGGGAGAGCTACCTTTTGAAAACCATCTTTCGCAATTTCAAAACGATTGATCTCTCGGCCATTCAAATCTAATAAGGTGACTGAAACTTCTCCCAATTGATCTCCATCAATATCTACATAAGCTTCAGAAACCACAGGATTAGGATACACCTCAATATTGGGTGTTTGATCGGCTATTTTAATTGGTTCATTTGTTCGCTTGATATAAATGTCATATGAAATCTGTAATTCTCCACCTTTCATTTGTGCTATGGGTAAAGAAGGTCTTGGAATAATACTGCTTTTTTCATAAGTCTCCCCGTCAATATTCGCGAAGTTGTCAAAAGTAAAATAGACCGTATTTAATTGAGGCTCATAGCCTTTTGCCTCAACTAAAAGAAATAGTCGTTTCAGCGACTTATAGCCGTCTTCTTTGATGTATTTTCCAGGTTTGTAACTACTAAAGGTATAGTTTCCTTTAGAATCAGAAAGTATTTTTCCTCGATACTGATGCTTATGGAAAACACCATCTTCATCGTTATGCCACAAGGTCAGCTTGGCACCTTTTACTAATGCTTTGTTTCCATCATAAACTCTTCCTTTAATTCTAATTGGATTTTCGCCAAAAAGGATGTTCTTTCTAAGATTGTTCTCAAACTTTTCTGGATTAACAAAATGAGGAATGGCTTTAGGCGTTTTTTTATCTTTTGCAAACGTGCTGAAATTTCCAAAGCTTAAGCCAGCAGATAAAACAGCAGAAGTGTAGATAAACTTCCTACGTGAGGGATTGGTAGTTGTTTTCATGAGAAGTTACATTAAGTGAAATAGGTGAGTAATAATCAAAGATAGAACATATGTATGAATCTACTACACTTTGTTAAGCTAATATTTGTTTATGCTTTTGTGAACCTATACGCCATGTAAAGCTAAGCGCTTACTTTTCGATAATGTAGTTCGCTACCAATACGTGAAACCGTTTATAGGCCAAGCTTTTTGAATTGTGATATTTTTAAGGAAGAGACTGGCATTTCCTAAACTTAAGAGACTCTTTGAATTGCATCAGCGAACCGAAAGTGTTTGAGTTTTAGAGACTTTTTCGAAAAAAGTAGCCTAAAAAAACAAGAAGATAGTTCCAAAGGGTTTCCTAAAAGACCAAAAAAACGTTATTTAAACCTGTTCTAGGAGAAATAGCTTTTTTAAGTTCGCTATTTTGGGCTTATTTTTGAGAACTTCACTCACAAATGCGACGATTATCAGGGACAATTTGTGATCAAAACGAATTAACATGCAACGCATATTTACCTATTTAGCTAGTCTTTTTTTATTTTCATGTGGAGGAGGACCTAAAGAATCTACAGTAACTTTTAAGGTATTTTCACCCGCACCTCATAACTCAAAAAATACGGCAATTTATGTAGCTGGCAATTTTAATGGCTGGAATCCAGCTGATTCGGCTTTTCAATTAAAACCAGTAGGAAAAGGCATTTTTAAGCTGAAAAAAAAATTTCCTGCCCATGTAAAAGGAAGCTTAGAATATAAATATACTCGTGGAAGTTGGGAAACGCCTGAAGCGGATGGCAATGGAGGAAATGTGGCAAATCGAGAAGTCAACTATCTGGGGGGGAAACTCACCCTTAACGACACCATTAAAGGTTGGGATATCAAGGCACCTAATTCATCTGCCACTGCGCAAGTGCATGTATTTCGCGAAGCGATGGATATGCCTCAACTGGGAAGAAAACGGAGAATTTGGGTGTGCTTGCCTTCCGACTACGAGTCATCAACAGCGCGTTATCCTGTGATTTACATGCAAGATGGGCAGAATCTATTTGATAATTTGGTAGCTCCTTTTGGAGAGTGGGAAGCCGATGAAACACTACTCGATTTTGAATCTGAATATAATTTTAAAGCCATCATCGTAGGAATAGATCATGGTGATACCTTGCGGTTGAATGAATATTCTCCGTATACTCATCCTAAATACGGGGGAGGGGAAGGCTTACAGTATTTGGATTTTGTTGTAAATACCCTAAAACCTGTGATTGACGCGGAGTTTAGAACATTGCCTGAACGAGAATATACAGCAATTGGGGGCAGCTCGATGGGAGGCTTGATTTCCTTTTGCGCAGGTATCGAATTTCCTGAAGTTTTTGGTAAGCTATTTGTATTCTCTCCTTCATTCTGGTTCAACGATCAGGTGTATGTAGATGCCGAAAAATTAGCTGAAGGGCCATGTCCTAAAATTTACATACTAATGGGAGCAGAAGAAGGGGCGATGATGGTGAATGGAACCAAGAAGATGCAGGCAATCCTAGAGAAAACAGGAAAGTATACAAAGGAAAATCTTCAAACGGCTATCATTCAAGGTGGAAAACACAATGAGCGATTTTGGCAAGAAGAGCTTCCTAGAGCGCTAAAATGGGCTTATGAATTGGAACAGTAACCTAAAATGAACGAGTGATTTAGACGAAAGATATTTGTTAAGTGTCTGATTATTAGATTTTTATATATGTAGAGCTTCGCCAAGCGCTTAACTAATCCTTTATTACAAAACCTAATCAGTACTTATGAATAACATTCAAACAGTTTTATTTGCTTCAAACAAATAAATTTGTGAACTGTTGTAATAATTGACACAAAGTAGTTACTAATTACTTGCAAGTCTGAAGGTCGGGTTTTTTGCCGCTTGTCATTTTTTTATTTTTAGAAGGAATGAAATCACCTTAGCTTGCATGAAAACTCCAAGGAAATGTATCGAAAAATGAACGATACCACTTGTGTAAAACTTTATTTACCTAACTAAACATCTTATGAGACGAAATCTAGTATTACTTGTTTTAGGTTTATTTATCTGTGCCACTACTCAAGCGCAATCAGTAGATGAGATTTTAGATAAATATTACGAAACAGTAGGCGGAAAGAAGGCGTGGAAAAAAATGAGTTCCATGAAAATGGAAGGGAGTGCATTTGCACAAGGAATGGATATCCCTGTGACTGTGTATTCAAAAGCACCTAATAAAATGAAAGTAGAGCTGTCTATCAATAACATGACCATGATTCCGCAGGCATTTGATGGCGAAACTGCGTGGATGATCAACCCATTTGCAGGGGCTACTAGCGCTCAAAAATTACCAGAAGAGCAAGCCACAGAATTAAAAAACAGTGTTGAGTTTGAACCATTATACATCGAGCACAAGAAAAAAGGGCACGAAATTACCTTAGAAGGGAAAGAAGAGATTGATGGGGTATCTTGCTTTAAATTAAAAGTGGTAAAAAATAAAAACAACGACAAAGACGAGGCTACAGAGTATCATTTCTTTGATGCGGAGAACTATGTTCCTGTAATGGTGCGTAGTACAGCGAAGTCGGGGCCCATGAAAGGCACAACTTCAGAAATGTTTTTTAGTGATTACCAAGAGGTAGGAAAATTGATGATTCCTCATTACATGGAACAAAAAGTAAATGGTCAAACTTTCCAAAAAATTACTTTCAAAACAGTAGAAGTAAATGGAAAGCTTTCCGATGATATTTTCAAATTTCCAGGCGAATAATTCAACGCATTTTGCATAAAATGGGCTAATGAATTTCATTAGCCTTTTTCATTATACCCTCGACCAAAACTTGTATGAACGCCATTTTTGGGGCTACGGCTTACCAAAAATGCATTTACTATGGAATTATGAAACGTATCAACAACTACTTAATGATAACCCTATTGCTATTCGTAGGGTTGCCGCAGGGTGCTTTTGCGCAAGCAAAAACACTTTCGGGCAAAGCGCTTTTTGGAAACATGCGAGCGCGGCAAATTGGGCCTGCTGTGATGAGCGGGCGCGTATCGTCCATTGATGTGGTGGCTAGCGATCCTCGAACGATGTATGTGGGTGCTGCAGGTGGTGGTGTATGGAAATCTACCAGTGCAGGGGCATCTTTCAGTCCTATTTTTGATGATTACCCGCAATCCATTGGAAAAATTACCATCGATCAACAACGGCCTGATACACTTTGGGTAGGTACGGGAGAACCGTGGCCACGAAATAGTGTTTCGGTTGGCAATGGAATTTACCGCAGTGTAGATGCCGGCCAAACTTGGACCTTTAAAGGCTTAAAGGACTCTGAGCGTATAGGCGATATTATCATCCATCCTGAAAACCCTGATGTGGTTTATGTGGCGGTATTGGGTCACCTGTGGAATGCCAATGAAGAACGTGGCGTGTATAAAACCGCAGACGGAGGCGCTACTTGGGAAAAAATATTTTACTTGGATGAAAACACAGGTTGTTCAGACTTGGATATTGATCCAGAGAATCCAGCTATTTTATATGCGGCAATGTGGAGTTTTAGGAGATATCCGTGGTTTTTTGATTCTGGAATGAAAGATCACGGTGGGAAAAGCGGACTTTACAAGTCGACAGATGGTGGCAAAAGTTGGAACCCCATTCATAACGGTTTACCTCAAGAAACCTTAGGGCGTTTAGCCATTGGAGTGGCTCCATCTAACGGGAATACCATTTACCTTTCGGTAGAAGTGGCTGACGATAAGAAAAAAGGCTTGTACAAATCCACAGATCAAGGGGCAAACTGGAAAATGGTCAATGGGGATTTTAATAATAAGGTACGTCCATTTTATTTCTCTAATATCATTGTTGATCCGAAAGATGAAAATCGGGTGATGAAATGTGGGTATAATGCTATTGTGAGTAAAGATGGTGGAAATACGTTTCGTCAAATTGCCAGTGGCGTACATTCAGATATTCACGACATTTGGATCGATCCAAAGAATACCAATCATGTGATTTTAGGTACCGATGGCGGGGTTTATGAATCTTATGATGGCGCTTTCCAATTCAAGATGTTCATGAACTTGCCCATTTCCCAATTTTATCACATTAGTGTAGATGATGATGAGCCATTTAATGTATACGGTGGCTTACAAGATAATGGCTCTTGGTATGCGCCTTCGAGCAAAGCAGGGGGAATTACCAATGCCGATTGGAAAAATTCTTATGGTGGCGATGGCTTTTACTCTTTTAGGCATCCCAAAAAAAAGAATATCGTATTTTCTGAGGCTCAAGGTGGGCAATTGGTGCGTTATGATACCAAAAGTGGCCGTTCAAAAGATATCAAACCTTACCCTGAAGCCAATGATCCTGAATTTAGATTTAACTGGAATGCGCCCATTCACATCAGTAGAAAAAATCCAGATCGCATGTATTTTGCTTCTCAATTTTTGTTTATGTCGGAAGACATGGGCGATTCTTGGAAACGAATTTCTGATGATTTAACCACCAATGATCCCGAAAAGCAACAGCAAGCAAAATCAGGCGGCTTATCCATTGATAATTCTACAGCAGAAAATCATTGTACCATCTATGCCGTGAGCGAATCGCCAGTAAACGATCAGGTAGTTTGGGTAGGCACCGATGATGGGAATTTGCAGGTCACCACCAATGGCGGAGAAAGCTGGACAAATGTAACTCCAAAAGATGGCTTGCCTCCAACTACGTGGGTGAGCTTTGTAGAACCGAGTAATCACGATGAAAATGTGGCTTACATCACTTTTGATGGACATCGTACAGGAGATGGAACTACCTATTTGTTTAAGACCACCGACATGGGAAAAACGTGGGAAAATATTGCAAAGGAGAACATTGAAGGATACGCCTTATCGGTAAGGGAAGATTTGGTAAATCCGAACTTATTGTTTTTAGGCACGGAATGGGGACTTTACATTTCCATTGATGGCGGAGCAAATTGGAGCCAGTTTACGAATAACATGCCCAAAGTGGGTGTGCGAGATATGGTTATTCATCCAAGAGAGCATGCTTTGGTGATGGGAACACATGGTCGAGGTGTGATCATTTTGGATGATTTGACTGCTTTACGCCAAATTACGGCAGAAGTATTAGCGAAGCCTTTTCACATCTTTAAGGTACAACCCACGGTGCTTAAAGATCCAGGGTCAGGTGGAGGTTGGTTTGGTGGCGCTGGCAATTTTGTTGGGCCTAATCCAAATACATCGGCTCAAATCGTCTATTACATGAGCCGTAGGCATACCTTTGGGACGATGAATATTGAGATTTATGATCAGAACGATCAGCTGATTCGCACACTGCCTGCGGGTAAAAATGCAGGAATTAATATGGTGGATTTGCCTACCAGAATTAGAAAACCCAAAAGTGCTCCCACCAAGAACAGAATGGCTTTATTTGGTTCGCTATTGGGGCTGAATTTAGAAGCAGGTGATTATAAAGTGAAAGTGATTAAAGGGAAAAAAAGCTATGAAACAACGCTAAGTTTAGTGTATGATGAAGATTCCCCTTACAGCAGCGAAGACCGTAAAGTGCAATATCAGACCGCTAAAAAACTGTATGACATGTCCGAGCGATTGGCTTACATCTATCAATCGTTAGATCAAATTACGCAGCAGCTATCCAAAGGAATAGAAGCTTCTGATAAGGTAGCCCAAAAGTTTAAGGAAGATTATGAAGCCATTCAACAGCTAAAATCTTCACTAGTGGCTTTAGAAGGCGATTTTTATGTAGATGAAGGAGAGCAAATACGAGAGCGGATTTCCGATTTATTTAGGCAAGTCAGTCAATATCCAGGCAAGCCCTCCGAATCGCAACTCACGCGCACAGCTGTATTAAGTAAAGACATGGCTGAAGTGGATACGCAGTTTACGGCAATCGTAAAAAATCAATTACCCAAAATCAATAAAGCACTAGAGCGTGCCTCGCTCTCTACCATCCAACTACCGTCTTTTGAAGATTTTTTGAGCAAGTAATTGGAAAAACTTCACGATTACTTTCAAAACAGACGCTTATACACGAAGTGCAACAAAGGTGATGTCATCGCGTTGCGCTTCGTTTTGTTTATGGGCAAAATAGGCAGCTTCTATTTGCTCACGCTGTTCGTGTAGTGGCAGTTGGCACACCTCGTTTAAGAGCTGAACGAGTTTATTAGAACCAAACTTTTTCCGATTTGGATCGTTCTGATCAACGAAACCATCAGAAATTAAGTATAGGGTACTGCCTTGTTGCAAGGAGAGCTCATGTTTCTCGAAAGGCTTATTCTTTGTTTGATTACCCCCTAACGAACGCCGAGTGCCTTTAATTTCTTTAATCGCTTGATCGGTTACATCATAATAATAGAGGGGCATTTTAGCACCTCCAAACGTTAAGGTAATGTGCTCAGTTTCATCTGATTTCACGGTAATGAAAGAAGCATCCATGCCATCTAGGTTTTTACTCTCATCTTGCTTTAAAGCTTCTCGAATCATTTGATGGGCATGTTCTAATATGAGATCAGGCGAAGTGATTTTTTTGGAGATGATAATTTCATTCAGCAAAGAGTAACCAATCATACTCATAAATGCGCCAGGTACTCCGTGACCTGTGCAGTCGATTACCCCAAAAATGGTGGTATGTTCGATTTTTCCTAACCAATAAAAATCACCAGATACCACATCTTTAGGATAGTAAATGATAAAATGATTCGGAAAATGTTGATCAATTCGGGTACTAAATGGCAGAATTGCAGACTGAATATTTTGTGCATAGTTCAAACTTGCACTAATCAATACATCTTTGTCTTGTAAGGCTTTATTGGTACTCTGTAACTCATCTTGGGCAACTAAGAGTTGGGCATTTCGTTCGGCCACAAAATCACGCTGGGTTTGTAATTCTTCTTGTGTTTGCCTCAACTCTTCATTTTGCGTGAGGATTTCTTCGTTTTTAAGCTTAATTTCTTGGTTTTTACGTGTTAAGGCTCTTCTCGCTTTACGAGATGCAATGTAGCTAATGCCTACCAAAATGAGAATGATGACAATTAATGCAATGATCCCATAACTATATACCCGCAACGACTTTTCTTGTTCCAGTTGTTGGGCTTGCAACTTTTTTTCTTTCTCAGAAGCTTCCAACTCTTGTTGTTTTTTAAGTCGTTCGGCCTCTGCTTTTTCAGCTAAGAGCTTTTGCTTTTCTGCTTCTTGGCGTTGTGCTTGCAATTCATTTTCTTTCGCAGCCGCCAAGGCTTGTTGTTCCGTCAGTCGCAGTTGCTGCGCAATACGCTCTTTTTCTAGCTTTTGTTTTTGAAATTGCGCTTCACGAAGTGCCTGTTCTTGGCGTAATAAGGCTAACCGTTGCTCTTGAAGCCGCAATTGATTGGCTTTTTTCTCGCTTTCTAATTGAGCTTCACGTAAAAGTCCTTCCTGTTTTGCGCGTTCTGCTAACACACTCCTAATTTCGCCTTCTTCTTGCTCCACAGCCAATTGTTTTTGGGTGAGGGTGTCTTGTCGAGCCTCGGCCTTAATTTCAATGCGTTGTTTTAAATCTTGGTATTTTTGTAGGTAATCTTGCGATAATTTATAATTCTCTGTAGCCCGATAAATATCGGTGAGGATTTTATAGTTCGCTAACAAGAGGTCTTTGTCTTGTAAGGCTTCTGCAATTTCATTCGCCGTTAATCCTGACCGCAATGCTTCTTCGTAGCGTTTTTCGAGGTAATTGGTAAAGGCAATGTAATTGAGGGCATCAACTTTTTGATGATCGACCGAACTGTATACGATGCGTTCTAAAATTGCTTTAGCTCTTTTGAAATCTTCTAACCAGACAAAGCTGATCGCCTTATTCAGCAGAATATCATTTTTTTGATCGGGATTTTTAGAGAGTTCAAGCGCTTGATCGAAAAAGGGGAGGGACTTTTGATACTGCCATAGGTAGCGATGGAGTATGCCTAGTCGATTTAATGCTTCAGCATGTTCCTGTTTTTTTCCACTTTGTTTGTAAATTTCTACTAATTTTTCATTGTGGGTAATCGCCTGTCCAAAATAACCTTCTTCTTGATAGTAGGAAGATAATCCCTGCAAAATTCGCTCACGTTGGGCAGGGGTTGCAGCGAGTGAATCTGCTCTTTCATACGTTTTTATCGCTTGACGGTAATTTTTTAACTGGCCGTGATTAATTGCAATAGATTCCATTAAATCTATTTTCTCACTCGTTGAGATGGTTGTTTCTCCATCCTTGATGGCACGGTTATAATATTCGTTGGCTTTTAAATACGCTTCCTGTTTGGTGTAAAAATCTCCAATCTTGATCAATAAAGCCAAATGTTGAGTTGGATCATTATTCTTCTCCAAACGATCCAGTAAATCTGTTAAGTTTTGTCCTAATGCATTTGAAAACATCGTTAGGATAAACAAGATGGATAATAGTATGGAGTGGCTATTAGGCATAAAACGCTTAGGCACTGTATTCAATAAAGTTGATCATTGCTCCAGATTCGTCAGCGAAATCTTGACCATCTTCTAATACGCTTTCTCCTTCGTCATCATCAGGATATCGCCAGTTAATGGTAAGTGCTTGGCCTTGATCTTGGTGCTCTTTTAATGATTTAATTAAATCTAACACAGCCCTAAATGAGCTGGAATTCACATAAGTAAGTTGGAAGTTTAGTGTAATTTCATCAGTATGCGATTGAAAGTAGGAGTCAAACCATTCCCGAATATCTGTGTAAAACTTAAATGGCTCTTCCAAAAAACTCTCACCTTTAATATGACATTCTTTTGTTGCTGCATCTAGTATGACTTCTGGCATATAGATGGGTTTGTCTTTTCCGTTTATAATCAGATTATTCATAACGATAATTCGCCAGTTTATTAATCGTGAAGTAACCACTTGAGGCCGTTGACTGAGAAAACAGTACCTCTGGTTACTTTTTAGTTACACACTTAGCCCGTCACTTCAGTTGATATCACAACAAATGCATAATCATTATGTGGATTTGAAGCAAAGTTAACACGAATGGGATATTCCGATTTTAAAGCAATTTGTAAAAGACCAATCCTACCACCTGTCGCATTTTCAGCCATAGGAGTTGCATTGAGCTCTTTCCGCATCCGCTTTAAACCATCATAATCTAGTTGGTTGATTTCACTACACCGCTCTTCTAATTCAATTGCCTTGGCTACCTCCATTAAATTTCCAGCTTTAATCACATAACGGTCATTTTGCTTGTATATAGCCATTACCCCAACTCCATGTTTATCATTAAAATCCATGAAGTGATTGTGCTCACTCGAATATTTGGAAATATTTTGAGCAAGTTCTATAAAAATGGAAAATACCTTTTTGGTCGTTTTTCTTGAATTAGAAATGCCTTCTCGAAGGTAACTACTGATTTTTACCAAAACCTCTTCATCAAAAGGGCCTTTATAATAAACCAAAGCATCTTGGAAATCGACATCTAGTTGATAGTCCTGTAAAACAGCCATCCTCAAATAGTCAAGTAAATAATTGTTTAAATGAAGTTTTTAATGTTTTTCTTAGTTTTAACGCGAAAATCATGTGTGATAAACACTATTCTGCTAGTACTTTTTATCTGTTGTATGTTATTAAGAATACTTTATTGATTGAAGAGCTTATCACCGAAATCAGTAAGAAATAACCATATGATTAAAAGTAATCTTTTACAAATAAATATGAGGTGTCATCTGCCATTGGTAAATGAACGATTTTACAGTAGAATTACTCTTCGACTAAAAATACAATTTTTTATAGAAAATCTACAGATTTATTAAATAAAATGTATGTACAACTGTTAAGTTTTAAACTGAAAAAAGCCTTCTCGAATTAATCAGAAAAGGCTTTAAATCAATATCTTATGAACTGCTATCCTTCTTGAACATTATAGTAGAAACGTTCGTGAATGATTTGATCTCCTTGCCATTTTTGAACAGCTACTTGCTCTAGTTTAATTGGTCCAGGGGCATTTTGAAAGGTAACTTCCATCCAAGCTTCTACAGTAGTGACCGCTTCTGCTTCATTAGATGTAACAGCAGTAACACCAGCATTGTGAAACTCCTTCACACTTGCTAAAAAATCTTGTTCTGCTTTTCTGTTTACGTCTTTGCCTTCTCGTTTCTCTCCCGAAGCCTCAACCATTACCACATCTTCATGGTAATATTTTTCAAAGGCCTCCATGAGTTGGCCGGAGTTTACCATGTTGTAAATATCGGTTGCTTTCTCTAAATAACTCATAGTAAGGTTTTTTAAGGTGAAAAAAAGGGTGTCTGTGTGTACATTCTAATAACCCAAACGCGTTTGTAAAAGTTTGTTTGAGCTATTAGTGTTTATCACAAATGGTTGATTAGGTGAACATGTCACCTCTTTTTTTGGTTGTTGAATCATCAAAAAGTGCAGAATACTTTATGGCTTTAAA
>JBMYQA010000104.1:0-18466 GCA_049600855.1 Flammeovirgaceae bacterium | reverse complement strand
AAATGGCAGTGGAATTTTTGCTTCCCCTTTTGACTTTGGTGATACCGTATTTTTCGAAATCCAACTGGCCGATCGCGCATTGAACTTGAGTAATTTCGCTACTTCTACCGAGGTGGTATTAGGATCACCTGACTAACGTTTACGTTGTTTTAAGCGAAATCGCATGCTGTCTTTAGGAAGTAACTGATCCGTTTTATTGAAAAATGCGAGTTCACTGACTAAATCAGTGTTGTAGGGGATTTGGGCAACTAAGACTTCATAGGCCATATCTCGAATTAATTCGGTGTGCGCTTCACGTTTGGCAAACTCGTGTTTGATGACTCGCAAAAAACTGAGCTGATTTCTTGGTGTCACCTCATCCTGATAGATGGCTAGTAAAGATTTTTTGAACACGTTCTCATCTTCGATATTGTTAAAGTAGTTGTTCAAACAGTTGTAAGCGTCTCTATTGGTGCGCCAACCTTCTAGTAATAACGCTTGTGCTTGTTCTACTTGGAGCAACTTATTCTTGCTCAATAAAGCCGCTTTAACATATTGATGGGCTTTTCGATGGCTTTCAATGACTTGCTTGTAATAGTGGTTGGCCTGTTCGCGCTGGTTAATTTGGCCATACAAATCGCCCACCTTTTCAAGCTGATTTAATTCTTGATAAATTTCGATGGCATCTTGAATTAAATTTCCTTTTTCGAAACACTCCGCCGCTTTTGTTTTATTCCGAATGTATTTTAAATAAATGGCTGCGGCTTCCTGATAAATTCCACCTTTTTCAAGTGTTTGAGCGGCTAGGTAATAATTCTTGAGCAGTTTCATGTAAATGAATGCCGCTTTTCTAAAGTCGCCATCTCGAATTAAGGCTTCAGCCGTTCGATGATACTGTTGTTGAAGTTGGTAATAGTTATCATCCGAAATGCTCGCACTACCTTCGCCTGAAAAGGTGCTATTCCCACTACCAAAAAGCGAAAAATCACTCCATCGCTTAAATAAACCCAAACCACTATTTCCCCCAATGCTTCCGCCAGAGCCGCCGCGGGAAGTGCCCGTATCATCCAACGGAATGGCATACTTAAGCGCTTCTTCAGGATCGTTTTTCAGCATTTCCATTAAACGATCAATTTGGTGTTGATTTCTCCGCTCTAGCGCTTCAAAATCCTTTTGCATTTCCTCCGTCCACTCGGTTGGGCGATTGTCGAAAAGCCCTCTGGCCGATTCTAACATCGACATTAAAGACGTTTTCTCTACCTGATCGTTGGTTTTATTTTTTGAGAAAAGCTGGCGATAAAAAGCTAATCGGGTTTGTTCTTTGAAATTTAGTGGTTCATTAGCTAAGGATTTTTGTTTGGGAAACTCATGAGTTTCTAAGTTTTCTAACACCTCTTCGGGACTAATAGGATTGATTTGAAAGCTCTTGATTTGTTGGGGAATAAAAACGGGAGCTTGTGGCTTGGTAATGCGAAGCTCGCGCGTTTTGGGTGCTGTAAGTAAGGTTTTCCAATCAATGGGTTCGGATAATTCGACTAAGCCAAAAGCTGGATGAATCAGGTGTAGCTTTTCCCAAAATAGCTGTCTTAACTCGGCAGTAGTTACTTTTGGAGAGAGGCAGGAGCGTTCAGGAAGAAATAAGATATTACCTACTAACTGACACAATTCATGTTTGCCAATTTCGATGTCTTTGTCCAATTGATCATACATTACAAAGCAGCCCCAAATCGAATTGGGGGCAGTTGAAGGAATTGGATACACCGTTATAGCATCCAAATCGAATTGCATGCGCTGGATTTCCCAAAGCCAATCACTGACCGCAGTACCCCGTATCAACATCCCGCAAATTGGGAACTCATTGTGCTTGGAAGGTTTAAGCTTTAACTCCATGGGTGGCTTGGTTAATAAATGTTTTGATGTATTTTTCGAAAAAATCACTAGGGCTTAATCGCGTTAACTTTTGATGGTTCGAAGGAAGAAAGTATTCACTACCTGCAAAATGCTGATTGGTTGCTACCCCTAAAGATCGTTCCAGCACGGATGGAATATAGATGGTGTTGGAGTGGTAAGGAACAATTTCTAGTTCCGCTTCAACTTCTCCTTCTAATAGTTTTTGCTTCAATGCTTCGGCTGTTGCATGATTAATGCCACTGGCAATAATACTTGGAGTCTGACTCACCAATTGTTGTATGGATGCTAACGGAATGCTCGTCTTCAATCTCAAGTTTTTTATCAAATGCAACTTTTGACGATGTACGTTCTTTAGCATGAGCAAATATTTACCAGATGCATTGTTACTATCCAGCATGAATAACCCTAAGCGATTAATGTTGAGTTTACTTCCGCTAGGAAAGGTGAACTCATCTTTGGCAGTCAGGCGAGCGGCAAATTTTACTTCTTGATCTCGTTTAATTTCGAGCCGAATGCCACGCCTCGTACAAATCAACTCATGGGAATTGAATACCAAGTTATTTCGTTGGTTGATAAAAACGGTTTTTACTTTCTTCAGGATGCTGTAATCCATCCAAGAACGTTGTTTCAAATTAAGCTTTTTTTCTTGCAGTTCATTATAAACCTCACGAATGTGTGCCGTATTCACTTGCTCGTGAATACTGAGTTGAGGATCGGCTTTAATGATCCATCGGACATCCGCGGTGAGGTAGTTAAACGTATCGTTGTAGAAAAAGAAAAATGGCCGAATGGAAGATTTCCAATCTGAAAATGTAGTAGATTGGCGCTCATTCGTAGTGACATTTATCCAAACTAATGCTCGATTTTGAGGGTTAAACATGAGCAAGATGGTATCCCCATTTTGAAGGATTCCGATTTCTGCTTGCCCTTTAAATGGCAACCCTTCAACTAATAGTTTCCAACCTTTTCCTCTAATCGTTGATGCATTTCCATCGAGCTTTAATAAGGTTTTCTCCGTGATTTGGTACGCTTTCTCATCTGTGCTCAGCAACATCGTTTTAGGATGCGAGACGCTGGGAAACAGGATGGGGTAATTGGATGTCTTTTCTTCTTTCAGTACCTCATTTCGCTCTTTTGTTGGCTTTTTCTTCCAGAGGCGGGCTAAAGGCAATTGAATGTGTTGGATGTGCTTTTTCCCCTTTTTTTGATTTCTATAAACCGCAATATTGCCTTGAGCATCGGTTTGAATTAAAAATCGAATGTGCTGCTGATGGGTTTGCAATACTTCTTGAAAAGCAGCCTGTTTGAATGTGTCAGCAGCACCCACAAATATAATTTCTTGAAGGTTGTGTTTGGATTCAGCTTCAAAATAGAGTTGTAAGCCTTTACTGGGATGAAGGCAGGCATCCAGCATTTGAAGACCAACAATCACTTCATTGATATTTTGAAACTTCAGCGGGTAATACGCATCTCCTACCGCATAGGCTTCACAATGAATAGCGGTTTTAGGATGATGGGCAATGGCAATCATGATGGCATGGGCAATCGTTTTAGGCGTGCCCCAACTTTTGATCGACGCATCTACCAAAATCACGCGCTCCACATTACTAGATTGAGGTGGGATTTCTCGATTTAAAAATAAGGCTTCATTGTTGGCTAAGCGCGATAAGAAAATCAATTCTTCATGGGCAAATTCGGAAATTAATAGTTTCGAGTATTCTCCTTTGTTTGTAATGTCTGAAACGCCTCCTAAGGGTTGTTGACTGGGCAATGCATGGTGGTAAGGAATGTCCAGCCCGCTCCAAAGCTGTGGTATGAGGGCACCCATATGAAAGGTTTGTGTATGGTCGATCAACTCATCTACAAAGTTTTCATACACGTGATCGGATTCATGAATTTCTTCGAGTTCGAGCAATTCGTCCATTTCTGGAAGGGCGCTCAGCTGAGCTAATATGGAATCGACAGTGGGGAATTTATCGTTTAATAACGCGAATTGTCTAAAATCTTGATGGAAGCGTTGCGGATGAATTTCTTTCAATAAAGATAATTGCAGCTTATCGAACCGCTTGGTTTTGAGCAAATGAATAGCAAACTTATTTTTTCGTTCAGATAAGCGATTATGCCCTCGTTCAAAGAGGGTTTGGAAGAGTAAAAGCCGTCCTTTGCCTTGTTTGTATTTTTCAGGGACGTTAGCGAGCGTTTTCAAGAAAGCAATTGCTGCGGGAAGTTGGGATTGTACAAAGTCGTGTTTGCTACTTCCTTTTCGTAAAAATAACTTTCGGGCGATTCCGCCAATCGTATTCAAATTCGTTTCGGCATCTGAATTGGTGGCAATAATGGCTAATAAGATGCATCCAAAGGAAGGCAAGCCTTGTGGAGAAAGGTGTTCTAAGATTTCCAGCGCTAACTGACGATATACAATGGTATTGCCATTGGGAATCGCGATAATTTGCGTATCCTCTTCCCATTGCCAAAAGTAATCGAGATGTGCCTGAAAATACCGATAAAAATTCATGTAAATAGTTGTTTCATGGTTTTACGAAAAGAGCTAATGCGCAATGCCTCAAATTGTGACTTGGGAATTGCGGTATGACTTGAATCTACATTCCAAAGAACTACCTGTTGCCGCTGTGGATTCAGCAGTTCATTTAAGGTTTTGCCAAGAATAGGAAGATCAAAATCATACCCTAACGGAATCAAAAAATCAAACTTTTGCCAATAGGCCGTTCCTGGAATGGGCAGTAGCGGTGTGCCCCAAATCAGGACTTCGGTTTGATTGATTAATACCCATTTCAGGTTTTTAAGCCGAATGGCAGGGGCGGTTTTCATATACACGTTTAAATCGGTGTAATGACCCAATAATGCCACTGCTTCTTGCTCTTGATGAGTGGGAACAAGTGTCACCTCTACTTGTTGATTGAGGCCAAAGAAGTTATGGTTAAAGGAGGCGACTTCTACAGGCAAGGCTTGGGCAATGGGTGTCCAGAGTAAATTGGGCTGCATGCGGCTGGGCAATAAACTAGTTAATGGGAATAGTTTATTGTTTTGGGCATAGTACAACGACTTGTAAGGAATACGTTGTACCTCAAGTGCTTTGAGCTGAGATTCCGTAAAGCCTGTAATCCAAATTTGTTCTCCCTCAATGGCCATTTTCAAATTGTCCCATACCCTAATTTCTTCAAGTAATGCTTCATTTCGAGCAGGTAAAGACATGAAATACATCAGATGGTCTGCAGAATTTGTTGCCATAAACTTTCTATTTCGTTTTGCAGGTGTTGTTTGTGTGTAGGATCATTAATCCAATTACAGCGATTTTGAATATAGCGCAATTTATCTTTAATCACATTTTGTTCTTCAAAAGATAGCCCTTCCTGATTCCATTTGCTGTTTAATAGATTGATTTCTTTCATCAACTCTTCCGCATTGGGCGCTTGATTGACGAGGGCTTGAGGATGACTATCAGTAGTCGGTCTTTCTCCAATGATTTGATCGATAATGCCTGCAAGAATTTCGATTTGTTCTTCGGTATCCCAAATGTATTTTAAAACCCAAAAGTCGGAGGGAATACAGGCCGTACGTTTGCAAATTAAGGCACTGGCTGCCAAGAGGTTTTGAATTTTTACTGCCCGTCTATCTGAAACCTTAATCCCGCTGCTTCTCAGGTTGTGTATCAAATCTACGAATGCCTTTCGAATGGGGGAAAGGTCTATGTTTTTGCATTGTGTTTGTAAGTCGATAATTTCCTCAGGCCGTATACTTGGCATGGAGCCATTTTGTTGGTTTTCGAGTTTCCAACCTGCCAAGAGTACATTTTCTAGTAAATCAGGATCGACATAATCGCAGCGTACACGCACTAAAAAGCGATCGAGGAGTGCATTGAGCGTTTCATCTTCTGGCAATGCATTACTAGCACCGACAAACATGAGGGAAGGCAAGGCTTTATTTTCTTTGCCTCTGCGAAATACACGCTCATTGAGCGCCATGAGTAAACTATTTAAGATGGCACTGTTCGCATTGAAAATCTCATCTAAAAATACCAATGAGGCTTCAGGCATCATGCCTTCCGTATTGGTAATGAGCTCTCCTTCTTTCAGCTTACGAATGTCAAAAGGGCCGAAAATTTCATTTGGTTCGGTAAATCGAGTGAGTAGGTATTCAAAGTTTTTTCCTCCCGCGATACTTTTTGATAATTGACGAACAATCGCACTTTTGGCAGTACCTGGAGGGCCTAAAAGGAATGCATTCTCTTTGGCTAGCAGGCTGATTCCGAGTAAATCTATAATCTCATCTTTACCCACAAAGGTGTGCTTAATGTAATTGAGTACAGCGTTTAGTTTATCTATATTATCCATTAATCAGTTGTTTTTCAGCAGAAAGCGTTAAGCAATTCCAAGTTCTAAATCATTCCAAAGTTGATCAGCGAATAAGCCCAAGTTTGCCCTTACAGCTGTGTTGAAAACAGCATGTTGAGCTAACGATTGGTTTTTGAACTGAATAATTCGATCGGTATACAATTGCATCAGACACGGGTTTTCCTGAATGCTTGTGAAACTTAATTGATCTAAGTCCAAGGCATAATTGATACCAGAATAATGCCATGCTGTTAAATGAACTTCTAATAGTTGGATTAAAGCATCAGCAGGGTCAATCGCTGCGATTTGCGAAATGAGATCGGGCATGAATCGGAGGCACACATCAGCAGAGAGTATGGCTGAAGCAGAAATGTCATTTGGATAATGTGGAAGTAACTGAACTAGATCAGCCTCTTTGTTTTCCCGATAAAGAATCAATTGACACGCGATATACACGGTATGTGCAGCCCATAACGCTGCATCAGCATCGAATGCTGGCGCTTCATAAGGGTAATTGAGTGATTCTGATTCATAAAATAATTGTAAATAGGTAATTACCTCCTGTTGTTGAAATGGCGTAAGGTTTAATTGGTTGGTGAATATCAATACTTCTTCGTGTCGATGAAGGTGATGGAGCATTTTCAGGAAATAATTCTGCATGGATGATTGAATCGTATTTGTGTTTTTATATTGTTTTATAAATATAAACATGTCCTTGAGATAATGAAGGCATTGGGTGCAAAAAAAACAGGTCAGCAGAATAACCACTGACCTGAATAAAACATCGGTCGGAAAACCAAATACTTTTAAATTAAAATTGGAAACGATACAATACATCAGGGAAGAAGCCGATCTGACTGACATCATTGATTTGATCGGTGACCTCATTATATCTTCTCACAAATATGTTTTCGCGATTGGTCACATTTTGTAGATCAATGAAGAATTGATGTGATACTTTCTTCTTCTTACCATTTAAACGGAATCCAAATTTGACATCCCAACGGAAATAGGCATCATATTGTTGGGAAAAGGCTTGCTCTTCAAATAACACTTCTCGGCCTGCATTGGCTCTGGTAGCGGCTAAGTCAATGGGGGTATACCGCGCACCGCCTGAAGTGGCTAGTTTGGTGTCGAACGTGATCGCATTGCGCTTACCTTGGCCTACTTTAAACTCTTTCCCAAATAATACATTCGCTACATAGTTGTTATTAAATGCTGTACTACGTTCAATACCGTCACTGCCTTTGTAAGTAGATTCGAATAGCGAAGTGGTGAGTAAACCATAAAATCCTTTACTGAAAAATCGTTCAACGGTTAATTCTACGCCATAATTGACACCCGTTCCCTCGTTAACTAAAGAGCCTCGTTCTCCAAAAACAAAGTCTGCTCCTTCGTTAATTACGGAATAACTACTTGCGACACTTTCCACCGGAATTTGGCGTAGTGCTTGGTAGTAGGCTTCCGCTTTTACACGCCAGTTGCTACCGATTTTCTGATCATAGCTTACAATAAAGTGGTGGCTGCGCATAAAATCTAAATCTAGGTTAGTGGCTTCAAACACGCCAGAACTGGTTTCTTCTTTGTGGAAGAGTATGGGTAACGGTGCCATCTGAGAATGATAGCCATAGGCTACACTCAAGCGTTGGGTGTTGGTAAATTGCCAGCTTAATGCGGCTCTGGGTTCAATGGCTAAATTTTCTGTTAACTCGAGGTATTGCCCATGTAATCCAAATGTAAAACTTAACTCATCACTCAACTTGTATTCGCCTTGTGCATACGCTTGAAGTAAAGGTGTAAGCTCCGTGACATCACGAACTGGAATGAAGTAATCGGGAATCCCATCTCCATTATCGTCAGGAATATTCGCCCGATTATCGCGATCTTTTGTATCTAAGTTGAGGTCGAAAACTTCAGCAAGGATGCCTGTTCTTAAACTAAATCGCGCATTAAACTTTTTGTTGAGCACAGAAGATAAGGTATAACGATTCTCTGATGTGAAGCTTTCTACTGCGCGGTATTTATCCAACACTTCTCCTGAGCCGCCCTTAATGATATTATCTTGGTCATACGTATTGAAGTTCGTGGATGCGGCTAAAGTGGTTTTTAGGTAAGCTGTTTTACTTAAACGAACTTTGTGAGAAAGGCCAACTAAACCAAGTCCACTGCTGACGTAGGCATCCTCGTTGGGGTTGGCAAATAAATCAGTTTCGTCAATCTCATCCCCTAAAAAATCAATGCTGCTTAAGCCGCCTAAACCGAATAACTCAAATTGCCCTAATTTCCCATCTCCAAAATTGAGTTTGAAGGAAAAATCTTGATAATAGGGGATGGCAGAAGTTCCTGTTGCCGCTACACTAGCGATGCCATAACGATACGAAGCCACAAAAGAAGAGCGTTTCTCTTTGTCAATCGGACCTTCAGCCATAAATTCGAGTCCACTAAAAGCACTCATTTGTGCCGTGAACTCTGCTTTATCGGTGTTTCCATTGCGGAGATTAACATCAAACACCGCTGCACTGGCATTACCATATTCTGCTGGAAAAGCACCTGTGATAAAATCGGACGTACGCAGTAGGTTGGTGTTGAGGGCACTTACAGGACCTCCCGTAGTTCCTAAAGTGTTAAAGTGGTTGGTAGTGGCTATGGGAATTCCCTCAATTCGCCACAATAATCCTGTTGGAGAGTTACCGCGAACAACAATATCGTTACGCGAGTCATTGGCAGTACTTACACCTGCAAAGTTACTGGCTAATCGAGCCACGTCATTTCTACCGCCTGAAAATCGGGTGACTTCCTCTAAACTAAACGTTCGGGCACTGACTTTGGCTAATTCATTAATGGGTAAATCTTTATCGTCATCTGCAGTAATTACTAACTCTTTTAAAGCTTCTACCGATTCCTCTAGTTTGATGTCCAAATAGACTTCCTTACCCGCAGTAACCAGTACGTTGGATAAAGTCACGGTTTTATAGCCGATGTATTGCACCACAAAAGCTTGTCGGCCAATGGGTACATTTTCTAAACGGAAATTTCCTTTAATATCCGTTGTTGCACCAATAACGGGTTCTGACCCTACCAGAATAATGGTTGCGCCTATCAATTCATAATCTGCCTGAGCATCTTTAATCACGCCTTTTACCACTTGCGTTTGGGCAGTTGCTTGTCCAAAAGCCATGATCAATAAAAGCGAAAGTGTGATTCCAACCTGAGGTAACTTCATAACGATTTAATGATTTGTTGAATGATCCATGTTGATTGATGTTCCAAAAGTAGGATGCCTTCAGCGGGTGTAGAATGCATGTATATGTAAAGCTGTTGATTCGCCTATTCAGGTAGACGGAAATAGGTATGAAATGGAAATGCGGCGAAAATCTTGTAATTTTAATGGGAAGTTCAGTTCAGTAGTTGAATTTTCGGTTTGATTAACTGTTTTTCCTGTTTGAATAGTTTTCTAGCCGTTTTGCTAAACAATTTGAACTTTCTTTGTAGTATATACATGAGGGAGTTTAATTATATTATTTGATTTTGATAACTTTCTCTTAGATGACCTCAAAAATAAACCCACAGCTATGAAGCAATACCTTCAAGAAAAATACCTTCGCTTTTTAGGCATTCTCGTTTTAGCGCTTACCATATCCTTTTTTATTAAAGAGGAACACGAGCCAAGCTTGAAGCACGTGCTCATTTCTATTGGAATTACGTTTATTATGTGGGAAGGTGGACGTTCCATTATTTTTAGATTTAGGAAAGTTTATCCGCAAATCAAAGACACGAATAAGCGACTCTTGTTTACAGCAATTACGATGCTGAGTTATGTAGTGATCATTAATCTGATGGTCAAGGTTGTGCTTTCTATAACTGGAGTGGGTGATCCATTAACGCCGTATAATTTGTTTAAGCACTTCAAAACTACCTTCACAGCTACAGTGATTGTAGGGGTTTTTTATGAATCTTTATACTTTTTTACGCGTTGGAAGGAAACGATTGTGGAGAAAGAAAGTCTTAAACATCAGCAAGTGCGCTCACAATTTGCCGCCTTAAAAAATCAAATCAGTCCCCATTTTTTATTCAATAGCCTCAATACCTTGGTGACGTTGATTGCCGAAAATCAGGAATTAGCCATCGATTTTACCCAAAAACTATCAGAAGTGTATCGCTACATTTTACAGAATAAGGAAAAGGAAGTGGTCAGCCTGCGTAAAGAATTGCAGTTTACGGATTCATATATCTTTTTACTGAAAATGCGATTTGACAAAAACCTTCAGGTAGATATTCAGGTCGATGACCAGTACCTAGCACTTTATATAGCCCCATTATCTTTACAAATGTTGATCGAGAATGCCATCAAACACAATGAGGTATCCACAGCTCGTCCATTGTCCATTCACATTTCCATAGAAAATGAAGACACCATTGTCGTGAAAAATAAACTTCAGCGTAAGCGGGTGATGGAGCCTTCTACAAAAACAGGTTTAGAGAATATCAGAAAACGCTATCATCATTTGAGTGATCGTTCGATAGAAGTGATTACAACGACTTCGAACTTTATGGTTACTTTACCTTTATTGAAAATTACCAAAGAAGAGCCTGTGCTCAGTGAATCCTTATGAAAGTCCTGATTATTGAAGATGAAGCCCCTGCGTTTAGAAGGTTGCAACAGTTGATTCAAGAAATTGATAGCTCCATTGAAATTGTTGAGGTGATTGATAGTGTTCAGGAAGCCGTAAAGTGGATGAAAACGTATAGCATGCCCGATTTGATATTCATGGACATTCAACTTGCCGATGGGCTTTCTTTTGAGATTTTTGAAAAAATTAGCGTGACGAAACCCGTCATTTTTACTACGGCTTATGATGAATACACCTTAAAAGCATTTAAAGTCAATAGCATTGATTATTTACTCAAACCTTTGAATAAGCGTGAACTCGCGCAAAGTATTCAAAAGTTTGAGGCCATGAAAGAAGCATTTAGTGGGGGGCAAGCACAACGGTTTGAAGAATTGCTGAGTGCTTTTAAGCAAGACGCGCAGGCTGCATCATACAAATCCCGATTCTTAATTAAGGCTAGCGACCGATTGATTTCCATCCTCACCCAAGATATTGCCTATTTCTATACCGATAATGGTTTGGTATACCTCCAAACCAACGCAGGCAAGCGCTATTTAATGGATTATACCCTCGATGAATTAGAGAAACAGCTTGATCCACAGTTTTTTTTCCGCTTAAATCGACAATTCATTACGCAGCATGCGGCCATTTTGGAGATTCACAATTATTTTAAGGGAAAGCTATTAGTCAAACTCCAACCTGTAAATTCGCATGAAGTCGTGGTGAGCAGAGAAAAGGCTAGTGTGTTTAAGCGTTGGTTAGATTCGTGAGTGTTCCTGCCCAAATGCCAGATTACATCACTTCCAATTTATAGCCAACGCCCCGCACATTACTGATTTTCACCGAATCGTCCTGCTTAAGTTTTTTACGCAATTTAGAAATAAACATATCGAGACTTCTGCCTACAAAAACGCCTTTATCTTCCCAAATTTCTTTTAACAATCGATCTCTACTGATCACTTGATTGGGGTGCTGACTCAATAAACTTAATAGCTCAAATTCTTTGGCTGATAAATCAATCGTTTGTTGATTGATTTGGAGTTGATGCTGTTCCAAATCAAAGAAATAGTTACCAAGTTGATGTCCGTTTGGAGGTGTTTCTGGAGTAGATGTTGGCTGATCTTTCTTTAAGAAAACGGGAATAATAGCAACACATAAAATGATAAACAAACCAGACATGGCTAAAGATTGTCCGATGTTGCTGGTAGGCGGTGCAGCTAGAAAGGTAATCGTTATGGTATAGCAGTTTGGGGGTAAATCGCGTCCTAAACAGGGTACGTCATTTTGTTCAAGATTAGGAAAGATTTGAAAGCTATAATACACTGCTTGATCGGCACAGCCTTTTACTTCAACAATAGATGGGCTGGGAAGCTGAGCTAAGCTTAATGCTTCGTGGGTAAGACTTACCAAACTGTCTGGGATGATTTTTATAGAACTGGGGAAGGAAATTTCAAATTGATTATCGCCCAATTCCTGAATGGGCATTACCCAAGAACTAGAATCCTGATTTTGGAGCAACAGTTGATGACCAATACCTCGCAGAGCCGCCCTGACGGTTTTGCTGTAATGTGGTGATTCAGCCTTCCAACTAAAGCCGACAATCACTAAAATGGCTAGTGTGATAGCCGCAGATATGGTAAACCATTTTCGTAGTATCATATACAAAAATACATAAGTGCTGAGATTAAAAACAGGTTTTACAAGCGATTTACGGCCTTTTTACATTCTTTTTACATTTGTTGGGCGCATTTCCTCCTACACTTGCAGAAAAAAATAACAGACGATGAAAAAGATTTTTCTCTTAGTAATTGCCACTTGTCTTGGCTTTGTCAGTTCAGCTCAAACTGTAAGTCACATCAGCTTAAAAGAAAGTGTATTAAAATGGAAAGGGTCACAACTATTTGATTTTAACAACCACTACGGTACCGTTAAATTTAAAGAAGGATATTTAGATATGGCTGGAAATGCCATAAAAGGGGGAAGTTTTGTGGTTGACATGAATACCATCACCAATACGGATGGGAAATATAATGAAAGCTTGGTGGATCATTTGAAAAATGAAGACTTTTTTGAAGTATCCAAGTACCCTACTTCCCAGCTCAAGATTACCGAGATCAACAATGACTTAGGCATGAGTATGACCGTAAAAGCTGATTTGACCATCAAAGGCATAACGAACCAAGTTGAATTTCAGGCACAAAAAGCAAACAAAGGTGAGCAGTTGATCATCACCGCCAAATTTATTATTGATCGCTCCAAGTGGAATGTGAAATATGGTTCCCAAAGTTTCTTCAAGAATCTAGGTGATGAAACTATTTCGGATGCCATCGAATTTGAAGTACGCTTGGTTATTGAGAAGTGTTGATAGTTTGATCGCTCGCCTGAAGTCGTTTAATTGATCTGATGAAATGAGCGTTTAGCATAGCGGTTTAGTCAGTTTTTAAATCAGTTAATCTGTCTATCTTTACGACTAGTTTTATAAGATCAATTAAACGACCAAAAAATTATGCCCCACTTCACCATCCACTGTTCCCAACCTTTACTCCATCAACACGCTGCCAATACCATCATGAACAACATTCATGAAATTGCAGTGGCATCGGGCTTATTTAATGAGCAAGATATTAAAGTACGCATTTTACCTTTTGAGCACTATTTGCGGGCAGGAGTTCAACAAGATTTTTTCAACATATTTGCCGAGATTATGGAGGGACGGACTACCGAGCAAAAAGCAAAACTATCTGAAGCGCTAATTCAAGCGATGCATCAGCTTTTTCCAGAAGTACCTATGGCGATGAGTATCCGTGACATCGAGAAGGCCACTTATTTTAATGCCAGATGGATTTAACGGAGAATTTGGTATTTTAGGGTTTCCTAACTCTTGTTTCTATCATTATGGATGCTATTTTCTTCAACAATGCTGCTGAGCTTCGCCAATGGTTCCATGAAAATCACAATAAGGCGACTGAAATCTGGGTGGGCTATTACAAGAAAAACTCAGGTAAAGCCAATTTTTCTTGGTCAGAATCGGTGGATGAAGCTTTGTGCTATGGCTGGATTGATGGAATACGAAAATCGATCGATGAAGAACGTTACCGCATTCGGTTTACGCCACGGAAACCAAATAGCATTTGGAGCGCAGTAAATCTCAAGAAGATGGAAGTGTTGATAGCTAACGGGTTAATGCAAGCTGCTGGCTTAGCTGCTTATGAAAAAAAGAAAAAAGATAAATCCAAGGTCTATTCGTTTGAGCAAAAAGAAGTAAGCTTATCGCCCACATATGAAGCGCTCATAAAAGCCAATGAAGAAGCTTGGGGGTATTTCCAACAACTTAGTCCTTATTATAAAAAAGCTTCGATTTGGTATGTGATGAGTGCTAAGCGAGAAACTACTCGTCAAAAAAGAATTCAGTTGCTAATAGAATGTTCTGCTAAAGGGGAGAAGCTGCCTCAATTTATGAAGTATAAGAAAAAATCATGATGAGCTGAAATAGACTGTATGAAGTAACACGTAATGTACTGTTATTGAAGTAGAAGATGGGCTTTTTTCCACTGTTTCTCAACAGCTTTCTCACATTAATCATTACCAAAAATATCTCGCAATAACTAAATCGTATTTTTTAAATTAATGGATAAAAAAAGTACAAATACGCGATTTAGTACCCTTTTTTCAAAAACCATGCTTTTAGCCTTCTACTTAACTCCTTCATTATCAGTATAAAATAAAAGGATGCATTTTACTGGAAAAAGTTACAGAAAAAAATAAAATAAGTTGCAAGTTAGGTTGGATTAAGGAGTCTAATTGAGTAAATTATATGAATAAACATTCTTTTATTGGATGTTGAGTCGTCAGTAAGAAATTTTCTAGTCAAACTGATTTATTTTCTACTGCCTACTTATTCGACTACTTTAACCCCACAACTATGTTGAAAAAAACAAAACAAGTGTTTTTAACACTGTATCTATTGTTTGCCAGTATTCTTGTTTTCTTTTATATCATCGTACGAGCAAAAAAGAATGGACAATATTTAGAAGAACTGTTTGATTAAGGATTTGATATTGAAAAATATAGGCGAATTACAACAATGGTAATTCGCCTTAATTGTTTGGGAAAGTCCTAAACCAGAACGGCTTCCTGTTCTTGCCGATGAGCAAGCGTCATTGGATTGAGGTAAGGTAAAATCAAGGAGGACATGCATCGCAACTGAATACTTACCTTATTCGATATTTTTAATAGTTTTTTCAACGTAGCTGCACGAATCCACACTTGATCTTCTTCAATGTCAAAGTCATGGCCAACCTGTACCACTTGAAAATGGGTATTACTTAGATAGAATCGCCCACCTTCATCACAAAGTGTCATTTTTGCAACAACTTGCCCATTGTAAGCATGAACTAAAGCAGGGTCTGTTAACTCTCCGGGATAGATGAGTTGGCTAGGGAGTATGGTTACTTCTCCACTAACGCCAAATTCTGGGCGCACAGAAACTAAAAACTCGGTTTCCCCTTGATGTTTACGCAGGTATAAACGAGCTAAGCCGTCTGTTGTGGCACAAATCAACGGTTGAGTCCAAGAAGATACCTCGCGTGATATACAACTGATTTGGAACATGTCTGCCCAAATTCCTGAATTAGTATTGTTTTTGATCCCCTCATCTTGGGCACTCCATTGCGACAGTTGATCTAAACTGGCTAATTTCCAATCGTTTTTACCTAAATGGTGATCCTGATAGACCAGACTTTCCGCTAATAGGCGATCTGAGGGAGGAGGGGCAACTTGCTGATCACTCAGGAATAAATCCCAATCAAAAACGCTTAATAAGGAACGCAAATCAACATTTAAGAAATTATCTTCCTGAGCCATGTCTAGGATTAGACTTAAAGGCACCCAAGCCATATTGGGTTCAGTAGGAATCATTTCCTTCAGCTCAACGTAGCTATGAAACTTACTTTTTTTGAAGTACCGCTTTCCTAAATCAATTTGCATGACATGACCTAATGGATAAGCCAAGGGTGAAAACTCTCGAAATAATTCGGCATATGCCGTTTTTTTACCACCATGTACACGCAAGTAGTTAGCCGCAGTAGATTGAATAGTCGGGCCATATTGAACGACGTTCACATTGCCCGGTTCTGCTCGTGCTTGTAGCAATACATAAGCCTCTCGTCCTTCTTTGTACAGCGCCAAGCCTGTAAGTGCGCTTTGTGGTTGATACAACACCAGTTGTTCTTCTTGGGTGTGTTGGTGCATCAAACCCGTTACATGGAAAAAACCATTCGAAGAATGAGATAAAACGCCATCCCTATAAGCCCAACTTTGTTGCGCTGAAATGTTAATTCGCTCAATGCTAAAATGTGAAGTGTTCAAAGTAGCAGCTAAATAGTCCCGCATCGCTGCTTTTGTTGTAAGTACGCTTACCATATCAAAATCCGTTTTTTAGTTACCGATTTGTTTTACTCTATCGATTAGCTGTTCAATCACTTTTTGTGGTGCTAGGTATTCTTGAAAATAGCTGATTGTATTTTTGGATAGGTTATGTCGCAGTTCTTGATCGTTGAGAAGTTTCTGTATTGCCTGTTGAATTGAATCTTGGGAGCCTGATACAAATAATACGTGTTTTTCGTCTATTAATTCTTTGGGAACAAGTCTGACTAGTGGCGTAGAAATAATGGCTTTACCCATAGCAAGGTACTCTGCTAAACGCCATCCATTACAGCCTTGTACGGTAGGGGTGTTAAATACAAATGTGGATGCTTCTGTTTTTTGATAAAACTCATCATAAGTGACTTTTTGAGGCATGGTGAGTTGTTCAAAACCTTTAATGTCTCTTTTAGTCCTTGGAGCAAACCCGCCTTCAAATTCCAATTCTTGCGTTTGTTGACATGCCTTAATAAAGTTTGCCCTTAGCTGGTTCGCTTCTGCTTCTTTTTTCCACAGGGAAGCCGCAAAAAAAGCATAGTTTTTTTTAGGTTGTTTGGGTTGATATTTCTCAAATCGCGGTCTTGATAATTGGTATTTATAGTAAATGAGAAATGTTTTGATCGTCTTTATCCCTTTAATTTTTTTCCAACTCTTGAGGTAATTCATGGCGGCCTTCCATACCGTGGTCGGATAGTCATAAAGTTGTATGGCCGTTAAAGGGCCAATAGGAACTACCTTAGGAATCACTTGGTCTTCAGGAGCTAAATTCACTTTGCCATACACATCACACCAAGTTAAATGTTCTTGACTGATTGCTTTTCGATTATTAAAATCAATAATGATTTTATACACTTGATGCTCATCCTGAATAACTAGGGCTAGATGCTCGAACGAAAAGGGTAAACTTTTAAAGGGATGAGCGGCAAAGCTCATTTGTTTTCCAAAGTACTGTTTTAGCCCATAGAGGTAGTAAGAAGAATAGAGAATGTTACATGAAGGATCAACGATAACTTTCATGATATTATAATTTAGCAAGGCAATTGAGCCTATATGTATTTACTCAATACATAGCACCTATGTCATTGAGTAATAAATTAAATACCTAAATTAGAAAAGTTATGCATTATTGTAGTTGAAAGTCGAAAAGTGGTTTGGGCGTTCGTAGGATGTTACGTTTATGTGAAATTTGTTAAAAATACTTGTTTCAACTGTTCAAAAAATCAATTTACCTCACGCTAATTTTTGAAAAGAGCGAGTGTATTATTGCGGAAAAATACTTTACGTAATCAGAAAAAACAACTTAATCGGATTTATTTACTGATTACGTTGTGGGCACAAATTAAATGCTTTTTCGTTGAAAAAACTAATATTAGAAAATATCGGCTTTTTCTCGTCTCCAAATGCTATAAAAAAAATCACCCTTAAGAAGGATGATTTATCAAAAGCAGAAATCCACATCAAGCATTAAATCTTGTTTAAAGCCCAATCGTATGTATAAACGCTTGTCTTTGCCTTTTCAGGAATCTTAGTTGTACGATATTTATTGATGTAGGCAACAATAGAACTCGCTTCATTCAAAAAATCTTGCTTGTACCAGTCAAAAATTTGGGAATATTGCACCTTATTTCCTTTGAGTCGAATAAAGTAAGCATCATCCATTGCTTTCTTGGTCACCTTTGTTAATTGCGAATCTACTTGGGAAGGGGTAAAAGCAAATGGGACAATTTTAGGACAGCCTTTTGCGGCACACACTAAAGCAAAGTGGATACGCGCATCTTGATAAGTAGGGCGAATAATTTTATTCTCTAAATCATTTAAAGTGATTTGTTTACCCGCTACCGTATGTTTTACTTTATCAAAAAATCCAGCAATTTTCATTGGGCCTGCTACTGGATATTTATCAATAATGCCTTTGATGACGGAAATGTTGTATGCATTTAGGTAAAATGCTTTTTTGGTAGCAGAGCTTTGCCCTGCTAGCGCATAGTTTTCAACCATCTTCACGAGTTCATTCAATTCACTAGGATTGGCTTTGATACTAGCATATTTCACGTTACCATTCGAAACATTCTTTTTAAGGAATGCATCAGCCTTCGTAAAAAAGGCATTTTGAGCGAAGGTGATGGATGACAAGAGTGAAAAAATAAAGACAAAGGTGAACTTTTTCATATCGTTTTGTATTTTGTAGGTGGA
>JBMYQA010000103.1:0-18476 GCA_049600855.1 Flammeovirgaceae bacterium | reverse complement strand
TAGGCCCTGGCGATTATTCCTACAAAATCCTTCAAAAGCTGTTTGAGAGCAAAATCTGTCAATGGCTTTTCTCGCGATTACATCCGAATTTGGCTTTGGGGTTCGGGCATGCCTGGTCACAATCACGCAAAAAAAAGCATCACTTTCAAGCACATCCATTTGTCAAAAAAGAACAAGAATACCTCTGGCAATATTGTAAAACAGAAGAAGAAAAGCAAAATCACCATGATTACTACATCTTCGGACATCGGCATATTCCGCTGGACCTTGAGGTAACGCCTCAGGCTCGTTACATCAATATTGGCGAATGGCTCTGGAGTTTTACCTATGGAAAATGCGATGGAAACACCGTTCAACTCCTTAAATTTGAAGAATAGTACCCAAATAGTGGTTTTCCGTCCTCCAATTCACAAGCAAGGGTTGCCGCTCATCCTAGATTTATTTGAATCAATGAAAATTAATGTATAACTTGAATAATCGAAAAAAAGTTCAGACGTTTAAGCAACCTTTTTCACACACAAGGCATCTTTACTACGAAATCTTCAAGTCAAATCACCAACAGTACATGAAAAATTCCATAAAAATAGCGTTGTTTATTGTGGCGATGGCCTTGTTCGTCCCTTTATATGCTCAACAGGAAACGAGTCTTGAATTCCTAAAGGAGCAAATCTGTAAAAAATGGAATTACTCCAAATGCCGTATTCTGGGCATCGAATATACTTCCAACAAGGATGAAGCTGGAGATATGATTCAGTTTGAAAGAGATATGACCTACACGCTCATTGAGCAGGGCAAGGTAAAGGAAGGGAAATGGTCTTATTCTTTTGAAAAGAACAGGATTTTATTGCTCGATCAAAACGAGCAGGTAGTAAAGGAGCTTACGGTAGATAAGCTCACCGATTCGGAATTCATTTATACCATCACCATGAATCGGCAATATGAAGTTTCAATGTTCATGAAAAGTGAAGCACTCAATTAGTGCCTGAGCCTAGCTATTTACTGAATATTGTCCTACTTTTTTCCTTTCTCAAGAAGAATAAGCATATTTGGATAGTGAACACTACACTAATCGTTGTGTTGACGATCCAACTGATACATCCATGCAACTTATTCGATCTCTATATACCAATTCCCGATTATACCTCTCGCTTTCGATTACCATTTTTCTATGCTTAGTAGGTTTTGCCTATCCCATATTTTTTGTGATCGCTCAACCCATTCTCTTATGCATCCTCGTATTAGCATTAGTCGACTTACTCTTATTATATAGACTTCGCCAAGGAATAGAAGCACAACGTTTTTGCCCCGAAAAGCTATCGAATGGAGATGAAAACGAATTATTCATTCAACTAAAAAATCATTATCGTTTTCTGATTCAAGCAACCATTATTGATGAAGTCCCTCATCAGTTTCAGGTACGCGATTTCAATAAATCGACCCAATTGGCCGCAGGTACGAGCAAAAATATAGCTTACACCTTGCGTCCGATTAAACGCGGAGCCTATGAGTTTGGGCAAACCAATGTATACGTCACTGGCATTATTGGCTTCTTCTCTCGACGATATCGCTTTGGGGAGCCACATCCTGTGCCCGTTTACCCCTCTTATTTACAAATGAGGAAATACGAGTTTCTAGCCATCTCTAATCGACTTGCCGAAATAGGAATTAAAAAAGTACGAAAGGTAGGACACAATATGGAATTTGATCAGATTAGGGATTATGTCAGAGGCGATGATTATCGATCCATCAATTGGAAAGCGACTGCAAGGAAGCGCCATTTCATGGTTAACCAATACCAAGATGAAAAGTCTCAACAAATTTATTGCCTTATCGACAAAGGACGCGCAATGCGGATGCCTTTTGAAAACCTAACCTTGCTCGATTATGCAATTAACGCCAGTTTAGTCCTCTCCAACATTGCCATTCGAAAGCAGGATAAAGCGGGACTCATCACCTTTAATGATGGCGTAAAAACATTATTACCGGCCTCTGATCGTAATGCTCAAATGAATAAAATCTCAGAAGCTTTATATCGTGAAAAAACGGCCTACAAAGAATCTGATTTTGAAAATCTATACATTCACATTAAACGAAGGCTTTCGCAACGGGCTTTACTTCTACTTTTTACAAACTTTGAAGCGCTGCCATCCCTTGAACGGCAACTCAAATATTTAAGGGCCATTGCCAAAAAGCACTTGCTAGTCGTTGTATTTTTTGAAAATACGGAAACCAAAGCTTTACTGCGTTCTACCCCTACTAGTACAGAAGAAGTATACATTAAAACCATTGGAGAAAAACTAAGTTATGATAAGCGACAGATGGTAAAGGAGTTAAAGAAATATGGCATTTATTCCATTTTAACCCCTCCTGCCGAATTAACCGTAAATGCCTTAAATAAATACCTAGAATTAAAAGCAAGAGGGCTGATCTAGGCAGATAAAACAAAACCCATTTTAACACGCATCGCATT
This sequence comes from Flammeovirgaceae bacterium, assembly GCA_049600855.1. GTDB lineage: Bacteria > Bacteroidota > Bacteroidia > Cytophagales > Flammeovirgaceae > JBMYQA01. Next base: position 16,006 of record JBMYQA010000103.1, on the reverse strand, counting down.
AAAATGGGTTTATCCATAAAAAGAGGAAATATTATTTGATAACCTCAGCTGAAATACCTCGATCACAGATGGCATTTCGCATCGGTACTAATTGCTCATAATAGCCGTACTTCACTGCACACTTTCCCTTATAGTGGATAATTAATGTACACTGTTCGGCTTGTTCAGGAGAATGTTCACAAATATCAATTAGTGCTTTAATCACATGATCAAAGGTATTCACATCATCATTAAAGACAATTAATTCACTCTCTTGATCTGTACCAACTCCGACTTCTTCTAACTCTAATAACTCTTCGTCAAATTGTCCCATATTCTTCATAGCTTCTCGTTCACTTGTGTATTTCAAGCACAAAGTTAATCAGGGTAATTGATATTGAAAAATATCAATTGATATTAATAAGCAGGTGAGTAAAATGAATACGACATTTTTAGTAGATTATTTCAACCATTAGAAATGTTTAGGGATTGTTTGAATCAGCTAAATTTTTATACGCTTTCATCACCTTACGCGCTACTTTCCTCCATGAGCGCTTTTTTACCGCTTTTCGATTGGCCTTACCAAATGCCTTGCGGATTGACTTGTAATCGAGCAAGACTTTGATATGTCGAGCAAAGTTTTTACTGTCCCAGTATTCAGCAGTGAGTACACCAGGCAATACTTCAATAACCCCAGACTGGCTCGATATCACGATAGGCAAACCAAATTGGGCAGCTTCCAATGCCGCTAGGCCAAAAGGCTCGGACACTGATGGCATAAATAACAAATCAGCATCTTCTAATAAGCTTTTAAGCTCATGTTGCTGTACAAACCCTTTGAAATCAATGTATTCTTCAATTTCAGTATCTTCTACCAGTTGCATCATTTCCTCCAACTGATCTCCCAAACCTGCTACGGTAAAGCGCAAGTTTTCGCGATTTTCCAAGAGTTTTGCAGCCGTTCGAATAAAGGTTTCCACACCTTTTTGTGCGGTTAATCGCCCTACAAACAGCACATTATGGACATCTCGCTTCTTTTTTTTCTGCTTCTTTTTTCCCTTTTTGGATGTTGTTGTTATTGTATGGTGATATGGCGTGACACTCTTTGTCGGTTTACTTTCCCGATCTACCTTAAATTCGGCTTTTTCGAAAGTCGAAATGCCATTATGAATAGGCGTAAACTTCTCAGTGCTTTGGACATAATGCTTTTCAATACTTTCCTTCGTATAGTTACTAACAGGAATGACTAAATCCGCTTTGGCGATTGCCTGCTTTTCAATTTTGAAAATGGGATTACGCACATTCGGATTCGTAGTACGATCTGTTTCTAAAGAATGAATATGAATAACTAAAGGTTTCCCAGAAGCTTTTTTGATTTTGATAGCTGCGGGAAACGTCATCCAATCGTGGGCATGAATGATATCGAAGTCAGATTGCTTGGCAATTTTAGAAGCAGCCGTTGCATAATCTTCCACTTTTTCCATCAAGGCCCTTCCATATAAGTGATTTTTAGTGTTTCTTCCTGAGCGTTGCCTAATCCGTTCAGCCTCTTTTTTGACTTTTTTTGAGATTTTTTGCAAATCAGGCTGAATATGTTCATAACTCGAATAAGCATCAAACGCATTCACCATCTCCACATCACGCGATTGAATATGGCCTTTTGTTTGATCCGTTTTAGAAAAGCGAAGGGGTTTATGCTGCTTAAGGTTAGAAAGTGTTTCATGTGGTAATACAAGCTGTAAATCCACCATTTCACCTAAAGCCTCAGCCAGTCCAGCGGTGGCCATACCTAACCCGCCAGAAACATGTGGTGGATATTCCCAACCAAGCATTAAAACCTTCATGCGTTTCTTTTTCACGTTTTGTTTATATTGAATGATCAAAAGCAAGTAACTTCAATAAACTTCTCCTTTCTTCAATATATCCTTATTCTAAGAATAAACCCATTCGCAAACGATTGTTATTTTAAAACTGCAAAGGTACAAAGCCGTGTAATGAAACTAAAGTCTTTCAATTAACTTTACATAAATTTTTAATTTGAGGAATCACTTTATCTTCTTCGTGCTTAAGTGCAAGCTTCCATTCTTCACACGCCTTAGCCTGATTTCCTAACTGTTGATGGGTCCTGCCCAAGTAATAGTGGATTCCCCATGTGGTCGAATCGCGCTCTTGAGCTTGTTGTAATACTGTTAACGCTTCTTGGGGTTTTCCACTTTTAAGGTAATAAACGCCCATATTTCGAATCGCTAACGCATTTTCCTTATCGTAAAATAAGGACTTTTCAATATCGCTCTTTGCTCCTGCTAAATCACCAGCAAGTAGTTTGGCATAGCCTCTATTGTTCCATGCATAAGGATTTCCCCCATCTAATTTTAGCGAATAATCAGCTTGCTGCAAGGCCTGCTGAATATCCCCTTGTACAAAAGCAATCATGGCTAAATTATTCCAAACTTCTGCTAGGGTGCTATCGATGCTTAGCGCCTGCTCAAACTTTGCTTTTGCGGTTGCAAACTCTTTTTGGTTAAAGTACAATACGCCTAAATTTACATAGGCATCCTTATAATTAGCATCCAATGAAATGGCTTTTTCAAGGCTTTCAAAGGCTTCCTGAGCTTGGTTGAGCTGCATTAATACCGTAGCTTTTGTCGCATGCCCATAGGCGCTATCTGGATGAATGCGAATGACTTGATCGATATCCGCTAAAGCCTTTTCGTATTGTTTGATGCGGAAATAGGTATTGGAACGATTAAAATACGCATCTGCATAATTAGAATCTAAGGCGATGGCTTTAGTGAAATCCGTTAACGCCTGTGGGAACTCCACGTAGCCAAAAAATGCATTCCCTCGATTTAGGTAAGCTTCTTTAAAGAGCGAATCTTCTTTGATAGCAGCCGTGATGAAACGAATGGCTTCTTGATACTCTTTTTTTTCCAATTTCTCTTTTCCGCGTAAAAAATAACGCTCAACCTTATCCTCTTTGCTCGTACAAGCTCCTAACCAAAAGGTGGTGATTACTATAGAAACAAGGGTAATGTACTTTCGAATCATAAAATTAGATGTGTATTAAACAAGCTCAAACAAAAACAGCCAGCTCTTTCGAACTGGCTGTTGAATATCTTATATCCCTGATTACAAATTACTAGTTACCAGTAGTATCGCCTGGCTGTGTATTCGTTGTATTGTCAGGTGCGCCAGTTCCATCAGGAGTTGGAGTCGTTGTTGATGCTGGCTGTTCGGTGCTGTCCGTATTATTGGACTGCGTATCTGAAGTTATTACATTCATAGTTAAACACAATACAAATAATGCACTCGCTAAAATCCAAGTAGCTTTTTCTGTGATATCAGTTGTTCTTCTGGTTCCCATAATCTGAGAAGCATTTCCCATACCTGCAGTTAATCCGCCTCCTTTTGAATTTTGAGCTAAGATAACAATCACTAATAATACACAAACAAGAACTATTAAAAATACGATAAACAAACTCATTTTCTCTACTTATAGTAAATGCAATAAAATGTTGACATTGCTCACAAAAATAAGTCGTTATGATCACTTATTTCTCAAACTGTCAATTAGGTCTGCAAAGTAAGCCTTTTTCTCTGGATATTTCAACATTAACTGATGATAAATCTCAATTGCTTTTCCGTATTTTCCTTGTTTCACATAGATTGTTGCCAAATTCTCAGAAACTGCCTCAGGAATATCCAATTGCTCATCACTTAAATCAGCTTTCAATTCATCCGTATGATCAAATGAGTCTTTTGGTATCTTGATAGATGGAGATTTCTCAATGAAATCGTTAATTAAATCACTCTGCTTTGCATGAAGTGTGGTAAAGCCTCCAACCCCACGCTCCTCAACTTGTGCTATCGGGCGATTTTCCAATTCCTTAACCGCATCGATTTGTTGACCTTCTTCCGCTAATAATGCATCTAAGTCAAATAAGGTGTCATCGTTAAAGTCGAATACTCCTGAAGTAAACTCAGTGGTATCTTCAGTGCTTTCTTCCTCAAAAACCTCATTGAGCTTTTCTTCTTCACTTTCTTCCGCTTTTGCTTCTTGCTCTTCCGCTACACTAAAAAACGAAAAATCATCTGGTTCTACCGATGAAGGCTGTTCTGCATCAAATACGGTTTCTTCTTTCACTTCTTCTTCGGGCTCAATAATTGGTGCTGGTGTGGTATCTATAATTTCTTCTTTTGTTTCTTCTAACTTATTTTCTTCCAATGCGTAATCAGGATATTCATATTCCGTTTCTTCAAAGCCCAAGCTTTCTTCCTTTTCCGCTCGTTCCTCTTCTTCTTTTAATGCTTCTTCTGCTTCTTTTCTACTCTTCTCCATCTCCGCTTGCAACCTTCTCAACTCTGCTAACTCGTCCATCAAATCATCATCTTCCTCTTCTCCTTCGTCTATAGGATCAGCAGTAATGTGTTCGAGCACATCTAACCCCACTTCTGGTAAGGCTACTTCTGGTACTGTCTCTTCGCTTTCATCCTCCTCATCGTTAATTGCAATATCTGGAAGATCAATTGAAGGAATCTCAACTGCGGTTTCGTCTGCTATGCTAGGCTCTTTTTCCTCTTCCTCATCTGTTGGATAATCTGAATAATCTGCAGGAAGCTCAAACTCAATCGGCGCAGTGTTATCATCCGCTGCGGGTTCCTCTATTGGGTTATCCTCTGGACTCGCCTCTTCTTCATCATTAAAGTTGAACTCTCCAAAAGAATCGTTAAAATCATCGTCTTTATCTAAAATCAACTCTTCGCTGCTATCCTCTTTTTCTAATTTATCAAAAATACTCAAATCATCTTTCCCAATTTCCAAATTATCAATATTGGGTAAATTGATATCTGAATTAAAATCTGAATTAATCACACGCATCAACACGGAGCGCTCAGATGAATAGGCTGCGGCACGCTTGATATGTGCTGAATTTCCCGTGATTTTGGCAATCAACAAGTGTGCGGCTTGGAAATAAGGATATTCCTGAATTAACTCCTCTAGTGCTTCTAAGTCTTGCTCCCCCGCCTTTTCAGGATTTAATACAAGATTGAGTAAGGTGAAAGTATTCATTATTGTCGTTAAACTATGAATGTTTATTCGTCGATTTCTTTTGTTGATCTACTTATACAGCCAATTTCTCGCCCCTTGCATCCTTTTTTTGATAACTAATCTTATGAAAAGACCAATTACCATCAGCTCTTGAGTTGATCAGAAAAGTAAAGGTAGTGATAAGCTACGAAATTGAAACAAAGAATTGTGCAAGTTTGAGCAAAAATCATTAAAAAAATAAGAGGGTATCGTTTTCAATTAGACATTTTTGGGGAATGATGGTATTTTTTTAAGAAAACTTGAAGTAAAGAAAGAAGCTTATATGGATAAGTTATTGATTTATAGTACACTCACATTTTACATTCAAATGGTAATAAACAAACAACTTCCCTAGTTAATGCCGATAAATCAATCACTAACTAGGGAAATCGTCAGCAATTCTCACTCTGTAAAAAATGCTTGTTATTCTGCAAGAAAAGGACTTTTTTGTCATGTCGACGTAAGGAGACATCTAAGTGTCACGTGACTAAACGAACTCATTTGGCTTACTTTGGTACATAATTTTGTATTTTAATGGGCACGTAGATTTCTCCGCTGTGCGTCGAAATGACAAAGTGAGAATTGCTGGAAAATCGTTCAGACCAACGGTAAATAGGTAAGCAACATAAATACGGTATTTTGCCCACCTGCTGAAATATCCACTACCAGTTGGCATAAGTTTTATTAAAGATATCGAACACAATTTGATCAAATATAATATCAATCAACTCTGTTTCTACTTCTTCTAAGGTTTGATTAGCATTAAAATCTTGAAAGAAGGAAAAGTTTGAGTTAAAGCTCTTGGCATCATCCACATAATCCACATAATCTACTTTCACAGTAATGGTTAAGCGTTGGAGCTGAGCTTGTTGAATATCACCTGCACTTGGTGCTACGGGTGTCACCCCATAGTTGGTAATACTTCCCGAAAGCTCGATGTGTGGCGTTGCATCTACCAAACTTAATGGGGTATTTCGCTGATAATATTCCTTTAGTCGTTCTGTAAAATCAATTCCAAGGTTAGCTGGCCCCCCAGGAGAATCATTAAAGAAATTCTGAATCGTTACACGTTGGTATTTATCTGGTGGTAATCGCCCACCTGTAAATGATAAAAATTTAGGCCCAGAAGCACATGCTTGAAAAAGAAATAGGCCAAGCAACATGAACATGGAAGCGTTAAATCCAACTTTCCAATCTTTATTCTTTAATTCCATACTGTTTGATTTTGCGATAAAGCGTACGCTGAGAAATTCCTAAATCTTCAGCGGCATACTTCCGTTTGTTATTATGCTTTTTCAAAGCCTTAATAATTAACTCCTTCTCCTTATCTTGTAAAGAAAGGTTTTCTTCTTCAATCTTATGCGTAATGTCTTCTACCCGTTCTTCCTCAAAAATTTGCGGGAGATTATCGACATCTTTAGTCATGGTCACTGTAGGCGGCAACAGGTAAGAACTCGAAGACGATTCAAACTCTTCCGTAGACGTTGTTGAATAAGATGAGCTGCTGCTTGAAGATTCCATATTATGAAATAGGTGTTCGTGCCCTTTCAACATTTGGCTATCTGGTACTCCCCCACTCTGTAGAATACTTAACACTAATTTCTTCAGCTCCGTTACTTCATTCCGCATATCAAAGAGGATTTTATACAGCAAATCTCGATCAGAATAAGATTGCTGACTCCCTTTTTCATCCATATTGGTAATGAGTGCTGGCAAACGTGATGCGTTGGATTCTTGAGGTAAATACTTTCGTAATTTAGTAGCACCCACTTGGCGGTCATCCATTTCTAACACTGAAATTTGATTGACCAAATTACGGAGTTGGCGGATATTTCCTGGGAATCGGTAATTCAGTAAAACCAGTTTTGCCTCGTCATCCAACATAATGGGCTTGATGCGGTATTTTTCCGCAAAGTCGGAGGCAAACTTTCTGAATAAGAGTACGATATCATTTTCGCGCTCCCGCAGTGGAGGTACAATGATGTGTACACCACTCAAGCGATAAAAGAGATCCTCTCTAAATTTCCCTTGGTTGATCTTGTCTTGCAAATTCACATTTGTGGCAGCCACCACGCGCACATTTGTTTTTTGTACTTTAGACGATCCTACCCGAATGAATTCACTATTTTCTAATACCCTTAGCAATCGCGCTTGTGTCCCTAAGGGCATTTCTCCAATTTCATCTAAGAAAATCGTTCCACCATCCGTTTCTTCAAAATATCCTTTTCGTGCTTCATTTGCTCCTGTAAATGATCCTTTTTCATGTCCAAAAAGCTCCGAATCTATCGTTCCTACAGGTATTGCTCCACAGTTTACTGCAATAAATTTTCCGTGCTTTCTGTGGCTAATCTGATGAATGATTTTGGAAAACGACTCTTTACCACTACCACTCTCTCCTGTAATTAATACTGATATATCTGTAGGTGCTGCTAATGCTGCATTTCGAATAGCGATATTAAGTTTAGGAGCATTTCCTATAATTCCATACCGTTGTTTAATTGCCTGTATCTCTTGAATATCCATAATCTCTACAATGCTACTAGTTTTTGTTGATATGCTGTTGTTTATTTTACTATTCCCAAAAGCATTTTAACGAATTGGGTTAGAATTTTAGAGCAATTAACATTGCTGACTCAATTTCATAACCTACACTTTATCAATAAGCAGGTAATCAGAACTGATGTGGTGTTTTTGCTCACTTACTTAAGATCACAAATTTATCTATTCCAATCTAACAAGACAAATTGTCAGTAAAATTAATTTAACAGGAAAATAATTATGACATTTTTTCTGAAAAACTAATATTAAACCTCCTTCCACTTTATAAAATCAATTAATTAGTCCAATCAATTGCTTTTCCAATTCATAGGAGTACTGTATCTTGTCAACTATATACCTGAATCCAAGCATACTATGGCTGAATTAACGAATACCAAGCAAACCATTACTGCGCTGTTGGATAAAATTGAAGATGCGGAAGGCTTAAAACTGTTTGAACGCGCTTTAACTAAATTGGCAACTGGCGAAGGCAATGACTTAGAACGTTTCCAAGCGTTGAAAAAAGAGCGTAAGCAACTCCGAGATGAGCAAGATAAAATCTACAACATCCTTTCTTACCACTTAGGCAGCCCATTGCGCACCTTACAAGCGCTTTCAAATATGGTGGTAAATGATGCACCCAGATTAGAGAAAAAAGGCATATTAGAATTCAATAATCACCTCAATGCGCAAATTATCAGGCTTCAAGAGTTAATGGGAAACCTCATTGAATGGTCTAGCTTAATGGTAAAGAATTACCATGTAAATACCAGTGCTGTTCAAGTACTCCCTTTAATTGAAACCTTCTTAACTTCGGTTGAAAAGCAGATTGAAAACAAAGACTTAGAAATTGAAGTAACTGTTCCGAAAGACCTTTGTGTTTCTTTTGATAAAAACATGCTGCAACACGTATTCAACAACCTGATTTCCAATGCATTAAAATTTAGCCACAAATCGGGTAAAATAAGCATACATGCGCAAATCGAGGCAAACCATACACTCCTAACGATTGAAGACGAAGGAATTGGGATGAGTGCTTCTAAGCTCAAAAATATTTTTAATCCTGCTCGAAAGGCTACTCAACGCGGAACGGCAAATGAATTGGGCTTGGGCATGGGCCTAATTGTGACAAAGGCTTTTTTAGAAGAAAATGGTTCTCAAATTCATATTGAGAGCGAAAAAGGTGCTTGGACGAAAGTCTCGTTTGAATTGGAGCTAGCTGAATCGTGATTCATGAACAAATTATTCAAGGAGAAAGCAACGAAATAGGGGGAAATCGGTCAGGTTTAGCCGAAAGAAAAAGTTCAGACAGGCGCTTAATCTAAAAATAACATTTCAACAACTTAAATCTATTGTTGGAGCGCTTTGGACTTCGTAATTTGCTGAATAATCCTTGAGGTTGTCTAACAAACAACTTCCTTAAGTAATCTTGCAATAACTATCATGGTAATCGAAACCAAAAAAACGCTAAATATCCGAGGGCGCTTACTTGATTTAGCAAAGCCCAAAGTGATGGGAGTCATTAATGTTACTCCCGATTCATTTTATGATGGAGGGCGCTTCATCAACGAAGATTCCATCATACTTCAAGCTGATAAATTGGTTAATGAAGGAGTGGATATCATTGACATTGGTGGATATTCTTCACGCCCTGGAGCTCATGAAGTATCTGAAAAAGAAGAGATACAACGCGTATATCAAGCGATTAGCTTACTAAAAAAAAGTCATCCGAGAACTCCCATTTCTGTTGATACGTTTCGTGCTGATGTGGCTAAGAAAGCTGTAGAGGCAGGAGCCGCTCTAGTGAACGATATCTCTGGAGGTACTTTAGACGAAGACATGTTTCACATCATCGCCGAATTGCGTGTTCCTTACATCATGATGCATATGCGTGGCACTCCGCGTACCATGCAAAAACTCACGCAGTATGAACATATTTTGGAAGAAATTATTGACTTTTTCCGCACTCGCATCAAAAAGCTTCACCAATTAGGCGTTTATGACATCGTGGTTGATCCTGGTTTTGGATTTGCGAAAACCTTAGCACAAAACTACTACCTGCTCAACCATCTCCAAGCTTTTGAAATTCTTGAATGCCCTATTTTGGCTGGCCTATCTCGTAAATCCATGATTTATAAGCAACTAGGTATTACTCCTCAAGATGCACTCAATGGTACTACTGTTTTAAATACCATCGCCTTGCAAAAGGGTGCTTCGATTTTACGTGTTCATGATGTAAAACAGGCAAAAGAGGCCATTCAACTGGTGAGTTGTCTAAATAGCCATAAGGAATTAATGGTATTGCATTAATATCCAAGACCATTTCCATCCGTAAGGTAGCATGCACTAGCTTCATCTGCTTACGGATGGACATCAAGTATTCGCTTAAAGACTGTTTGAACTTTTTCTTTTCTTCACTACTCCTTTGTGATGAAACACTTCCAGCTCAGCATCAATCATACATGAAATGGGGTAATCAGCAGTTCATGTCAGTGCATTGTTAATCCATGAATAATTGAAAAACCGATGAAAAGGCGACAAACTATTCTTGGCTTCTATTCATATTGATTAACACTGTTGTATCCAACAATCGCGAGGTTTGGCCGTTTTATTGATGTAATTCCATGCTTCCTTGCCACTGTCTGTCAATAAGCCTGTAGAATTTGCTAGGCGTATAAAAATATTTCGCTAACTTGTTTTCATTACCGATTCGGATTTCATGTTAAAGAATCTATTAAACATAGGCATTCGGCCTGAAACTTCTAAAGCTGAAAAAGAGTACCATACCTTCATCATTGTGATGGGTAGCCTCACGAGCTTAGGTGCTTTGCTGTGGAGTATACTTGGATGGATTTGCGACTTAGGAGATTTGGCTTTATTGCCTTTAGTTTATGTAAGCTTCACGGTTCTTAATTTCACTCAATTTTACTTTTTTAAAAACTTTCAGACTACGCGTTTTTTTCAGGTAAGCGTTAGTTTAATCCTGCCATTTGCCTTTCAATGGTATTTAGGTGGCTTTGCAGCCAGTGGAATGATGATGATTTGGGCGGTTATTTCGTTGACGGGAGCCATGACTTATAAAAACCTCCATTCTGTCATGTGGCTCATCTTCTTTACCCTACTCGTTATTTACAGTGGTTTCGAAAATGGCAACTTCCAGTCTGATGTCCATAGCATTCCTCCTGAGTATACGGACTTATTCTTTTCTTTTAACATGAGTGTGTTATCTATCATTACATTCACCTTATTTTTTGGCACCAAATTAAAATTAGAGATTGCCGTTAAAAAGGAAAATCAGCGCAAGCAAGAATTAGCAGAGAGTCAGCAAAAGCTCCAGCATGCCCACAATGAGTTGCTCTCATCAGAAGAAGAGATTCGGCAAAATGCGGAAGAGCTCAAAACAATCAATGAGCATTTAGAAATCATTCAAAACGATTTGCATGAGGCACTTCAAAATGAGCAAATTGGTCGAAAAGAACTCGAAAAAGCGCACAAAGAACTGCAGCACACACAAGCGCACTTATTGCAATCAGAAAAAATGGCTTCGTTAGGACAAATGACTGCTGGTGTAGCTCATGAAATCAATAACCCAATCAATTTTGTGTCAGGAGGTGTACAAACCCTGAAAGAGATTATTAGTGATTTGATGAATTTTGTAGAAGCTTGTGAAAAAATGGTTGGGGCAGATGCGGAAGCACTGAAAACGCGCATTCAAGAACTTTCCTTACTAAAAGAGGAATTGGTATTGGATGAGTTGAAAGAAGATACCATTGGGTTATTAGATGATATTGAATTAGGTGCTTCGCGCGCCACAGAGATTGTCAAAGGCCTCCGAAACTTCTCAAGACTCGATCAAGACGTATTTAAGAAAGGCGATATTCATGAAGGGATGGAATCTACTTTACTCATTTTAAGAAATCGTTTTGGTTCGATTACCCTTGTCAAAAATTACGATACTTCTATTCCCAAAATCGATTGTAATTTAGGAGAGTTGAATCAGGTATTCATGAACCTGATTGGAAACGCCCTTGATGCGACGGAAGACGAAGGCGAAATCGGTATTACCACACAAAACCTCGCCAACACCATCGTCATCAAAATTACAGATACAGGCATGGGCATACCTGAAGCCGTCAAATCCCGCATCTTCGAACCTTTCTTTACCACCAAAGATGTGGGAGAAGGCACAGGTTTAGGACTTTCCATCAGCTATGGCATCATCCAGAAGCATAAGGGTACATTAAGTGTTGAGAGTGAAGTTGGGAAAGGCACCGCATTTATCATTACATTGCCTAAAAACACCGAATAATAAGCAGATAAACACTCTTCATGCCAACAAAAAACTGACACTAGTTTTACTAATGTCAGTCTCCTGTTTCAATGATATTAAGCAGGAAGACAAAATGAACACAGCATTTTACTCTCCTGCTTACTGTACTTTACTTGATGTACACCCGCTTCACTACCTTGCCTTCCTCAGCAACCACTTTTACGAGGTAAATTCCTTGAGGGTAAGCTGCTAGTGAAATCTTTTCTTTAGTTGACAATGCTGAAAAAGCTTGATCCAATATCGTTCTTCCCATCAAATCAGTGATTACCACTTGAATGCCGCCCTTCACTTGAGCAGTTGGAGCTATATAAACGGCACTTTCAAAAGCATATACGTGAATACCAGCAGCAGGCTGATCAGTAGGAAGGCTCGTTACTCGATTGCCTACGAGATGCAAACTAAATCGGTCATTGTATTCACCTGTATTTTTAATAGGCACCGTATAGGAGTGTGCTCTCAAATCTGTCCATGTGTTGGCTAATGCATCGTAGAACAATACATCATATGCTGCTGGAACATTTTTAAGCATGTTGATGCTAAACGTATATTGTCCTGCTAATCCCACCTCAATTCCAATAGGAACCATACGTGTTGCTCCCAACTGATCATCCTCCAATAATGGTAACCCTTGAATGGCTAATTTTTTATCTTCCATTAAAGAGTACATCGAAAGATGCGCATGTCCTTTAAACTTATTGGCATCGTATTTATCTTTTGAATTTTCTGCGTCTTCCATAAAACCAATCAATACTTCGTTGGTAAAAGGATAATTGGCTTCCTTGGTTTGGGCACTTACGCCTAACCAAATCCGCTGCATTTCTACCTCTTGTGTTCTTAAGAAGGTATTATTCGTACTCGTACGCTGAGCGTTGCTAAATGTCACACTCCCTGCTCCCGTAGCTTGTACGAAAAAGCCCTGACAAGATGCAATATTATTGGAAGAAGGCGTGGTGCCTCCTCCTCCTCCTGTTACTCCAGCTGCATTCATAGTGGCATAATCAGAATCCAAGGAAGTTTCGTCATCGCCATCGGAGTTCCAGAGGTATACTGCATTATCAATTACGCCTGAGTTATCAGTTAAAAAGCTATTGGCAGATAATCCTGATGGATAAGGATTTCCGATAAGATTCCAATCATTATCATCATTTGCATCACTATTGAAAGTTAACGCCACATCAATATCTCCACTATTAAAGGCATTGGTACTCGAGAACGTACGAAGAATCGTAGTCGCTGATTCGCTTAAACCAGTAGCAATAAAGCCTTCACCAGCAGCAAGCGTATATGCCGTGTTTGCCCCTGACCAAGCTTGCGTACTTGCATTGTAGCCATAGATGTTTTGCGCACTTGAAAATGCATTTCCAATATTCAGATTCTCGAGCGGCGAAGACCAAAAATTAAAATGAAACTTATAATCAGGTGCCGTGCGCTCCACTTCATACGTTCCCGAACCGCTATTACTTGGACTAGCTGCAGATTGAATAAATGCTGCATCTTCTTTCACCGTAATGGTTCCATCATTTATCAAATCTCCTGAGAAGGTGACTACAGCGCCGTCATTCGCTTCTAAAGTACCCGAAGCCTGTACTTCAAGATTTACCACAGTTAGGGTTTGTCCTGATGCTAGTCCAAAAGAAATCGTTGTGGAACCATCGCCAATTACGAGCTTGCTGTTCGTTCCACTAATTGTCCAACTCGCACTCACAGCAGGACTAGCATTGTTATACACATGGAATTGTTGATTAGCAGATGTAAAATCGGTAGGGTTCGTACTTGAACCATCTTTATTTAATCCCCAAGTCGCCAAAGTATTAAGGTTACCCGAAGACGCTGAATAATAGCCAAAGGTACTTGGTGTAAAATCAGCTACATTTGCTGAAGTAATTACCCATTCGCTTGCAGTCCAAGTGGTATTCGGCGTATTTCCTGGTATTCTTACCGCGCGGCTATCTTCATACTCCCACGGATCACCAGTACCATCTACATCAATTTCCCCATAAATATCAAGGAGCGTTCCACTACTGTTGCCTCCATCTTTAAAGATTGCATAGGTATCGTCACCATTTCCTGAAATAAAACCAGAAGTTAAATCAGGTGTAAAGCCATAAGCCGTATTGAAGTTTGATGAATTGGTAGCCACTACCATCGTCGCTCCAGGAGCAAGTGTTCCTGAAAGTTGAAAATCCCCCCAAGATGTGCCATTGGCTTGGCGACTTAGGAAATAGGTTTCGGTATCAAAATCAAGGGTATCGGTTCCGTTATTGTATAGCTTTACAAAACGAGCATTCGAATTATTACTAGGATCTGCAACTTCAGCAATAATGAGCGTTGGTATCGCACTTGCTGTGATGGATGAACTGGTAGCATCTGTCAGACTACTCGTTGTCGTAATATCAAATGTTTCAATCGTATTATTTTGTAAATCCGTCCAACTGAATGTACCGCTTGACAAGCTTTGTGTTAACCCAGTTGTTGAAGATAGTGTTCCAGCACCTGCTCCTCTAGCCAATGTCACTGAGGTGGTATTGTCCGTATCTGTATTTCCATTCGCATCAGTAGCAGAAACGGTTAATCCAAAGTTTGTATTCACAAATACATCACTCGGAACAGAAGAGAACCTTAATTCTGTTGCTGTAATAGCAATCGCATTATTACTGGCCCCTGATTCCACATCCGTGCCGTTTCCAGATTCAAAACCACTACTTCCACTTGATTCAACACTAAAGCTTCCTCTATTTACTGAAAAGGCTAAATTGCTCCCATCCACTCCTGCGGGCAATGGATTTGCTAAATAAACCTTTAACTCAAAAGTTTTAGTGGCATTATCTGCAACAAAGCCCAAATCAGTACTTGTTGTTGGAATAGAAGCAAACGTAAGTAGACTAGCACTTACTGTAGCCGCTACAGAATCATCACCATTTACTAAATAAGCCCCAGCAATCACCGTTGTCCAATCTGCAATATCATTACCAGTGCCTTGACTAATTTCTACTTGATTAATCAATAAATCATCGGTATCGGTTCCAGAAGTGGCGCCATCATCAGTTATGGCAAAATCAAAGTTTAAGGAAGCATCGGTAGCAGCATTAATTAATGAAGAAATCGTACTTGGCTCAGCGCCTGCTCCAGCCGCTACTGTAGAGGTACCTGCCACTACAGCTACTGCACCTTCAATCTTAAAATTATCAACCCCTGCATGTTGGCTACCTCCATTCTGACTCGCAGTAATTACAATATGGGCATTATCGGCTGCATCAGAAATATTTACACTTACTGTAGTCCATGCATCTGTATTTTGAGGTAAATTAACTTGTCCTTGCCCTACGCCATCTTCAAAAATTTCATATTTTAAGATATCACTTCCATTAAAATCATCTGTGATGTAATCAAATGAAATCGAAACTGAAGTCGCTGAACTGGTATTAATTGTTGCAAATGTTAGGGTATGATCAAAGGCTCCCCCTCCATTTGAATTCTCTAAATCTTCCATTCCCCAAAAATTAGAACCACTGTTAGCCGCACTTACCGTTCCTCCAACGGTGGTTACATTCGCCCATATGTCGTCACTTACATTATATGTTGTTGGATTAGGGGTAAATGACCAATCATCAGCACCACCCTCAAAATCTTGAAAGGCAATCGTAGTAATATTTTGTGCTACAATGGAAGAGCTTGTCGCATCAGTTAAACTACTGGTTGTCGTAATATCAAACGTTTCGGTTGTATTGTATTGTAAATCTGTCCAGTCAAATGTCCCGCTTGATAAACTTTGCGTTAAGCCTGCTACAGAGGAAAGTATTCCTGCCCCTGCTCCACGCGCTAAGGTTACTGAGATCGTATTATCGGTATCTATATTTCCATTGGCATCTGTAGCAGAAACGGTTAAGCCAAAATCCGTATCGATATTTACAGCGCTAGGCACACTTGAAAAACGCAATTCAGTAGCTGTTACCGCAATGGCATTATTCGTAGCACCCGATTCCACATCTGTACCATCGCCCGATTCAAAACCGCTGCTTCCACTCGACTCTACTGAGAAGCTTCCTCGATTTACTAAGAAAGCTAAATTG
>JBMYQA010000102.1:0-18605 GCA_049600855.1 Flammeovirgaceae bacterium | reverse complement strand
AAAAAGTTTATATGAATTTCTCGATCCTAACTTAATCGATTTCCTGACACAATCGGAAGTTCCTTTTCACGAAGTTGACATCAAAAGTCTTACTGGCAAAACGATTTCTACGGAATGGACGAGCCGTAAGGTTTCTTATGCCGACCGCCTCGTATATGTACTTTCTGTACGGGACATCTCGAAACGGAAACAAGCCGAAAAACAAGTGGCAGCACAAGCAGAACAACTGGAAGAAGCGCGACAAATTATTGAATTAAATAAAGAAATAGAGAAGCAAAACACCAAAATTAACGCTAGTATTTTTTATGCCAAAAAAATACAAAATGCCATGCTGCCCCGAGACGAAGTATTTTCGAAATACTTACCCCAATCTTTCGTGTTTTTTAAACCTAGAGATGTAGTTTCGGGTGATTTTTACTGGATTACCCAAAAACAAACGGCTGGAGGCTATCCATTGGTGATTGTCGCTGCAATTGATTGCACAGGACATGGCGTACCAGGCGCATTCATGAGCATGACAGGAGATGCCTTATTAAATTCGATTATCAATACCAGCCAGATCACTCAACCAGATCAAATTCTTTCTCATTTGCATAAAGGCATTAGAAGAACCTTTAAACAAGCCGATACTAAAAATAGTGATGGCATGGATATGTCGCTCTGTGTCTTAAATTATGAAACTAATGAACTGAGTTTTGCAGGGGCAAACAGTCCATTAATTTTTATCCAAGAGAATGCATTGGGGCAATTCGAAACGAACTACATCAAAGGTGACAAAAAATCTATTGGAGGCAAAGTATTCCCCAATGAAACCCGAAGAGTATTTACTACTCATACCTTCTCATTCGATAAAAGTATGACCTGTTACATCTTTTCAGATGGCTATCAAGATCAGTTTGGAGGGCCTCAAGGACGAAAATTCATGGGGCGAAGGCTTAGGAAGCTACTCACTGAAATTCACCAAAAGCCATTCTCAGCGCAACACCAGCTCATTGAGCAAAAACTCGACAGTTGGATGGGCGCAGAAAAGCAAATTGATGATATTCTATTAATTGGTTTCAAAGCTGAGCCTAAACCGTAACGATTAGCCAAACAAGCGCTTTCGAATTGATGGATAGCACAGGTCACCTGAATGCGGTCTACATTTAGAATTTGACAGGCCAAAAATTAATTGAGATTTCATTTTGATCACCTGCTTAAAAATCACTTCCTTTGGCAAAACCATCCAGCAGAATCGATGAAAATCACCAAGACTTTTGAATATGATGTCATTAAAGGCTTCAAATTTGGCTCATGGCCTTTTGGCAAGCCTAGCATGTATTCTCACATCTATTTTGTAGATGGATTATTGCTAGATACAGGTCATAGTAACATGAAACAGGCGGTGTTAGCACATATCCAACCATTGCCCGTTGAACAGATTTTCCTTACTCATCATCATGAAGATCATACCGGAAACTTACAGGCACTTCAAGCGTATTTTTCTTGTAAGAGTTTTGCTTCTACACGTTGTGTTGAGCTGATGAGAAAACCACCTAAAATCAGCTTTGCGCAAAAGTTGACTTGGGGAGATCGACCGCCTAACTTTAATATTACCGCATATACCAATCCGTATTTCGATACGGAACATTACCGCTTTGAAATCGTCTCTATTCCTGGGCATGCTGAAGATATGGTTTGTCTGTATGAAGCCAATCAGGGCTGGCTTTTTTCTGCGGACCTTTGGGTAAATCATTACATCCGATTTTTTATGCGCCCCGAAAGCATGAAGCAGCAAATTAACTCCATGAAGCGCGTGGTTAAATTGGATTTTGAGGTGCTCTTGTGTAGTCATAACCCTCAATTTTCTGATGGAAAAAAGAAGTTGCAACGAAAAATTCAGTTTATGGAGGATTTTTACGGTCAAGTAGCCCAATTTTATCACCAAGGTCTTTCTACCTCAGCCATTGTTAAAGCCATGAATTTAAAAGAAAGTTGGCCCATTCGGATCATGTCTGGTGGCGAGCTTTCTACACTCAATATGGTAAAATCTGTTATTCGAGACGAAAATCAAGTATAAATGCCATCAATCTGGCAATCAACCTTCCAAAATATCATGGTATTTACACGTGAACTACCCAAGAAAAAAGGTTGAAAAGCATCATTGAAAAAGCAGAATAAATCCACAGATTTACAGGAACCGTTCCCACTTTACAAGATTTATCCTAATTTTGCCCAGCATTTAAACGATTGTATCGTTAAATAAACCATATTATGCTCAAGCATTTACTCATAAAGAACTACGTATTAATCAAAAAGCTCTCGATTGATCCCTCGGCAAACCTGAATATCATTACTGGTGAAACGGGTGCTGGTAAGTCAATTATGCTCGGAGCATTAGGCTTGTTGATGGGCAAACGAGCAGATACTAAGGTATTTTATAGCGATGAGAAAAAGTGTATCATTGAAGGCAGTTTTGATGTTTCTTCTCATCAACTGGCTGGTTTGTTTGAGCGTCTTGAGCTGGACTACGAACCAACAACGATTATTCGTAGAGAAATTGCCCCAAATGGTAAATCAAGAGCATTTATTAATGATACTCCCGTCAATTTAGAAACGCTTAAAAAAGTGGGGCTCAAGCTGATGGACATTCATTCGCAACACGATACGCAGCTGCTAGGTTCCGCAGCATTTCAATTGCGTATTGTAGATGCCTATGCCCAAAATCAAGCGCATATCGATAAATATACCAATGCTTATGCGAAATACAGAAAAGCGGCGGATACTTACCAAAACCTAGTCACAGAAAGCCAACAGATCAATGATGAACACGATTTTAATTTGCATCAATATGAAGAATTAAGAGATGCGGCATTAGAAGATATTGATCAAAAAGCCTTAGAGGAAGAATTACAATTATTAGAAAATGCGGAGAGCATCCAACAAAATCTCAGTCTTGCCTTAGAAGCGCTTTCCAACTCAGAATATGCTGCGGAGAGTAGCCTAAAAACAGCCGAAGCCGCTCTGCATCAAATTGGGAAGTTTGGAGAAAAACTGAGCCAGTTGAAAGAACGCGTAAGCAGTAACCTGATTGAGTTGCTAGATATTGTGATGGAAATCGAACGGGAGGAAAGTGAGCTTTTCTTCGATCAGGAGCGCACACAGGCCATTCAAGATACGCTGAATCAACTATATACCTTACAACAAAAGCACAAAGTAGAAGATGTTAACGCATTAATTGCCATTCGCGACGGGTTACAAGCACAAATTGATAAAGTGCTTAATTTTGATGAAGATTTAGCCAAAGCAAA
Organism: Flammeovirgaceae bacterium; assembly: GCA_049600855.1. Lineage (GTDB taxonomy): Bacteria > Bacteroidota > Bacteroidia > Cytophagales > Flammeovirgaceae > JBMYQA01. The sequence goes on along the minus strand of JBMYQA010000102.1, from coordinate 15,315 downwards.
GGCGAGCATGGAGGAAGCATTTGAACAGGTGCAGAAAAAAGCTGAAAAACTTTCTGCCACTAGAATAGCCGTAATCCCCAAAATAGAAAAAAAGCTGGATGAATTACTCACAGACGTGGGAATTCCCAACGGGAAGGTAAGTATTGACCGTAGTGTATTAGAACCAAGTCCTACGGGCATTGATGATATTAATTTCTTATTTACCGCCAATAAAGGTATGGCTCCTGCTCCACTCAAAAGTGTGGCTTCAGGGGGTGAATTCTCTCGCTTAATGCTCTGTATTAAGTACATCTTAGCCAGTAAAGTCTCGCTGCCTACCATTATTTTTGATGAAATTGATACGGGCGTTTCTGGAGAAGTAGCGATTCGGGTTGGAAATATGATGAAAGAAATGGCTCATGGGCACCAGCTCATCACCATTACCCATTTGCCGCAAATCGCTGCTAAAGGAGAAAAACACTATTACGTATACAAAGATGATTCTAGCGACCGCACGGTTAGCCATATTAAACAACTCGATACAGAGGAACGAGTCAATGAGATTGCTCAAATGATTGGTGGGATTAATCCATCAGAAATTGCCTATCTCAATGCGCGCGAATTGATGAATACTTAATTCAAGCACAAGCTTTTAGTCATTAAAAAAAGCAGTAAGCTTCTCAACTTACTGCTTCTTTGTCATACATTGACCAACCAGGGCAGGAAAATAAACAGACTTGTAATTGACTTTTAAATGTCATCAAGCACATTAGCGGCCTGATTGTTTAGTCAGAAATTCTGGCTCATTAAAAATATGTAAAATGAACCGATTTTTATAAAATCGATAAACTGGTTGAGCAATGTAATTCTTTAATAAATGTAACTAATAAAATTGACAAATGCAAGAAAAAAGGGCTTTATTTGCATTTAAAGGCACATTATCCGATACTCACCTCTTTTTTTACTTTGCTTGAAGCTTCTTTTTTTCCGATAATCATCCGAAGAATTCCGCCTTCATATTTACCACTAATATTTTCGTCATCCGCACTTTCAGGCAAACTAAATGACCTACTGAAGGAACTGTAACTAAACTCTCTACGAGCATATTTTTCTTCTTTCTCCTCTTTCTCCGTTTTGTGCTCAGCAGAAATGGTGAGTAATCCATTATCTACCGTAACGTTAAAATCTTCTTTATCAAAACCAGGGCAAGCAACTTCTATTTCAAAGTTGTTCTCGTTGTCTTTAATGTTTACCGCAGGACTTAAATCGCGTTTAAATAAATCTGATTCAAAAAACTTATCGCTATCAAACAAATCAGAAAACACAGAGCGAATCGTAGGAAAACCGCCATTACTTTTTTTAATGATTGACATGATAAACCTCCTTTATTTTGTTAAACATAAGATGAAAACAAGTGTTTTACTTTAGCTTTAAAGGTTTAATTTCAACTTGTTGATGTAAAGTTCAGGCATGTTACACGCATTTCAGATGATGCTCGGCAAAATAAATTCTGATTTTTGTCAAGGCAACTCCTGACTTGCATCAGTATTTTTCAACAAACTAAATTTGATTTTTGTGATATTAGGAATCGGAATATCATTATGGAGAAAGTAATTAGTCAAAGTTTAGATGATATTATGTTCAAGGCCATTTTTGATTCGGCCGTAGAAGGAATATTACTTACTGAACAAGGAGGAAAAATTATGATGGCTAATACGGGTTGCCACCGTTTATTTGGCTACAATGAAGGAGAATTAATTGGACAAGATATTTCTATTCTAATCCCTCTAAACGCTAGAGCACGGCACCATCATTATCATCACGACTTCCATCAAAACCCCATGCCGCGATCAATGGGAACGGGAAGAGATTTAAAAGGCTTACGCAAAGATGGCAGTGAATTTCCTTTAGAAGTCAGCCTAAACTACATCAATCAAGGCGAAAAACGTTGGGCAATTGCTTTTGTAATCGATATTTCTCAACGCAAAAAGCAAGAGTTGCAACTTAAAGAATATTCTGAACGCTTAGAGGAAAAAGTAAAACTCCGTACCCAAAAGTTATTGGAAGCGAATCAGCTGTTAGAAAAGCAAGTTGAAGAGGTTAAAAAAGCGGAAAAGGCGGTAAGACGTAGCGAAGAAACCTATAAAATGATTGCACGCAACTTTCCGAATGGAACCATTAATGTGTTTGATCGCGAATTAAGGTACCTCTTTGTGGAAGGGAAAGAATTATTTGAATTGGGTATTACTAGTGAAAAACTCATTGGTACTTATTACCTAGATCGCTTGGATAAAAAAGTGGGTGAAATTGCGGAACGGGAACTCAAGCAAGTATTTGAAGGAGAAACGAGAGCCTTCGAAATCGAGTTTAAAGGCGCTTACTACGTCATTAACGCGGTTCCATTAGTAGTAGAAGACGAACAAGTTACCCAAATTTTAGTAGTAGAAAAAAATATTACGCCACAAAAAAAAGCAGAAAAAGAAATTAAAAAAGCGTTAGAACAAGAGCGGCAATTAGGAGAACTCAAGTCAAGATTTGTAACGACCGCTTCGCACGAGTTTAGAACTCCTTTAGCTACTATTTCATCCTCAGCCACCCTAATTAGCAAGTACACCCAAGACGAACAACAAGGTAAACGAGAAAAGCACGTAGCCCGAATTCAATCAAATGTACAGCATTTAACGGGAGTACTCAATGACTTTTTATCGTTAGGCAAACTCGAAGAGGGCAAAATCGTAAACAGTCCAAGTCAGGTCGACATCAAGAAATTAATTACCGAGTTATTGGAAGAGCTAAAAGTTCATTTAGCAAAAGGACAACACTTCCAATTTAACCATGAAACAGCAGACAATACGTTTTTTATTGATGGGAAGTTACTCAGGAACGTGTTAATTAACTTAATTTCTAATGCCATTAAATACTCTCCTGAAAACTCCAAAATTCATTTAAAAAGTGTGATTCAGGAAAACATACTCACCTTATCGGTCATCGATGAAGGCATTGGAATACCTGAAGAAGATCAAAAACACCTATTCTCTCGGTTTTTCCGTGCACATAATACAGGCAATATCAAGGGCACTGGTATGGGGCTCCATATTGTAAAAAAATATTTGGACTTAATGGGTGGAGATATTTCTTTTGAAAGTATTCAAGGTAAAGGTACAACTTTCAAAATTTGGTTTGATTTAATACCAGCGTAACATGACTAAGATTTTATTAATTGAAGATAATCCCGATATGCGGGAAAATACAGCTGAAATTTTAGAGTTATCAGATTATGATGTAATTACAGCTGAAAATGGTAAAATTGGAGTTGAACTAGCAAAAGAACATCTTCCACAACTCATTATTTGCGACATCATGATGCCACAACTCGATGGCTATGGTGTGCTCCGAATTTTAAGTAAATTACCAGAAACGGCATCCATTCCCTTTATTTTTCTGACGGCAAAAGCTGAAAAAACAGATTTCAGAAAGGGCATGAAACTAGGTGCTGACGACTACCTCACGAAACCTTTTGAAGAAATTGAGCTCATGGATGCTATAGAAATGCGTCTTAAAAAAAGCTCATCCATCAAAAAGAACATCAAGAAAAGTGGGAATTCACTGAATCAGTTTGTCAATCACTTACAACATGTTAAAAATTTAGAAGATGCTGTAAAGAATAGACAAACCACTTTATTCAGAAAAAAACAAGAAGTATTTTCTGAAGGCAGCTACCCGCATGAAGTGTTCTTTATTAAAAGTGGAAAAGTCAAGCTGTCCAAAATGAACGCTGATGGGAAGGAATACATCACCGATTTATTAGGTGAAGGCGATTTTATGGGGCATTTAGCCATTTTAGAAAATACGAAACACACCGAAACGGCAAGCATTTTAGAAGATGCGGAAATTACACGCGTTTCTAGGAATGATTTTTACGACCTTGTACACCTCAACCGAGATATTTCCACCCAATTCATCAAACTTCTTTCTGATAATATCCGAGAAAAAGAAGAACGCTTGTTACAACTCGCTTACAGTTCGGTAAGACAACGTGCCGCTGATGCCTTGCTTCTCCTCAAAGCACGCTATCAGAAAGAACCTTCAAAAGATTTTAAAATGTCGATTACGAGAGATGATTTAGCCAATATCGTAGGTACTGCAACAGAATCCCTCATTCGAACACTTTCTGATTTCAAAGATGAAGGTTTAGTTTCCATCAATGGCGGTGAGATCACCATCTTGGATGAAGTAAAACTGAAGCGCATGGGAAGTTAGTTTCTGAGTGGAAAACCGTACTGATGCATCGTCTTTTTAGTGTCCAAAAATATGAATAGTAAATAATTCGTAATAATGCTCAAAATCCTCTATTTTTGCACACTAATAGTTTTGAGGCAAGGGAACCATTTTGTTCATTGCTTGTTTGAATAAAGACACCATTTTTGTGGATCAGATGAAAAAAAGATATTGTCATTTCTGCGGTGCAGAAGAACATGAAGTTGAGTTGCTAATAGCCGGTTTGCACGCAGATATTTGTAACAGATGTGTAGAACAAGCACACAAAATTCTTACAGAAGAGCGTAAACCCAAATCAAGTAAATTCCAACAAGTAGAGCTCAAAACCCCTATTTCACTCAAGAAAAGCCTTGATGAGTTTGTGATTGGTCAAGATAAGGCCAAAAAAGTGCTTTCTGTAGCTGTATACAATCACTATAAGCGATTAACGCAAAAAATCCAAGACGATACGGTTGTCGAGAAATCTAACATCATCCTTGTTGGAGAAACGGGTACAGGCAAAACCTTACTGGCTAAGTCATTGGCAAAAGCGCTTCAAGTGCCCTTCTGTATTGCGGATGCTACGGTAATTACAGAAGCTGGTTATGTAGGTGAAGATGTAGAAACCATCCTTACCCGATTACTTCAAGCAGCAGATTACGATGTAGAGGCTGCTGAACGAGGCATTGTCTACATTGATGAAATCGACAAAATTGCAAGAAAATCTGATAATCCATCGATCACCAGAGATGTAAGTGGCGAGGGCGTACAACAAGCCATGTTGAAGCTGTTAGAGGGAACTATCGTTAACGTTCCACCTCAAGGCGGCAGAAAACACCCTGAGCAAAAACTCGTTTCCATCAATACGGAGAATATTTTATTCATTTGTGGCGGTGCCTTTGATGGAATCAATAAGCAAATTGCCAAACGCTTAAATACACAACCACTAGGCTTCGTGAATGATCGTCAGGTAGATGAAATCGATATGAATAATCTATTGCAATACGTGACTGCACAAGATTTGAAAGGTTTCGGACTTATTCCTGAATTAATTGGTCGATTACCTGTGGTTACTCACTTGAATCCACTCGATAGGGCAGCGCTTCGTCAAATCTTAACAGAGCCAAGAAATGCCCTTACGAAGCAATACCAAAAGCTCTTTAAGATGGAAGGCATCGAATTATCTTTCACTGAAGATGCACTAGACTTTATCGTTGATCAAGCCATTGAATACCAATTAGGAGCTAGAGGCTTGCGTTCCATTTGCGAGTCAATTATGCTTGATGCGATGTATGAAATCCCATCTAAAGAAGATGTGAAAGAATTAGTCGTAGACAAAAACTTCGCTCAAATCCATTTTGAACGATCAGGTGATGCATTTAAAATGAAGGCTGCTTAAGTGTATATCCAGAAGAAATTGTGCAGGGAAAATGCAGTAACAAATTGATTGATCATGATCGAACAGCACAATTTCCCTAGAAAAATATAAAAATACAACACCAACATAAACGGAGAAATTATGGACATGTCAAAGCTATTTGGGCAGGTAAAAGATATGCAGGAGAAGCTCAAGGAGCGTATGAAAGATACGCAAGAGAACTTGGTAAAAATTACTACAATTGCTGAGTCTGGTGGTGGATTAGTAAAGGTTGAAATTAATGGCTTAAGACAAATCGTGGGTATGAGTATTGACCCTACGTTGTTAAAAGAAGATCAAAAGCAAATGCTTCAAGACCTTGTGATGGCTGCCGTGAATTCAGCAATCGAAGATATTGAGGTTAAAATTAAGGAAGAGATGAAGAAAACTACTGATGGTTTACTTCCAAATATCCCTGGTTTAGACTTCAACCTATAAAAACTTACTAAATGAGAATGGCATGAATCTATCCGAGTCATGTCATTTCTTATTTTGGATTGATTTTGACAACAACACCTGTTCATAACGCGAACCTCGAAAAAGTTGCTGTAGTCGTATTAAATTACAACGGCAAACACTTTCTGGAGAAATTCCTTCCTCCGCTGTTGGCACATAGTGGCAATGCCCAAATCATCGTTGCTGACAACAAGTCTACCGATGACTCTCTCCAGTTTTTAAAAGAAGAATACCCTACCCTACCCTTAATTGAAATCCCGCAAAACCTCGGATTTTGTGGCGGTTATAACTATGCGCTAGCCCAAGTAAAAGCAGACTATTATGTCTTACTTAATTCGGATGTCGAAGTAACCTTGAATTGGATTCCTCCCGTTATCAACTTGCTAGAATCCAATGAGCGCATCGCAGCTTGTCAACCCAAAATCAAGATGTATGACGATAAAGTCAAGTTTGAATATGCAGGAGCAGCTGGCGGTTTAATGGATCAATTAGGTTATCCATTTTGCCGAGGAAGAATTTTTGATGTGGTAGAAGATGACGATGGACAGTTTGACGATGAATGTGAGGTATTTTGGGCTACGGGAGCTTGTTTATTTATCCGTGCAGCGTTGTATCATCAGTTTGGAGGTTTGGATGAGTTTTTCTTTGCACACATGGAAGAAATTGACTTGTGCTGGCGATTAAAAAACGCTGGGCATCAGATCTGGTATTGTGGCAAAAGTGAAATTTACCATGTCGGTGGAGGCACTTTACCTAAATCTAGCCCTCGAAAAACCTTCTTTAATTTCCGCAATAGTTTGTGTATGATTTTCAAGAATCTTCCATCATCACAACTTTGGTGGATCGTATTTATGCGATTAGTATTAGATGGCGTTGCAGGGGTTCGATTTCTTCTCCAAGGTGAATTAGGTAACCTGATGGCAATTATTCGGGCTCACCTTGCATTCTATGCACGCATCCCAAGTTTATTGAAACAACGAAAGCAAATACCCCGTCCAAAAGCAGGCCATATTGGGCAATTTAATATCAGCATCATTTGGCAACACTTTGTGAAAGGTGCTAAAGCATTTTCAGATTTACCCATTGGTTTTCTACCTTCTAAAAGTCGCGAGTTTATTCGGCGATGAGCAATGGATTAATGCAAAATTTTATATACTAACTCCTTCATGAGCTGCCCATCGGAAATGGAAGCATCTACCCCTTTTGATTTCAAATCTGCTTGGTGTAATTCTTCAATAACTGCTATTGTTTTCCCTAAAGGATAATTTCTTGCTGCCAAGAGGTATTCTTTTACAAAATAAGGATTGATTTTAAGTAAACCTGCCAATTCTTTTTGGTTTTTCCCTTTATTATGATGAACCAGCAGCACTTTCGAGAAATACGAAAACAGCATGGAAATCATCGGAATGACAGGGTTATTCTTGATGTTCGACTCAAAATAGTTGATAATCCGATTTGCCTTCAGCACATCTCGTTTTGCCAATGCAGATTGCAATTCAAATACATTATGTTCTTTGCTAATTCCAACTTGCTTAGCCACTACTTCTTCTGTGATCTCTTTCGTTTTATCATGCGAAATCAGCAGTTTATCAATTTCCTTGGCAATTCTATTGAGGTCATTCCCAATATATTCCGACAACATCATGGTTGCCTTTCCACTGATCAAGCAATTTAAACTGACACAATACCCCTTAATCCATTCAGGCACCTGATTATCGTACAATCGTTTAGACTCTACCAAAACTGCCTGTTTATCGAGTGTTTTAGCGAGTTCTGTTCTTGAGTCTAACTTTTTGTGTTTATAACAAAAAACAAGTACTGTAGAAGGAACAGGTTTCTTTGCATACGTGCTTAACGCTTCCTGTCCCGTTTTTTGCTTCAAATCAGACAGTTCTTGGGCTTCTTTCACAATGATGACTTGCCGCTGTGCCATCATCGGAAAACGCCTTGCATTTTCAAGCACCATGCGCAATTGCACATCTTTCCCATAAAAAATATGTTGATTGAAACCTTTCTCGGCATCGCTCAGTGCATGTTGCTCGATGTAATCGGATACACGATCGATGTAAAATGGCTCTTCTCCATGTAAAAAATACAGTGGGGCGTATTTATTTTCCTGTAATTCTTTTAATACAACATCAGGGGCAGCAGGCATGGATAACTTTAAATTGAATTAGTAGAAATTTTAAGATTTATCGAAAGGGTTTTCTTATAAAATGCTTGGTTTCCGTATTCAAATAACTCATTGGTATTTTCACTCCTTAACGATGAGGTTGCAACTTCATCGTTAAGGAGTGAAAAGGGTTCTTAGTTTTTATAAGCCCCTTTTATAGTTTAATTAGTTTTTGTTTTTCCGCAAGCTCCTTGTAGCGTACAGTACACTCATGAAATATTTCACGCGCTCTTTTTTCATCTTCCCAACCTTCTACAGCCACTTTTTTCTTTTCCAAATCTTTATACACTTCAAAAAAGTGTTCGATTTCTTTCATTAAGTGCGGGTTCACTTGATTTAACTTTGTCAATGAATTCCAAATTGGATCACTCACAGGTACACAAAGTACTTTTGCGTCAGGCCCTTTCTCATCAGCCATGTTAAACACACCAATGGGACGAACTCGAATCAAACAACCGGGGAAGGTCGGTTCTGAAACTAACACCAATACATCTAGCGGGTCGCCATCTTGTGCCAATGTTTCTGGAATAAATCCATAATCGCTGGGGTAATGCATGGAAGAGAAAATCATCCGATCGTATCGGATCATTCGCTTCTCTGGGTCATATTCGTACTTATTACGGCTCCCTTTTGGGATTTCAATCAATACATCAAACTCTAAATCTTCGTTTTCTGCCATGCTATTGTAAGATTAAATATCACTTGTTTTATCATGAGTTGCCTTCACAACTCATAAATCGAAGGTAAATATAACAAAATGATGATTAGTCGGATGGCTAGTAATTAATTATTGAGGTAATTTCGTATCAAAGCCCCTTCAAACAGCTTGTGTGCTAGGCAGTTTGTAAGCGTCGTTTCGATTTCATCATCATGGAGCTGACAATGGAGACGATGAGGCCAATTAAAAATACAGTCAGAAACATAACTACTCCTTGGAAAATTGAGCTGGTATACATGGGATTATCGGCTTTCATATCGGCCATAAATGCTTCAAATGATTCTACGTTGTACGGCACCCTACTAGGGTCTGTTTTAGCTTGTTCATAAAACAATTGGAAGAACTCATCTCCAGCAACTTCCATGTATCCAATCGAAAATAAGCCAAAGCCTAAAGCGCCTAAGACGGAGATGCCCAAACCGATTTTTAAGCCCTCATTAAAAGAAATACGGCCTTGCGCTGTTTTGTATTGTTTGATGGCAATCACGACCATCGACAAGGCTAAAAAGATGGATACAAAACCTAAAATCTCTTGTTGGGAATAATTGAGTGATTTTCCAAAAACCAATGCACTAAGTACACCTACACCCACTAAAATCAATACTGCAAACAATCCAAATTTTAAGATAAACTTTCTCATCATGATTTTATTTTTAGGAAACTGCTTTTGAATGAACTTAAGCCGTTTCAGTTGAACACTGCCACAAATGAAAGATAATATCCATGTTTTTGACTCATACTAAAGTACTAAAAGCCAATTTTAGCCCATTTTGGTACTTTAGTACTAGCTCATTCATCTCGTTTTCAACTTATTCTTCCAATAAATATTCTTGAGGATTGAGGTAGAACATTTTTTTCCAACCTTGTCGGTCATCATCAATTTGCCAAAAATGTGGAAAAGGCGTAGAAATGGAATAATGCAGATGGGGAGGGCGGTTCTGTGCATTACCCGTTTGGCCGACTAAACCAATGATATCGCCTTGCTGGAGGAAAGCAAGCGGCTGCGTAAATTTCCGATTCATATGGGCAAAATAATGAATGCGCCATTTACTGGTGAGTAAGTAAGCCGTATTCCCGCCTCTAGGAACGCTATCTGTCCAAATAATTATTCCATAGTCAGGTGCGATAATCGGCGTATTTTTAGCCGCAAAAATATCAATCCCTTTATGCACCACTGATTTTCCCCAAGGGTAAAACCAAAAGGTTTGGTGATCCCACGAATCAGGCCCTGCACCTTCCACAGGAATAATGGGCGAATTGCTGGGCAAGACGTATCCAATGACCACCAAGGCGATTAAAAGGTAGCCGATACGTTTGATTATTTTTTTCATTGGGAAATTGGCCGAAACTGTCCGTCAGCCAAAATATAAGTTACGCCCAATACTTCTATGGTATCGCCTTCTTTTTTATCGGCTAAATTCATGATATCTTTTGCAATGGTATGGATGGAACCATTGGTAAGCTGTGCCATTTTGAGGTAATCGGGATGTATTGGTTTTTCTTTATCGGTACCACAAAGAATGATTTTGATGGGAACATTCACTTGCTCCAATAGCTCCATATCTCGTACCGCACTCCGATTATCGGCAATGAGTACCAATTCGCGGAAATTGGCAGCATGCTGTAGGCCATAAAGAATTGCTTCCACATCATTCTCAGGTTTATCACCTCCAAAGCCACTCAACATGACTTCTCGCATGGTATGTGCTAACTTTTTGATCGACTCTCCTTTAGATTGATAGATTCCCCCCGTATTCCCAATCTGTTTTTCGTCATCGGGCAACATATTTCCATCATTAAAAAAGATAAAATTGTCAATTGCCACCTGATCTCTACGCTTAATCAAATTCAAGCGATGCCATAATACGGCTTGCGCTCCATATTGATACATACTTCCTGTCCAATCGTTGACCACCAACATATTTTGCCACGCTGGATGTCGATCAAAAACACGATACACCACAGAATCTTCGAACGATTCTTTGCCATTCACAATGTTACGCATGTTGTTTAGCGTCCGCTTCAAACGAGAAGTGAGGTGCAGTTTATACTTCACCACAACCCCATGAAACATTTCTTTGGCATCGGCTTCCGTATCGCAGTCCGTTTGCAACACAATCTTCCAACGCACTTGGCGATTTTGCTCAAGCTCAGGAATGAGTTTATACAATTCCAACACCCGATCTTTCATGAGAGAATCGTAATGCGTCAGCCATTTATTTTTGTTCTTGGGATATTTGGTCAATACAACATCAACTTCATAGATGTACTTTTTTCGGACATCATTTGTCCAATGCCGTGGGTTTTTAATGTGATGATCGGCATAAGCCATGTACAGCACCGTTTGCCCTGCAAAGCTGGTATGCAAGGCATAGGTCGAAACTTCTTCTTGATTCCATTGAATCTTACTGGTATCAGGTCCCAAAGCGAGTGTGGAAGCAATAGCAGAAAGGTAGATCAGCCAAAAAATGATTGCAAAGTAAAGAAATGGGCGTTTCATCAATCAATTCAATAGGTAAAAATTCGTCAAGGGTTCCAAGCATTTATACCCTTACATTTCCTCCATAAGAGTTAAGTAAGGTATTGCAAGGATTATGCAAAAAGTATTATTTTTACTCAAAATCAGCCATATTTCTATCATTTTCACTCAAAAACACAATTCTGATGCTACAAATTGATACCACTGGTTCAGTCGTAACCATTCACCTCCAGCCCTCGCAGCCTATTCTGGTAAGGTTATATAATCTCCTTTTGTTTACCTTCTTTATTTCTGTTGAAGTGCTATTGCTTTATTACAACTATGCTGCTTTTAGCGATACGCTTAGTTCCGAATTTTCAACAGAGCAAAAGCTAGGTATTCACGCTTCTCTTTTATTATTTCCATTGTTGTTACCCATCGTAAGGGATATATGGAAATTACTCAATGCAGGAGGATTAGGAAAAGCATCACTCAATATTGATCATCATCGCAATATCCTATATTATCAGAAGAATTTTTTATTCTTTAAGCTAAGTCAATGGGAGGTTCCTTTCCAATCCCTTTCTTTTTTGAAGGTGGGAAAAGCAAAAAAGTTAAATCCTAAACTACAGGCTTTAAATAAAATTTGGGATCATTCCTTAGCCATCATTATTGACAATAACCAAATTCTATCCAGTCAGTTGTACCTGAAAGCTAAAGACATTGAACAATTAGCACATTATGACATATAAGTAACGCTAAAAATTTCACGACTAATTTCAAAATCGTTCCTTAACGAGTTTGCTTAATTTGATATCCTGCAAAAATAACCAGACCTAAACTTACTAACATCAATAAGCCAAATAACCATACATCCAATTGAAACGGAAGCCCTACCAATGTGTAAGCCACTTTAGCAAGGTTTAAAAAGCCTAAAAAAGCGCTTATTCCCAATACCAATAATATGGCCAAGTTTGCCAATGGTTTATTGATGTATTGTTTCAATAACAATGAATCGTTGATGAGTCCAACCAATAGGTAGGTAATGATCGGTAATAATAATCCATTCAGTGCTTGAGCCGTGATGATGATGGGGATCGGTTTCACATCTAACACCCCAAAAAATCCTCCAATGCATAAGGCAAGCAGCCAGATGCTTCTGAATGCCCACGAGTTTTGAGGGTATTTATCCCGACCAAAAAGTGTTTGAGCAGTAATGGCCGCAGCAAATGGTGCAGTAATGGAAGAAGTCAATCCAGCTGCACCTAAGCCAATAGCTAATAAAATAGCTGTATATTCTCCTCCTATCTGTTGTAAGGTTTCAGCCATTGCCTGAAAACTCACCTCTCCCACCAGCTGGGTTCCAACTAATAAAATGCTAATGGAAATGAGTCCGCCCAATAAAATTGCTACACTTAACCCAAAGCGCATTTCTTTGAGCTGTTGTCCCCCTCCAATGCCAGATCCTAAAAAAATATTGTATGGCACAATGGTAGTACCCATTAAGCCAATGACCAACAAGTAGGAATTTTGGGGAATCGTTGGCACTACTGCATCAAGCATGACATTCGACCAATTCAACTCTAACTGCATGGCTAATGCTAAAAAAGCAATTCCCATTAAAGCCACTACGCCTCCTAGTATATTGGCAATCAATTTGAAATTGCCCGACCACAACAATACAGTGGCAATCAGCACAATGCCCGTGGTTAATAGCGCTTGAGAAGTATCAAAAAGGAGTTGGATACCTGCTACCGCTCCAAGGATATTGCCTGCTTCATAAGCTGCACAGCCTAAGGCTACTGCAATAAATAATCCCCAAAGTTTCCATTGCTTTCCCTCCTGCCAATTGTATTTCTGCTTCAATGCTTCCCCTAAGTTTTTACCTGAAGCAATACTAATTCTAGCCGCAGCTTCTTGTAGCATGATACAGGCAATCGTAGCAAATATTAAGGCCCATAATAACTGTGTTTGATGTTTTGCTCCTGCTGCAATACAGGTAGTTACTGTCCCTGGTCCAATAAAAGCCGCAGATATCACTGACCAAAAAAGAATGCTGACTAGTTTTTTCATAAAGCACTTTTCTAAGAAATCGTCTTCCAACTCATGTGAATGAGATGAAAAAGTAGTTGGAAGATACTGAACTTTCGTAAAGTACGCTGCGATCCAATTGGGATTTTTTTAATAGAATTTTATAAATTGGAAATGAACCGAATCTAATTTATATCTTGATCATGCATCCTACTATTGTTATTGCACTTAATTTTCTCGAAAACGGCAACTATGTCGATTATTTTGAGGCACTTGACCCGCTCGTTCCACCTCAATTAAAAACCATCTATGCAGAGCATAAAGGGAAGTTTATGGCAGATCAGAAGCCCTTTAATTTCTTTCAACAATTGAGTGTTTTTGCCAAAGAAGTTGCTCGTTATTTAGCAGAATCAGAAGAAGAAGCTCCTGCTGATCTCCCAAAACATTTATTAGACGAACCCTTTCGTCCTCCTATATTTTTAGGAAGAACAAATGAACTCCAGCAGCTTCACGATCAATTATTTGATACTTCCCAAGATCAAACTTCCATTGCCTTAATTTCGGGCAGTGGAGGCATTGGAAAAACCACATTTGCCATTAATTACTATCATAAATACGCCGATAAATATCACCATTTAGCTTGGCTATTGGCAGAACCGAATCTGGAAACAGCCTTACTCAATTTAGCAGCAAGCCTAAAAGTTGATTATGAAGAATGCATGAATAATCATCAACGCATCAAAATGTTGACAAAAGTATTGGCTTCTTTAGAAAAACCCTGCTTACTCATCATTGATCATGCAACTAGTTTGAAACAGCTTGAACAGCAATTTTTAACATTAAATTCTATTGGGCATTTCCATGTATTAATTACAACCCGACTTACCCAATTCAAAAAACTACCAATTGTCGAGCTTGGACCACTCGACAAAGAACCAGCGCTTGAACTGTTCAAGACCTATTATGAAGCCTTTGAAGATGAGGAAGAAACTCTTTTCTATGAAGTTTGTGATGCCGTGAGAGGAAATACCTTGTTGATCGAATTGATGGCTAAAAACTTAAATCATTTTAATACAGAACTCAAAAAGAGGTATCCGTTAGCTACCCTTGTGGCCGATCTTCATCAGAGTTTATTAACGATCCAGAAAAGTGATGAAGTCAGCACCACTTACCAAGCCAAAGGGCTGGGACTTCGCACGGAATCAATCCAAAGCATTGTGCTCGCCATGTACGATTTGAGCGAGTTGACAACAAAGGAAAATCGCGTTTTATCTGCTTTAGCCATGCTTCCTGCGGAGGATATTCCTTTCTCATTACTCGATCAATTATTAAGTAAAGAGGGAGAGGAAGATGATGTAGATCACACCTTGCTTTCGCTAGCCAAAAAAGGCTTGGTAGAATACAACAAACAAGAGAAGTCCTTTAAGTGTAGTCCTTTGATTCAAGAAATCATCCGACATAAAAACAAAACACAATTACTTACGAATGGAAAAGTATTGCTAGAATCGCTGAGTCAAGAATTAGACTATCAAGGAGGATTCGGGAATTTATCAAATAACTCTTATCAAAAGGCCGTTACGTTGGTGCATTATGGGGATTATTTGATCAATCATACGCAAGCACTTTGGGAAGACAGTCCTTTAGAAATCCAATACTTTATCGCTCAGCTTTGTGAGCGACTTGCGAACTTTTACAAAATATCAGGAAACATTGCCCTTGCATTAGATTACCTATCTAGTTACCAAAAACTCATGCATGAGCTATGCAACGCTCATCCTGATTTGCACGATTACAAGTATAAATTGGCTTATGGGCATGAGTTGACG
>JBMYQA010000101.1:0-18977 GCA_049600855.1 Flammeovirgaceae bacterium | reverse complement strand
CGCATAACTTTGGTAGAGTTGCGAGGCTCCTTGATTGTCGATATACCTTTTGATTTCCCCAGCATCTTCTCCTTCAGAAAATAAATTGAAGGAAAGGTTACTGAAAATGATGCCAGCTCTTAGGGTGTTTTTGGCGTTAAATTTACGATTCAACATGCTCGAAACACGAAACGACCGATTCACGAGATGATCTTGATAAACCAATTGGGGTAGGCTAGGATCATCAAATTGATCTTCAATGTAAGATCCTCTTGAAGCTGAAAACGAAACGACCGATTCGATAAATGTCTTTTTATTTAAAAAGAAGGTGTGTGAAACTCCCGTTGCGCCCATATCTGATCGGTAATCGTACTTGTAATCATTCGTCGTTTCAGCTTGACTACTTTTGCCTCCTAATCCCCAAATGGAAAAGCTCCCAAACTTTTTGGTAGGCAACTTAAATTTGAAGGATAAATCTTGGAAGTTAGGAACGGCATCTCCCACAACATCAATTCCAAGAACGTCGAAAATTGCTAGCGTAGAGTAACGGTAATTGACAAGGTAAGAGCCGTTATAGTTTTTACTAAATGGGCCTTCAAAAGCGAAATCTACTCCTAAAAGACCTGCTTGCAGCGCATATTCTCGTTGCTCATTATTGCCATTCCGTAGCTTAATGTCAAACACACCTGATAAGGCGTTACCATACTCAGCGGGAAAAGCACCTGTGAAAAAATCAGAATTAGCTAACATATTCGCACTAAGAATACTAATTCCTCCTCCTGAAGAGCCTGTGCTCGCAAAGTGATTCGGATTGGGTACCTCAATTCCTTCAATTCGCCAAAGTAATCCTCTTGGGCTGTTACCTCGAATGACAATATCATTTTGTAGATCTGAGTTCGCGGCTACACCTGCAAAATTCATAGCCATTCGAGCAGGGTCATTTATACTGGCTGCATAGCGTTTGGTTTCTTCCACCGTAAACATGCGCGCACTAACCACGGCCATGTCATTTAACGCCTCGCCTTTTTCTGGTTCGGCGGTGATGGTTACCGCTTCTGTCAGTGTAATTGCTTCGGTGAGTTTAATGGTTAATACAATTTCTTTTCCTGAACCCACCAACAATTCACTAATATAGCCATCCTCGTAGCCCAAGTAGGTGATGCGGATGTTATGACGACCTACAGGGACTTTTTCAATTCGAAAGTTTCCATCAACATCCGTAGCGGCTCCAAGTAATGGATCACTATCCACGATGTATACATTAGCACCGATTAATGGAGTTTGAGATTCGGCATCAATTACTTTACCTCGAATGGTTTGCGTTAATTTTTGGGCATGGGCAACATAGCATACAAAAAACAAGGTAGTTAGTAGTAGGTATTGTTTCATGGAAGTAGTTTGATTAGTTCACTGAATGCGAGTGTTCTTTTAGATAACAATCTAATCATAGACATCCCCTATGAGCGTTGATTGTAAAATGGAGTTCCAATAACACTGATTAGATATGCGAATCAATAGTATTACTGTATGCTTCAAAAAATAGGTGATTAATTGTGATCAAGCACTTTTGTATTTAAAAATAAACACCTATTCACGTCAATGACAAGTAATGAGCGGTTGGGGTTGCTAGCAGTAACAAGGTTTAACCTTTTAACTGATATTTTAAGAGTTAGCAACTTGATCACTTGCGTTTAATTTTCATAAAAAAACACCAATTAGGATACCTACCATATTGAATCCAGTGAAAATGAAATTGATGCTTTTTTGAGTCTCCATTTCTATTAAAAGGGAATGATAATTGATTGAAAAAGGTGCAGTCTGATTACCAACACAATTACAATAAACTTAATGATTTATGAAATTCATTTTATGGTTTTGCTGCCTAATGAGTGCTGCAGCAATGGCTCAGATTGCCCCTCCAACTGTTCAAGCTCTTGAAGGTTCCTTTCCTAATTTTAAATTCCAGCATCAAGGATATTTCGTAGAAGCTACTGAAGTGTCTAATGCATTATGGTGGGAGTATTTTCAGGATATTATGGAAAAACATCCTGAAAATAAGGCCATGTATCTACCTAAAAATAGCGTTTGGAAAGCGGTATTGCCTCATGCCGAACCGAGCTTAGCACGGTATTTTGGTAAGAAAATGTATTTAGATTATCCCGTAGTTGGCATTTCCTACGAGCAGGCGTTACGTTTTTGCAAATGGCGTTCGGAGAAATATACCAAACAGTTCAATGCGCAATTCGCTACAGGCAAATGGCAAGCGTATCACTTCCAATTAAATTACCGTTTACCCACCGCTACGGAATGGGAAACTTGGGCAAATCAAGAATTGAAAGGGAGGAGCTTAATTGCACTTTCAGCACAAATCAATTGCCGAAAATCAATCAGTTCATCGCGGAAACTGAATCGAATGACCCAACCCGTGACTCAACAGCAGATTCGTACCAACGGCTTTTATCACCTATTTGGAAATGTCTCTGAAATGACTCAAACAAAAGGAATAGCTAAAGGGGGGAATTGGATGCAATCCATTGAAGCATGTGAGATTGAACAAGGTAATCAATATGCTGCTGCTACGGCATGGTTGGGGTTTCGCTGTATATTGGAAGTTAAGATTACGCCAAAAGTTACATTTCCTCAAGCTGTTTTCGTGCATCCCACCAAACATAAAACGTGGTATGATCATCACTTACAAACGGATGATTTGGCGCGTTACGCCACAATTGAAGGCGATATACAAGTTCCTTTTGCCTATGAAAAAGATGAGTTAGATTTATCCATAATCAAAGCAGAACTAGAAGATAAGGTTGTAACAGATATCGCTATTGTATTTACACGATATCCCTATAATTTATCAGAATGGCGAATTAACTATTACGACTTATTGAGTCAACGAATTACCAAACTCATTGATGCTTTTCCTGCACTCAATGCTCAAAGTATTCGTTGGAAAGTCATTCGACAAACTGACTGTACCAATAGAGAAGAAGCAGCACGCTTGTTTCATGGATTTGTCATAACCACTACTGAAAAAGAGCCAAAAGAAACCAAAGAACAACCTAGAAAGGAGCATTATGACGAGGAAATGGTAGAAAAGTATCAGATTGCCTTAGATACATTTGTACGACAACGACCTAATGAGCAGGTAATCCAAGACTATGTAACGCATTTTCCTGAACGATTAAATGGGACAGTAGTGATGGACTGGACGGCTAGCATGTACCCCTATGCCTGTGAAACCATCTTACTGAATTTGAAACAGCATGATCAGTTTCACATCCAGCAGGTTGTTTTTTTTAATGATGGTGACGATAAGAAGAATTGGCAAAAGAAGATTGGAGAGACTGGTGGGATTTATCATGCGCCAACAGATGAAATGGCATGGGTATTACAAACCATGAATACAGCAAAAGAGGCGGGCAATGGTGGCGACATTCCAGAAAATGATTTAGAGGCACTGATTCAGTCGATCAAGCGTTATCCCACAGAAGAAACGACTGTTTTGGTGGCAGATAATCAATCGCCCATTCGGGATTTTGAGTTATTGCCTCATGTCACAAAACCAGTTCATGTTATTCTTTGTGGGATGCGGTATCAGTTTTATGGAAAAACGATTCATTTATTGAATCCGCAATATGTGAAATTAGCGAATGATCGTAATGGGAGTCTTTACTTTGAGAATTACGAACAGTTTGCAGATCGGATCAGCGATTCCCTTCCAAAGTTGAAAGTAAATGGTCATGTTTTTTGGGTTTTAGACGAAGGATTTGAGTTAGAAGGTTGGGAAAATATTAACTTTGTTTTTAATAAGTATTCAATT
The DNA here is from genome assembly GCA_049600855.1 of Flammeovirgaceae bacterium. Lineage (GTDB taxonomy): Bacteria > Bacteroidota > Bacteroidia > Cytophagales > Flammeovirgaceae > JBMYQA01. The sequence continues at coordinate 15,175 of JBMYQA010000101.1, read as the reverse complement.
ACTATCGCGGAGCACCAGAAAGCAAATTCAAAAGAAATAAACAATTTTATTGAGTTTAACGAAAGTAATTTCCCTAAATTATTAGAATTGAACCACATACTAAATAAGTACAAAAGTAAAGCACGTAAAAAGAAGAAAGTACGTGCTAAAATCAACAACCTAATGAAGCAATGAGTATTACTGAATGGGTGTTTTACTTTTTTGGAGGAACAGCATTATTAGCTGCCATTTTTATCCTAATTAACAGAAATGTATTGTACAATGCATTTTTTCTATTGTTATCTTTTCTGTCTATTGCTGCGATTTACGTGTTTGCTGGAGCCGATTTCATTGCCGTCACGCAAATTATGGTTTATGTAGGAGGAATTCTAGTGTTACTCATTTTTGGTGTGATGTTTACCAATCGGCAAAAGCAGCAGGCAGGTGTGGCGGTTGAACATAAAAATCAGTTGCTGGGATTACTACTCGGTATGGGATTATTTATATTTCTCGCTTACGGAATTAAACAAACGACATTTGAAAATACACCACTCCAAACTGCACAGACAAAAATTCCAGAGCTTGGGGTAGGCTTAATGACCACCTATCTCATTCCGTTTGAATTGGCCGCTATTCTCTTGTTAGCAGCACTTATCGGTGCCGCATTAATTGCTTGGAAAGGAAGCCAAGAAACATAGGTGATGTTGAAACCAATTGATACAGTATGAACAGCAAATTATATTAGGAGCAGTTGAATCAAGATGTTCTTAATGGGATTTTACTAAGATGTAATAGGCTTATTTGAATAGTAGATAATAAGGTATGATTCTTTTTAAGCATTTTAATATTTTACTTGTATCTATTTTTAATATAAACTCGTTTTATTTAAGGATAATCAGTGTAAGATTGAAGTAAGTTCTGATGAAAATAGTTAATTTTGGGAAAAAGGAGTAAATAAATGCTTTAACCAACACATTTATTCCTAGAAATCATTCGATCAAAATCAGCTGAGGCCTACGACTTAGTCATTAACCAGCGTTATCACAATTATAAAAGCAATTACTTTGTATTGTCTCACAAATCAATTTCTCATACATGAAAACGGCTACCAAGTTTAAACTAGCATTGTTTATTCTGATTATCTGTGCTGCTACGGGCTTGCAAGCTCAGAAAAAGAAGACACCAAATCCAAAAAAAATTCTATCGAAAGCAAGAGAGGCAGTTCGGGTGCAAGAGTATTACCATGCGATGCCATTGTTAGAACAACTAGATTCTATGATGCCTAAGAATCAGGAAATGAATTACCTCTACGGTGTAGCATTAATGAATCTAAATGACCCAGAAGCAGCGCAAAAGCGTTTTTTAGTAGCCTCAAGTGGTTCAGAAGAGTTCGATAATATCAATTATTACCTTGGTAAAACCTACCACTTAAATCATGATTTTGATAGTGCTGCACATTATTACGAAAAGCACATGGCTTTGGCCAGTAATGATGGGCCTTCTAAATCGGAAATTGAGTTGTACATCAAGCAATGTGAAGTGGGAAAAACCTTGCTGAAGGATACTTTAGATGTGAAAATTTATAATCTTGGCGAAAACGTGAATACGGCATTTCCCGATTTTGCTCCCGTAATTTCTGCCGATGAAACCCGTTTAATTTTTACTTCCAGAAGGGAAGGAAACACAGGACCTAAAGAAATAGAAACCAACCTTCACTACGAAGATATCTATATTGTAGAAAAAGATGAGAATGGCGATTGGGGCAAGCCCGTGAATATTGGTGATCACATTAATACACCGTCTCATGATGCGTCCATCGGACTTTCACCAGATGGTGATGAGTTGTACATTTACCGTGCAAATGAGACTTCATCGAGGTTATCGGGTGATATCTATTTTAGTGATTATGAAAAAGGGGAATGGACTCGCCCCAAGAAAATGCAAGATGGCATTAATAGTAAAAACTGGGAGCCACATGCCAGTATCACTGCCGATGAGCAGATGTTTTTCTTTACCTCAAATCGACAAGCAGAAGGGGCACAGGGTGGGCGTGACATCTATTGGGTGCGCAGGCTCCCTGATTTATCTTGGGCAAAACCCGTGAACTTAAGTATCATCAATAGTCCTTATGATGAAGATTCCCCCTTCATTCATCCCGATGGAAAAACCCTGTATTTTAGCTCTAATGGCCCTGAAAGTATGGGAGGCTTCGATATTTTTATTTCTGAACTTGATACTGAAACGGGAACTTGGTCGAAGCCTAAAAATATGGGCTATCCCATTAACACTTCAGACGATGACATCTACTTTGTGTGGTCTGCTGATGGGATGCGAGGCTATTTCTCTTCGCAACGGGAAGATACATTTGGGGAAAAAGACATTTACATGGTGAGTTTCCCTGAGAAAAAGGTAAACCTCATTGTATTGAAAGGGGTGGTGACTGATGTGAAAACCAACGAACCGCTTGCTGCAACCATTGAGGTGGTGGACAATAAGACACAAAAAACAATCAATATTGCTACGTCAAATGACTTTACTGGAAAATATACCGTCATTTTACCGCCAAACAAAGATTATGGCATTCGCGTAACCCGCGAAGGATATTTGTTTAAATCCATCAATATCAATGTGCCAGATCAGTTTGAGTACTTGGAAGTGGTTCAGAATGTAGCACTGAAACCGATTGATTATAACCAATACGAAGGCTTAGAAAATATTAAATTTGCTGAAGATTTTAGTTTACGTGTTGAAAGTGAGCCAGAACTTTCTGAACTCAAAGAGTTATTCAATCAATTGCCAGAAGGGTATAAAGTGGAAGTGATGGTACACTCTGATAACTCGAAGGATAGCTTATTGAGTGTATTTGAAACCAAGGCAAAAGCAGATGCTATTGTGGCGAAACTAAAAGAGGATGGCGTTGATCCTGATGCCGTAGTGGGTTCAGGAGTTGGGCCAAGGTATCCAGCCTTTAATAATGAGTCTGAGCTAAGCCGAAAGAAAAATAACCGAGTAGAGTATATTGTTCGAAAAGACTTGGAAGATATTGGAATTGCTACATACGATCCTAATTTCGAAGATACTGCGCGTGTAGCACCTAAAGCAGATGAAGGAGAATTAGTTCATATTGACCATCAAGTATTCTTCAAACCAGGTTCGAGTATTCTTGATGAGCGCTCTTACATAGCCATTGATGAGATTGTACGATATATGGAGGCCTATCCCAAAACGGTTTTAGAAGTGGGTGGACATACAGATAACTTAGGCACTCATACATTTAACATGAAATTATCGGAACGACGAGCTTCTGTAGTAGTTCAGCAAATTGTATTTAGAGGCGTACCGAAAAAGCGCTTATACATTAAAGGTTATGGTGAAACCGAGCCGATTGCTTCTAATGCAACCCAAGAAGGCAGAGCTAAAAATAGGCGTACCGAATTTAAAATATTAAAGGTAAACGACGATGGGACGATCGGTGGCGAATTGGAGCGCAAAGGTGGAAAGTTAGAAGAAAAGGGAGGAGGAGAGAAATAAGATCATTAGATGAATCAAAAAAATAGGCTGTATCTTTTAGATAGCAGCCTATTTTTGATTTAACAGTTGTATCAAATAATTTTATTTAATGCATCTAAATAAGCTTCAACCGATGCGGTAACAATATCGGTGTTGGCGCTAAATCCATAATAGATCCGTTTTTTATGACTAAGTTGTAAGTGTACTTTTCCCGAATCATCACTACCACCTGCCATCGCCTGAATCAAGAACTCATCCAATGATGTTTTCTTTTTGATGATTTTATCTACCGCTTTTAATGAAGCATCAATAGGGCCATTTCCCGTAGAGGTTGAGCAGTATTCTTCGCCATTATAACATAAGGAAACAGTAGCCAGCGGTTCTAATGGCGAACCAGTGACCACTTGTAAGCGATTTAACTCGATGGGAGGCTTACTAGATTTTCCACCAACTAGTTCAAGTAAATCCTCATCAGTGATGTCTTTTTTGCGGTCAGCCATTTCTAGGAAGCGCTCGTACACATCATTCATTTCTCCATTATGGAAGTAATGTCCAATTAAGCTTAACCGATGTTTTAAGGCAGCACGACCACTACGCGCAGTTAACAAGATTGATGAGTCTGGAACCCCCACTTCTTTGGGTGAAATAATCTCGTAGTTAATTTTATTTTTCAAGAAGCCATCCTGATGAATACCTGAGGAATGTGCAAAAGCATTACGCCCTACTACGGCTTTATTAGGCTGTATGGGCATATTCATCAATTTAGAAACGAGAAAGCTTGTTGGGTAAATGCGTTTGGTATTGATATCTGTATACAATCCAAGTTCTTTGTGTTTTTTCAATACCATCGCCACTTCTTCTAGCGAAGTATTACCCGCTCGTTCGCCGATGCCATTCATAGTTACCTCAATTTGTCGTGCTCCATTTGCCACACCAGCAATGGAGTTGGCTGTAGCCATTCCCAAGTCGTTGTGGCAATGGACAGAAATTTTTGCACGGTCAATATTGGAAACGTGCTCCATCAAGTATTTGATTTTTGCACCATACTGATCGGGCAAACAAAAACCAGTTGTGTCAGGAATATTTACTACAGTAGCCCCTGCCTCAATCACTGCTTCAATCATGCGCGCTAAAAACTTGATGTCGGCCCGGCCAGCATCTTCAGCATAAAATTCTACATCATCAATTAAGTTTCGGGCATACTTGACTGCTTTTACCCCTCTTTCTACAATTTCATCTCTAGTACTATTGAATTTGTATTTTATATGATAATCAGAAGCGCCAATTCCAGTATGTATTCGGCCTTTCTTCGCATATTTTAATGCTTGAGCCGCTGCATCGATATCTGCTTCAACGGCACGCGTGAGTGCGCAAATTCGCGGTTCAGATACGGCTTTAGAAATCTCCACAACGGAGTTGAAATCACCTGGACTCGACACAGGAAAACCTGCTTCAATGATGTCCACTCCAAGTAACTCAAGTTGCTTGGCAATTTCAATCTTTTCCACCGTATTTAATTGGCATCCAGGCACCTGCTCTCCATCGCGCAAGGTGGTATCAAAGATTTCAACTTTCTGTTTCATGGGTGTTAAGTTTTTCGAAGTTCCCGTTAGTATTGATTAAGGTAGGAAACTTTATATTAAAAAAATACAACTCTTAATTCGCATATTCGTTTTTAAGCTTGTCGATTGCATGTGAATTCCCAAGTGATTTCATCAGGAATCTTTCACAATTTAGCCAATTTTGACCTTATTGTTACGCAAACGTTTCAGAGCCAATAAACTCAGCTAGTTTTTCAGTAGTTTGCGCAGTATTTAGTGTTTTGTCTTTTTCCGTGTTTGCATCCGCAATATCCACAGTGCGATAGCCTTCACGTAAAAATTGTTCAATGGCTTGAATAATGGTTTGACTTTCTTCCTTTAAGCCAAAAGAAATGTCAAACATTAATGCTGCTGAAAGAATGGAAGCCATGGGATTGGCAATCCCTTTACCTGCAATATCAGGAGCAGTGCCATGAATTGGTTCATATAAACCAATTTGATCTCCCAAAGATGCCGAAGGAAGCATGCCCATTGAACCGGCAATTTGTGAAGCTTCATCTGTTAAGATATCACCAAACATATTGCCCGTAAGTACTACATCGAATTGCTTTGGATCACGAATCAACTGCATCGCCGCATTGTCAATGAATAGATGGGTTAACTCCACATCAGGAAATTCTTTAGCAACTTCATTGACCGTTTCACGCCACAACCGTGATGACTCCAATACATTGGCTTTATCCACCGAACAGAGCTTTTTTCTACGGGTTTGGGCAGCTGTAAATGCTTTACGGGCAATACGAGCCACTTCTTCTTTGGAATACACCAAGGTATCAATGGCGACTTGTCCATTTTCTCGGCGTTCTCTCGGCTCTCCAAAGTAAATCCCTCCTGTAAGTTCTCGGTAGAATAGAATATCAGAACCTTTGAGTACTTCTGGCTTTAGACTAGAAGCCTCTAGCAGCTCATCAAATAACTTAATCGGGCGGATATTTGCATATAAGCCTAACGATTTCCTCAACTTTAATAGTCCTTGTTCTGGCCGAACTTGAGCTCCAGGGTTGTTATCGTACATGGGATGCCCTACAGCGCCTAACAATACGGCATCAGCAGCTCTACAAGTGTCTAATGTCTCGTCAGGGAGTGGATTTCCTGTGGCTTCAATGGCAGAGTGCCCAATTGCTGCAAACTCGAATTGAATGTTATGGCCAAATAATTGCCCCACTTTTTTAAGAATATCTACGGTAGAAGCAGTGACTTCTGCTCCAATACCATCGCCAGGTAAAACGGCAATTTTTATCGTTTTCATGATGCTAAACGCTTTTCGTAATTGATAACTTCTTCTTTAAGAGAAATGAGATAGTCGATATCGGCAAAGCCATTTTCTAGGCACATCTTTTTATAAGGGTTAATCTCGAAAGATGTGGTTAATGAAAGACTTGGCACTTCGACATGTTGCTCAGAAAGGCTGATGTTTACTTCAGTAGTTGGATCAGCTTTAATGCCTTCAAATAGCGCCTTTAAAAATTCCTCAGAAACTTGGATAGGAAGTAGGTGATTATTGAGGGCATTATTTTTGAAAATATCTGCAAAAAAACTGGAGATGACGACTCGGAAACCATAATCGGCAATGGCCCAAGCAGCGTGCTCACGGCTAGAACCACAGCCAAAGTTTTTACCAGCAACTAAAATTTCACCTTGATACGTGTCTGAGTTTAACACAAAATCAGGATTCGGAGTACCATCTTGTTGATATCTCCAATCTCGAAATAGATTATCGCCAAAACCTTCTCGCGTAGTTGCTTTAAGGAATCTAGCAGGAATAATCTGGTCAGTATCTATGTTCTCGTCTTCTATGGGTACACAAGTCGAGTTTAATAGGGAAAAGTTCTTCGTAGACATAATTTTTGTGTTAAAACATGGATTAAATAAACTCTCGAACATCAGTGATTTTTCCCGTGACCGCAGCTACGGCGGCAGTGAGTGGGCTGGCTAAAAATGTTCGCGAACCTGGGCCTTGTCTGCCTTCAAAGTTTCGATTGGAAGTGGATACACAGTACTCTCCTTGAGGAACTTTGTCGTCATTCATCGCCAAACAAGCCGAACAACCAGGTTCTCTTAATTCAAATCCTGCTTGTTTAAAAATTTCATCAAGTCCTTCAGCTTTAGCTTGCTTGGCTACGCGCTGAGAACCAGGTACAATCCATACATTTACGTGTTCCGCTTTTTGTTTCCCTTTCACAAAATCAGCGACCAAGCGCAAATCCTCAATGCGAGAATTGGTACAACTACCAATAAACACATGGTCAATCGCTTTGCCTAATAGCGGTTTGCCTGCCTCCAAATCCATGTAGTTGAGTGCTTTTTCGAGGGTAGTCCCTTCATTTTCAGGCAAGTCGTTTCTCGTTGGTATGTTTTTGGAGATGCCTATGCCCATACCTGGATTGGTTCCGTAGGTAATCATGGGCTCAATAGCTGCTGCATCAAAGCGCAACTCTTTATCAAAAACAGCATCATCATCGCTGTAAAGTGTTTTCCATTCAGCCAATGCTTTGTCCCAAGCTTCGCCTTTTGGCGCAAACGCTCGGCCTTTGATGTACTCAAAAGTAGTTTGATCAGGCGCAATCAATCCGCCACGTGCACCCATTTCAATGCTCATATTACAAACCGTCATACGTGCTTCCATAGATAATGATCGGAATGCTGAGCCTGCATATTCTACAAAATACCCTGTACCACCTGAAGCACTAATTTGGGCAATAATGAATAAGATGATATCTTTAGCATATACCCCTTTGCCTAATTCGCCATCAATGGTAATGCGCATGGTTTTAGGTTTTCGCTGTAGAATACACTGAGTAGCTAATACTTGTTCAACTTCACTGGTACCAATGCCAAATGCGATTGTCCCGAATGCACCATGAGTAGAAGTATGGCTATCGCCACATACAATGGTCATTCCGGGTTGGGTAATGCCGAGTTCTGGGCCAATCACATGCACAATTCCTTGATTAGGATGTCCTAAGCCATAAAGCTCTAAGCCAAATTCTTCACAGTTTTTAATCAGGGTATCTACTTGAAATCGCGACAGGGCGTCTTTAATGGGGAGGTGTTGATGGAGGGTGGGGACATTGTGATCGGCTGTGGCTATAGTCTGTTTAGGCCGAGCGACTGGCATATTCCGATTTCTTAAGCCATTAAACGCCTGTGGGGAGGTGACTTCATGAATGAAGTGCCGATCAATGTAAAACACATCAGGATATCCTTCTTTTCGTTGGACGACGTGTTTTTCCCATATTTTGTCGAACAAGGTCTGGGCTTTCATATTTCCAGTTTATTTAATTTATGCTAAAAAAAAACCGCCAAGGTAGTTACTTGGCGGATGATCGAGTTTGGAACTATATTGAAAGTATCACTTTACTTTTTTACCAAAGGCCAACCATCCGCACCTAACGAGTAGTAGGTTCAGTCGTAAACTTGGAAGCAGGCTCAGGTGAAATGATACCATTAGTTGTTTTGTAATAAAATGAACGTTTTGTTGAATTCGGAAGTAAATGACGAGTTGAAAATTGAAAAAACAAAATTTTTTATCAAAAAATATTACGCAATCCTTGTCAATAAAACCGAAGAAATTTGTACTATTTCAATGCTAGTTTGCTTTTGGCTTTTCGTTTGATATGCTTTTTAACTACAGTTAAAAGTTTGGAGCATGATCCACTTTTATAGCATGTAATAAAATGTTTTGTGAATAAAAAATGCCAAATAAGGTAGTTATGCCTAATATTTAGGTTAAAATTAGAATATAGGCATTCTAAGAAAATTACACTTCAAAATTTTTTTTGAAAAAAAATAGAATTTTCATGGGAGACTTACCCGACAGTTTAGCGAAAGCCTTAACTCATCCCCTTTCTGTTGAAGAATTGGTGGTCACAACGCACATCGATGAGCTTCCTGAGCGTATTGGTGAATTGAAAAATTTAAGGAAGCTAGAGATTCATTATGCTTACTTGAAGCAATTACCTGCAAGCTTTACGCAACTGGAAAAGCTAGAAATATTAATACTAGATGAAGCCCGATTTGAGTCCTTTCCTCCTGAAATCTTCGAACTTCGCAACTTAAAACAGCTTTACATATGCAGTGATGAAAATGTTGAGATGGAACTACTACCTGATGAAATTGCTCTGCTAAATCAGCTCGAAAGCCTTGAACTAGCTTGTGGATACCATTCCTTAAGCTTACAACTAGGCACGCTTGAAAGATTAAAGGAATTAACATTAGCTTATAATCCCGCTGCACCAATTCCTGATGATTTCCCCTTCCCTCCCAATGTAGAACGACTCGACCTTTCCCATAACCAACTCACACAACTACCGCCATCCATTAGTTCTTTACAAAAATTGAAGCGCTTATTTATTGGTGGAAATCCAATCCGTAGTTTTCCCAAAACTCTAGGGCAATTACCACACCTTGAACGCATTCATCTCGAACACACTGCTTTAGACACGTTAGAGGGTATTCAGGAATTAACGGCGCTCAACAGCATTTCCTTACGGGGAACTCCGATCAAATCATTACCAAAGGAAATAACGAAATTACCAGCACTTGAATGGATGGACTTAAGGGATTGCGCCATACAATCTCTACCAAGTGGAGTAGGAGCGTGGTCAGCATTGAAGTGGATAGATTTATCTCGCTGTGGCCTAACTGAGCTACCTCACACCATAAAGGAGTGGAAAACCATCGAATATTTGGAAGCGAGCCATAATGATTTGCGAGCTTTACCTACTGGGATTGGGAATTGGAAAAATCTTAAGCGACTCCAGATGAATCATAATCGTTTATTAGATTTTCCTAAAGAAATTGGAGAATTACATGCATTAAAAGTGTTGTCTTGCAAGCACAATAAGTTGGTCAGAATTACTCCCGCTTTTAATCGGCTTAAACAGTTGCAACAACTTTATCTGGAGCATAACCAAATTTATTCTGCTTCCTATAGCTTTCCTACAGATTTATCGGGAATGGAAAGTCTGCAAGTATTGAAGTTGACGGATAATAACTTAGAGGAAATGCCTAAAGGCATATTTACCTTACCTCAACTCAAGTACTTGGAGTTGAGAAGTAATGCCATTCGAGAGTTGGCGGGGGATTACAGTAGGCTTAGCAGTTTAGAGCACCTCGATTTGAGCAATAATCCAATTCAGGCTTTGCCAGCCAATTTTTGTGAGTTAGCTAATCTTAAAGTGCTTCACCTTGATAATACCAAAATTGAAGACTGGGAACAAACCTTAAGCTTACTTGCTGAATTACCTCAATTGAGCAGCCTTTGGATGCGATTTATATCCTTCGAAGAATTGCCTCAGGGTTTAAAAAAGCTAAAAGGGCTCCAACAAATGGTATTCAGGAGAAATGGTTTGCCCGAAAATGCCTACAGTCAATTACGTGAATGGTTTGGTGAAACATGCGAAATTCATGTTTAACTATTCCCAAAGTTTGTATTGTTCTAAATGTACCCGTTTTCCGAAGAAAATCTTCGTGGAGGCTTCAAAAGATTGGGTATAATCGGATACGTAAAATTTCAAAGAAGGCATTGCTGACGAGGCATTTAATAACTGATGATTTGCTAAATATGCTTTTACCTCTTTAGCGACAATGGAACTGCCATCAATAATGTCAACAGGCGCTTGTTCTTGGTAAAACACTGCGATATCATCCTTGATGAGCGGATAGTGTGTACAAGCTAAAATGAGGGCTTGAATGCCTTTTAATTTACTGCTAGATAAATATTTATGGATCACCACTTTACTCACGTTATTGTGGTAAAATCCATCTTCAATCATTGGGGCTAGTAGAGGAGTAGCCATTGATTTGAGTTTGATACTGCTGTTTTTTTTCTTGATTTTTTCTCGATAGGTCCCCGCTTTTACAGTAGCTCTCGTGCCGATTAAACCAATTTGTTGTGCGTGGTAATGCGCAGTAATATAATTTACAACAGGATCAATTACGTTTATCACTTTAGCTTTACTGGCCGTATAAGCTTTGATTAGTTCATAAGCTGCTGCGGAAGCGGAGTTACAAGCAATGAGAATGAGTTTACAGTTTTGTTGGATGAGCAAGTCGCAGATTTTTACGGCGTATGCCTGTATAGCTGGAGTAGATTTATCGCCATAAGGCAAATGTGCCGTATCGCCAAAATAGATCAGGTTTTCCTGTGGCAAAAGTTTGTGAATTGCTTGAGCAAGCGTTAATCCTCCTATACCACTGTCGAAAATTCCGATGGGTTGTGTCTGTTTCAAAGTTGTCAGTGAATGGTCGAGGTGAGTTAAAAAGTACAAAAAAAGAGGAGCATGATACGGGCATACTCCTCTTTTTCTATTAGTGTTTATCACGAATGGTTTGTTATAGGGAAAATCACTAGACTTTTTCACCTAATCAATCACTCGTGATAAACACTATTAAAAAGGATAATTACTTGGTCAATTTCTCACGAATGGATTGCAAGAGACTCGTAATTTGATTGACGTGGTTATCGTCAATGTTAATCTCACTGATACTCTTATCAACGAAAACAAGTTCACCATCTTTTTCTACCATTTCTGGTTCCATAAACTTGGTTTCAATTTCAATATCATCGTAAACTTTTTGCAACTCTCTTAAATCGTCAATTAACTCTGGAAAATCAGGCTTATTTCGATAAACATCCAATACAAGTAATAACTGGCCGAGCACAATTTTCTGCTCACCGATTTTATCTCTCAATGCATTATTTTGTTCCTTACTTTTATGATAAACCGTACACGTAAGTAAGGTCGCTTCTATCCAACCACCAGTTAATAATAAGATACTTAAGCTTTCTCGCTTTTGTTCCCGTAAATGAAAGTTGATTTTTTCAAAATTTTGCGTAGTCGTAAGGATTAACGAATCTAAGTTATCAGAACTTTCAGCTAATCGCTTTAGGGTAGAATAATCAAAGAATTGACCGATGCTTAAGCCTTCAGCCATTGAACGCACCACTTTTAAGTAATTCAACGCGTCTTGATTCATGCCATAGATGTTGGCAAAGCCAAGATCAGTACCATAAATACCTAAATTGATGGCTTTTTGGAAGTTTGTTGAATATTGAGAGGCATTATCTGGATCATTCAGATAATCTCTGTTGTAAATAGCTCCGCCCTCTTGAATAAGGGTGGTAATTTCTAAAGGAGAGGGGATTGACTGAATAATGTCATTGATGATTTCATCCGACATTACAATAACATTGGTGTCCTGTCCTGAATTAGGATCACCGTTTTGGCCATTTTCGCCATCGTTTTTGCCCTGATCAGGACCGCAACCAGAAAGCACAAACAATGCTGCAAAAAATCCCAGATATAAATACTTCATGTTATAGGCTTAAAAGTGTTTTACACTCAGATAATTCAATCGCAAAATATAGAAAAATGTTTTAGGATAAAAGAACATGAAAGAGAAAAGCATTAAAATAAGTTTTTGTTGAATCACATCAAGAATGATTTATTTGTGAATCGTTTTCCGCTTTTATGTACAAAATTTCTTCCTGTTCAAGCAATATTTGAAGCATTACCTAAAACACAAAGGCTAGTATACAAATAAAACCGTTAAAAGCCACTTTTTTTTACTTGGGATAGCAGAACTCTAAGAAGACTGGGGGGAAAGCTCGTTTTTAACCATACTGATATCCTCTACTACTCATTCAGTAAACGCTATTTTTGTCGCACAACTCATCTGTTTTTATAAGCAGATTTTTAACTTTGCCCGAATTTTTAAGAATCATTCGGTCCATTATCTCTTCAAATACTTCTCTTATGTCTGAGTTCATCCTCCAAAACGTCAAGATACTCGATCCCACAAGTCCTCATCACCAACAAGTAATGGATATGAGGGTTGCCAATGGGTTAATAGAAGAAATTGCACCTGATATTACGAAAGCAGTTACTCGAATTCAGCTGGATGACTTAACGGTATCACCGGGTTGGTGTGATTTAAGAGCTGCCTTGAATGAACCAGGATTTGAATACAAGGATGATTTGAGTAGTTTAACTAACTCAGCAAAAGTAGGGGGATTTACAGATATTGCCGTATTACCCAATACTAATCCGACCATTCAAACTAGGGATGCAGTCCAATACATCATTAATCAGAGTAAGTTTAAAGGAATAGACTTGCACCCCATTGCTGCATTGACAAAAGAGACGAGGGGAGAACAAATCACCGAGATGATTGATTTACATCAAGCTGGGGCAAAAGCGTTTTCAGATGGCATTTATCCAATTGCCTCTTCGGAAATCATGTTGCTTTCTTTACAGTATTTACAGACAGTCAATGGCTTACTCATCACCTTACCTGAGTTGCGCGAAATTAGTCCAAATGGGCAAATGCATGAAGGCGAGGTGAGTACCATGTTGGGAACCAAAGCGATTCCAAGCTTGTCGGAAGAACTCGCCATCATTCGCGATATTGAATTACTTAAATATACGGATGGCCGTATCCACTTTTCTACCATTTCTACAGCGCGTGGCGTGGAATTAATTCGCGGAGCTAAAAAAGAAGGATTGCGAGTAACTTGCGATGTAGCAGCACATCAATTGGTATTTACAGATCAAGATCTATTTGGCTTTGATACCAATTTAAAAGTACGGCCTCCGTTTCGCGCTAAAGCAGATCAGGAGGCTTTGTGGCAAGGCTTAGCAGATGGAACAATAGATGCCATTTGTACGAGTCATGCGCCGCACGATGAGGAAAGTAAAAAGCTGGAATTTGATTTAGCAGATTTTGGAATATTGGGGCTAGAAACCGCTTTCGCAGCAGTGATGACTCATCGCCCTGATTATATCTCCACGGAGGTAGTGCTTGAAAAGTTGACGACAAGCCCACGTGCCATTTTAGGTTTAGCACAACCTTCGATAAAAGTAGGACAACCCGCAAAGCTGACTTTATTTAGTGAAACTCTTGAATGGGAGTTCCAACAACAACATATCCAATCAAAGTCAAAAAACACCCCGTTTGTAGGAACTACCTTTAAAGGAAAATCCTTAGGCATAATTAATGGAATAGTTCATTGGTTTGCTGAGGAGTTGAAGAGTTAATCAGCATTTGTTATCTTTAGCTAAATGCCCGTGTTTACTTTTACTGGGGTTTAAACTAAAGAGCGCAACGCATATGGCTAATGAAAAATATCAAATTACTGAAGAAGGGGGAGAACTGATCATTTCTTACCGATGGATGGCTTGTCAGGCTTATTTCTTGGTATTCTTCTGTTTGTTTTGGAATGGTTTCCTCGTGTTTTGGTATACCATGGCGGGAGCTAGTGGAAACGTCTTAATGATGGTTTTTCCAATTATTCATGTTGCGGTAGGAGTTGGTTTAACCTATTACACCATTTGTCTCTTTGTCAATAGAACGTATATCCGTGTTTCCAAAGAGGAAATCGGGATTAGCTTTGCCCCACTTCCCTGGAAAGGAGCAAAAACGGTATCTGTAAAAGATATTGTCCAGTTTTATGTGAAAGAAAAAGTGAGTAGCGGGAAAAATGGCACAAACTATTCGTATGAACTTTGGATGCGCGATAAAAAAGGAATGGATAAAAAGTTTGCTTCTGGGCCCTCAATCAATAGTGTGGATGATGCAAAGTTTCTCGAAAAGAAAATCGAACAGTTTTTAGGCATTCAAGATTATCAAGTAGATGGCGAACACGCCGCTCAAGGGAAGGCAACCATTCATGAGCGACCGAGAGATCAACAAATTGAGCTGAACCCTATCGACATTACCTTAAAAAATCTTGAAAAGGGCTATGTGCTGACTTATGATTTAAAACCTTGGGAAGTGGTTTACGAAGCGCAATACGATTGGTCGAGTGGACAAACTGATCGGATGTATCGTTTAATTCCTGATGGGGGAGGAAATATGTTATTGTTTGTTCAGCACGAAATGGGCGTAATTACCCCTTGGGTGGAGAAAAAGTTGGATGGTAATCACCAAGCCGCATTTGCTAAAATAAATCCCCAAACCGCTCCTGATGAATTAAAGTTTGAAGATCAGCTATATTGGAAGCAG
Organism: Flammeovirgaceae bacterium; assembly: GCA_049600855.1. Taxonomy (GTDB): domain Bacteria; phylum Bacteroidota; class Bacteroidia; order Cytophagales; family Flammeovirgaceae; genus JBMYQA01. The sequence continues at coordinate 77 of JBMYQA010000101.1, read as the reverse complement.
AGCTTTTTAACGGGCAAGATGTTTTCTTCTGACAACAACCAATACGTGAGCTTACAACAATGGTTTTATAAGGCCAC
>JBMYQA010000100.1:0-18999 GCA_049600855.1 Flammeovirgaceae bacterium | reverse complement strand
ATGTTGAGTATGTTAATATCATTAAAAATGAGTATGAGGCTAGAAAGCAAAAGTACTTCAGTAAATAAGTTGAAGCTGTGTTTTTAATCACAGCTTCAACCATCTTTTGTGCTAAACACATATCATCCATTTTGCTTACATGCTTACTTCTTCCGCTCAATCATGTAATACACCAACGGTACTACAATTAAAGTCAATGCGGTGGAGGCAATGGTGCCGCCCATGAGCGATATGGCTAAGCCTTGGAAAATGGGGTCAAAGAGGATTACGAAGGCTCCAATAACTACTGTTCCTGCGGTCAATAAAATGGGAGTAGTTCGCACAGCGCCTGCTTCAATGATGGCTTCTTTTAGGCTGTTGCCTGCTGCCATACTAATTTGAATAAAATCAATCAGAAGCACCGAGTTTCTTACCATTACACCCGCTAAGGCGATGAAACCAATCATCGATGTTGCGGTGAAATAGGCATCGAGCAACCAATGACCCAATACAATGCCGATTAAGGAAAGTGGGATGGCTACCATCATGACAATCGGGGCTTTAAAATTCTCAAACCATCCGACAATGAGGACGTAGATGAAGATTAATACTACGCCAAATGCAATGCCTAAATCTCGAAATACTTCGTATGTAATTTGCCATTCACCATCCCATTTTAGGGTAAAATCAAATTCATCAGTAGGCTGACCATTGTATAGTTCGTTTAATTGATAACCTGTAGGGAGTTCAAGCGCTTTTAAACGATCAGAAATATCAAGTATGGCATACACGGGCGATTCTAAATCACCTGCCATATCAGCCAATACATAGACTACACGTTGCTGATTTTTCCGATAAATGGTTTGAGACTGTTTGGTTTTTTCGATGCTGACCAAATCCCCAATGGTGAGCGTATTACCCATTTTAGTCTTAATCGGAAGTTGCTTAATGCGCTCAATGGTGCTCTTTTCTTCATTGGAAAGTTTGAGCACCATACCAATTGGTTCTGCGGCTTGAGGTTGGTACAGTTGTGCAATGGGGCGTTGTCCCAAGGCTTGTGCCATATTCTGAATCAGCTCGCTCGATAAAATTCCCATTTGAGCTGCTTTCACTTTGTCTACCCGAAAATGATAACGACTTTGTTGTTTTTCCACATACGAATCGACATCAACCACATCGGGTGTTGCGCTAAAAAGTGTTTCTACTTGGCGAGCTAATTTGATTTGCTCGTCATAGTCAGGGCCATAGATTTCTGCGACAATGGTACTCAATACAGGTGGGCCAGGAGGAACTTCCACTAATTTGATATTTGCCTCGTATTTTGCGCCAATTTTTTGTATTTCGCTTCTTAATCGTTTGGCAATGTCATGCGATTGATCATCTCGCTCATCTTTGTGTTTTAGGCTGACGGCAATATCGGCAACATTTGCCCCTCTTCGGAAATCATAATGTCGCACTAAACCGTTAAAGGTAATGGGAGAAGCTGTGCCTACATACGATTGGAAATGAACAACTTCTGGGCGTAAACGCAAGTATTGCCCGATTTCCGCAGTGACTGCTTGCGTGGTTTCTAAAGTAGTGCCCTCGGGCATATCAATCACCACTTGAAATTCATTCTTATTATCAAATGGCAACATCTTCACTGCTACTCCTTTAATGCCAAACATCATCATAGAAGCCAATAATAAAACGGTCGTAATGCCTAAAAAGCCCCAACGTTTCACGCTTGAGTTCAGTAGCGGATGAACGAGCTTGTGGTAGATGCGATAAATTCGCGTAGGTGCTTGGTCATGGGTAGCATGTCCATGAGATGTGCTAGCTTGTTTTCGGAGCAAGCGATACCCTAAATATGGGGTAATGGTCAGTGCCACAATTAACGAAAACAACATGGCAATAGAAGCACCAATGGGCATAGGGCTCATGTAAGGCCCCATTAATCCGCCTACAAATGCCATTGGAAGTACGGAGGCAATAACTGTGAATGTTGCCAGAATCGTGGGATTACCTACCTCATTGATGGCAAATAATGCTGCTTCTAAAAAGCCCGCCTTCCGTTGTTGAAAATGACGGTGCATGTTTTCCGCAATAATGATGGAGTCATCCACTACAATACCGGTCACAAACACCAAGGCGAAAAGGGTGATTCTGTTGAGTGTATATCCTAAATAGTAATAGGCAAATAGGGTTAAGGCAAAGGTCACAGGTACCGAAAGGAATACTACCAATCCTCCTCGCCAGCCCATGGCTAGCATCACCACAAGCGTTACTGCAACGATAGCGCCAATCAGGTGCGCTAAGAGCTCAGAGACTTTTTCAGAAGCCGTTTCTCCATAATTTCGAGTAATACTTACTTCTAAGTCGTTGGGAATAAGGCTTTTCCGCAATTGCTCGATGCGTGCTTTTACTGCTTCAGCTGTTTGCATGGCATCGGCTCCTTGGAGCTTGGTGATGGCTAAAGTCACAGCAGGATAGGAGGATGGCTGTGTAGTTAGTTTCTCTTTGTCGGCTCCGCCATAAGAAAAGCTCACATATTGAGTAGGATCTTCTGGCCCATTTTCAATGGTTGCGACTTGCCTTAAGTAAATGGGCTGTTGTTGATAAAATCCTATTACGAGTTGTTTGATTTCCGTTTCATCGCGAATAAAGTTTCCGCCCGAAACAATGATTTCTTCATTGCCTTGCAGCACTTTTCCTGTAGTAAGTTGTACATTTTGCCCACGCAACATGTTGCTGACTTGCATAAAATCTAAATCAAATGCCGTAAGCTTGGCAGGGTCTAAGATGACTTTGAAGGCGCGTTTTCTTCCTCCAATGGCATTTACCTGAGCTACCGTTTTAATTTTTTTGAGTTCTTGCTTTAACTCATCTGTAATTTGTCTGATTTGGTAATCATCGTAATTTTCTCCCCAGAGTGTCAGGCTGAGTGCAGGCACGTCATCAATTGAGCGCGATTTGATGAGGGGCATGGAAACGCCTTGGGGGAATTGATCCATGTGCTTGTAAATCTCATTGTAGAGCTTTACCAATGAGCGTTCCACATCTTCGCCAACGTAAAATTGGGCAATGAGCATGGCCTGATCTTGCATCGCCGTTGAATATACATGCTCTATACCTGTAATGTTTGTGACAATTTTTTCGAGCGGTTTGGTAATGCGCGATTCAACTTCAGTAGCAGAAGCGCCAGGATACGCAACTAGAATATCGGCAATAGGGACCTGAATTTGGGGTTCTTCTTCTCTCGGAATGAGATAGGTACTGTAAAGCCCAATCAGCAAAAAGGCAAACATGAGTAAGAGACTCAACTTTGAGCCAATGAAAAAACTGGCTATGCGACCTGCGATTCCTTGTTTCATTTTATTCAGTGATTTTTGCTCCATTATATAATCTTGAATCTGCTTGAGTGATTAGCACATCGCCTGCTGCGAGTCCAGAAACGACCTCCACTTCATTCGTACTTTGTGCTCCGAGCTGAATCCAACGCAACAAGGCGGTTTGTTGAGTGGAGAGGGTATAGACACCAATCAATTGCCCATGATGAACTAAAGCGGTTTTCGGAATCCAGATTCCTGTAGCTGTTGAAGCCTTTTGCGGTATAGCAAACGTCACTTTCGCAGTCATACCAGCAAGCAATTGCTGCGTAAATGCCGACATGTCGGGAGTAATTTCTACTTTGTATTGATGACCGCTATGGGTAGAGGATGGATTGATGAGGGCAATTTTCCCTTTGAAATTTTGGTCGATATCGCTAATTCGTACTGCTACTTGATCGCCAATTTTCAATGCGTTGATTTCTGATGCAGGCAAGTAAACCACGATCTTTTGCTTTCCTTCAGACTCCAGTTGGAACAAGGGCATACCAGGATTCGCCATGCTACCAATTTGAGCGATTTTTTTGGTGATTCTACCTGAAAATGGAGCTACCACATTCGCATAACTCAGCTGCACATTAATTTCGTTGAGCGCCTCTTTAGCCGCAGTCACACGCGCATGAGCCATTTCCAATTGCATTTCTACATCGTTAAACTCCTTTTGGGTAATGCTTTTGGAGGCAAACAAGTTTTTAAAGCGTTGGTAGTTCTTATTCGTGTTCTTTAAAGCAGCTTCGGCTTCCAAAACCTGAGCTTGTACCCTTGCTTTCTGCGCTTTTAAATCGGTATTATGTACGGTAGCGAGTGTTTGGCCTTTGCGCACTTTTTGGCCTTCTTGTACCAATACTTGGGTGATATTTCCCATGACACGGGTGCTAATGGAAGCTTGTTTTTGTGCTTCTACTAGCCCATTTAGCACCAGTCGGTTGGTGTTTTTGCTAGAAGAATTGGCAATTTTTTGCGTACTTACCTGTATGGCTTGACCTGCTAATTCAATGCTTTCAGGCGTTTTATCGCTGGAGCAGGCTACTACGAAAAGTAGCAAACTAAAGAATATATATGTTGTTTTCATGATGATTAATTTTCACGGACTAAGAATTCAATAAGATCATGTTGTTGTTGGAGTTGGGCGCGCAACTCTTGCATTCCTAATTTGACTTGAGCAAGTTTATTTTCAGCGACCAACACATCGGCTGATTTCTCTAAACCTTCTTGAAAACGATTTTTCATGATACGGAGCTGCTCAGTTGCCAATTCAATCGTTGTTTCTTGGTTCTTTAATTGGGCACGTAATGCGGTTCGTGTGGCAATGGCCTGCTGTAGTTGTTGATTACTTTGTGCTTTTGCATGGGCTAAAGAAAGGTGTGCTTTTTCAATCGCCAATTGCTGGCTGGCAACTTTTGATTTTAGTTGCTGCCCTAAATGCAAGCGCCATGATAAGGAAAAGCCTACCAGAAAGTTACTTCCACCAAAACCTACGGGGGAGTTATCGTTGAAATTGAACTCGCCAAACGCATTGAGGCGTGGCAATTCTTGGGCTTTGGTAATTTTTCGGTTGATGTATTGCGCTTCAATGCCTTTTTGTAAGGCCAATAAATCAGCGCGTTGTACTGGAACACTGTCACTCAAGAAAAGCGTAGCCGTAGTGCTTTTTTCCATTTCCGTACTTGGCTGGTATACGCTATTGGCCTGATCACCAGTGAGGTAAGCGATGTGAGAAGAAACCTGCTTAACATGTTTATCAATGCGGATGCGCTGATTGGCAATGGTGTTAATTTCTACTTGAATGGCGAGTTGATCAGCTAATTTCCCCACACCTTGTTGAATGAACTGAACAACATTTTCTTCGTGCGTTTTCAGGGCTTTTTCCGTTTCAAGCAACACCGCTCGGCTGGCATACAGTAATTGCAGTTGCGTATAGGATTGCTTGAGTTGCAATTGCAAATGATGGAGCGTATGCGTTTTTTGAAGTGTTAAAGCTTCTATCTGATGTTGAATCCGATCTTTGTGTAAAACAGCATCCGCATTAAAAATGGGTTGCATCACCTGTATTTTACTGTTAAAGTTTGAGATCACATCAGGATTGTTGAGTAGGGAAGGGGTAAAATCCGCCTGTTCTACAATTTGCTGATTCAATTTAAACCCAAAAGCATTTAATGGGCTATTTGTAAATATTCCGGTGTACTGTAACCCAACTTGAGGTAGATAATATTGCTTGCTCATTTTTTGATGTTCTTTCGATAGGGCAAGGTCTTTATCTAATTGTTGGAGTATATGGGCATTTTTCTCTAGTGCTTGTAAAGCAGTAGGAAGTGCTAATGGCTTTTCTTGTGCCCAAGCAGCATGATTGAGCCAAAGCAGGCTATAAAATAAAATGAGGTATTTATTCATAATCTTGTACGATAGATCATTCAGAACAAAAGCTAACAGGCGAAAACTACCTTTTACAAATATCATATTGCGAAAAACGCAAAATGTTTTTTCTTCTTCTATGACCTCGATCACACAAGGATTTTTTCCCTAAGCGTTTAAACAGTTTCTTAGCTTACATTTGCTTAATTCGCTGAATGAGTCCTTCTTTTTTTCGGGCAGAAACGGGAACAATTGCCCCATCCTCCATCACTAAGTAGCCTCCATCTGTTTTATTAAATTTCTTAATTCTGTACAGGTTAATGAGGTGCGAGTGGTGAGAACGAAAGAAACCAAAGTCGGTAAGTAGTTTGTCGTACGATTTTAATGTTTTGGAAATCAATAGCTGTTCCCCATTTTCCAAATAAAAATGGGTGTAAGGTCCATCGGATGTGCAGCGAATGATATCGCCAATTTTTACAAAATAGATATTCTCCTGATCTTTCAATACCAGCTTCTTTTCGCCTTGCCGCAGCCCTTGTAAGTGCGCATTTAATACGGCGAGCTGTTGTTGTACGTGTTTCGATTGCGCTTGGGCTTCCACTTTTTCGAGTGCAGCAATCAGTTGATCTTCTTGAATAGGTTTTAGCAAAAAATCAATGGCGCTGAATTTGAATCCTTCAATGGCATAATGATCGAATGCAGTAATAAAGATGAGCTGGAAATGATGATGAGTTACCTGTTGCAACAAATCCATTCCTGTACCATCAGGCATTTCCACATCTAAAAATACGAGGTCGGGATGGTATGCTTGAATGGCCTGTAAACCACTGGCTACATTACCTGCTTCATAGATGTGTTCATACCCAACTCGAAGTTGTGCTAATTGCGTTTTTAGTGCCGAACGCATATTGGCGTTATCATCAACAATTAAGATAATCATTTTTTAGAGCGTTTATGGAATGTTGCCAGCTGTTTAGATGAGTTCATCATAAATGATGGGAATCGTAATCGTTGCTACAACGCCAGCCGCTGCCGCTTTAGGGCGAATCTCAATGTTAGTTTTCTTTTTATAGGTTTTTTCCAATAGAAATAAACGGTCTTGCGTGATTTGATAAGCCCGTGACGGATGTTGCTTATGAGGTGCAAGCTGATGGTTTATTCCTTTGCCATTATCATCAATGGTAATTTCCAAATATTCCCCTTTTGCTTGGATCGAAATGTGAATCATTCCCTTTTCGGTTATGCCTGAGATGCCGTGAATAATGGCATTTTCAATAAAGGGCTGGGTAAGCATACTCGGAATCAGTAATTCATCAATCGCTAAGGAGTCATCTATATCAAAATGATAATCAAATTTATGCTCCGTTCGTGCATTTTGTAAGGCGAGGTAATTGGTTAAGAATTCAATTTCATCTTCTAATGTAATGAAATCGTGGTAAGAGCTTTCTAACGCTTGCCGCATGATGTGGGAGCTTTTGGCGAGTTGGTTGGCGGCCTTCCGTTGATCCTTGCCATTGAGCAAATCTCCATGAATACTTGCCAGCATGTTAAAAAAGAAATGAGGATCTAAGCGACTGCGGTTTAAACGTTGCTCTACCCGTAAGAGGTGTGTTTGATGTTTCAGGTTTCGTTGCTTTACGTAAAAAATACCAAAGCCAATGGCGAGTAAACAACTCGCTATTCCAGCAAGTAATAATCGGATTTGTAAGGTGTCAATTTCTTGTTGTTGGGTGAGTTTTTCAATGGCTCGTTCATTTTTTTCTTGGGTATATTTTCCTTCCAGCGTTGTAATTCGCTCCATTAATCCTGTTTGAGTGAGGCTATCGCTGAGTAATTTTGCTTCTTCTAAGTAGGCTAAAGCGGCTGGGTAATCATGCGCGAGCTTGGCTGCTTCATATTGCTGTGTTTTACCAATAATGAGCACCGCCTTATTATTGCGCTTTTCTGCATAATAGACAATCGAATCGGCGGCTATCCGTGCCTTTTCAGCTGCTTTGAGTTCAAGGTAAGCATAGGCTTTTTTGATATGGGCCGAATTAATTTGTTGGATGGTATTTGGCAGTTGATAAGCGGTAGTTAAGGCACTATCGGCATAAAGAATGGTTTGCTGATAGTTTTGATCGTGAAAGTGTTTGCCAGCATAGAGCAGTTGAGCCCGAATGACATTATACCATTCCTGATTTTTCTGTGCCAAGCGCAAGGCACGATGAGTTACATGAGCTAAGGAGTCAAGGTAGCTGTACTGCTCCGTATGTCCATAAAGCTCACCATAATTGCTCGCCATATTTAATAGACTCAAAATGATGCGGTGTTCATCGGCCATTTTCTCTGCTAATGCAAGCATTTGATGGCGGTAAAATAAAGATTTCTTAGGCTGACCCAGTTGAACATAGACCTGTCCAATGATATTGAGTAATTTATGTTTCGTAACAAAATGTTCTTCTTCTTGCGCCAGTTGAAGTCCTTGGAGGGCATAGAACACCGTAGAATCAAAGTTTCCAGATTGGAAATGTGCATAGGTAAGGCGCTGTTTATTGTCTATACTTTCCAAAGAATCACAATATTGGGCGAGTAATGCCGCTTCTTGATGATAAAAATTCTTGGCGCGTTCATAATCCCCTTGTTGATAGTGAATGCTTCCACTCATATACAGCGCCTTGATTTGACAAGGATATGAAGCATTGGCTTGAACTGTAGTGTGGAGGATTGAAGCGGAATCTAAGTGCTTTTGCCTTAAATGCCTTTTAAACTGTTGTTGAATTTCTTCATAAGCTTGGCATTTACATTGTGCATTTAGCAGTACTGTGGATAGCAAGCAAAATAGAAATGTGCTAAAGCTGAAAAAAATGTTCATCACCAGTGGATTAGCGTAATACGTTTGTTGCCTCTACTCGATGGTTTTGCAAGACTCTGATAGTCAAATACATAAATCATGCTAGTCAACGTTTCAAAATCTTGATTCAATGGTTGCAAGTTTCCTAACTGGCTTAAAACTCGAAAGTTAGGAAACTTTCGATCATGGATTCAAGGTTCAGAAGCCTTGAATAGCAGATTTAAGTGTTAAACCATCGGGTAGAGTAACGTTTGTTGCTCGTCTTAATACGAATTATACAAAGAAAAAACGAGTCTCAAAAATAGCATTAGCGAGCTGCGGATATAAAAAATGCCAATTTCCCTACACTTATTAAATGGATGATACACAAGTTAGCGAAAGGACTACACCTAGTAAAGTAGCCATTTTCTCAAAAAGTTTACGGGTAGTTTTACCATGAATTTAATACATCAAATACAATTTACTCATGAAAAAACGAAACGTTTACGTATTCCATTTACTATTGATTTCGACGCTTTTTGGGGCTTTACCGAGTTTAGGGCAGTATGCGCAATTTCAGATTCATCCATCCGTTACACCACAAGGTTTTCCTGACTTTGGGGAAAACTTTGGCGGTAAAATTGACATGGATAATGATCGACTGATTGTAGCTGATCCTAACCGTTTGGTTCATGAAGGAGGGGTATCCATTTGGGAGAAACATCCATTAAGTGGTGTTTGGATTCGGGTGTATGAAGTAGATGCGAGTCAAGGTGTTTATCATCACGAGCCGGTCACAGCAGTGGCGATAGAGGGCGATTGGGCTTTTATTGGGCAACGTACGGTAGATGAAGGAAATCATGAATCTACAGGAATTGTATACGTTTATCATCGGGTAAATGGAAATTGGGAATTAGCAAATAATCCTATCCCTCGATTTTTTAGACCTAATACCTCATCGAAAGCTTACACCTATTTCGGACATTCTTTAAGTATTTCGAATGGAAAGCTTGCGGTTGGCGCATTGGAGTTAGGAAATTACCCAAGAACGGAGCCAATTGGAACCGGTTCGGTATACATTTACCGACTCAGTAATCAGAATTGGGTGTTTGAAAAAAGAATCACCATGGCGGCGATAGGAAAACGCCAGCGAGCAGAGTTTGGTTATTCGGTAGATTTTGATGGCGATCACCTAATTGTAGGCGCACCAGCTGCTTTGGTGAATGGTGTAGCAGGGGCTGGGCAAGTACAGATTTTTAGGACAATTGGTACAAGTTGGAATTTTGAGCATGAAATTAGCCTGAGCAATCCGCATAGCAATGATCGTTTTGGTGAAGCCGTTTCCGTGTCAGAAGAATATGCCGTTGTCGGTTCGCCAAATAAAAATCATTTCGGAGAGGCTTATGTGTATCGTAGAAGCAATTACCCTTCTTGGCCGCTTAGAGACTGGAATCTATTACACAATTTTTCAGGATATAGCATTACGGGAAGTAGTACTTTTGGAAGTGATGTCAGCATTTCAGGATCAAAGTTAGTGATTGCTGATCAGGGTTATTCCACGGGTAAAGGAGCCGCACACCTGTATTTGAAAAGCGGAAGTAGTTGGGGGTTTGATCGGACGTTCGGCCCGTCTACAGGAGCTACGCCTCATGTTCATTTTGGTGCGGATGTAGTGGTGAGTGGTGAGCAAATTGCAGTGGGAGCACCTAATCAGAGCTTTGCTGGAGTCGGCTATATTTTTGAGAAGCTTGCAGGAGCTTGTAAAGCCTGTGAACGCTCTGCTAATCAGGACGTTGTGAATGCTTCTGGTGTTGTAAATGCTTTTCCTAATCCTTCATCGGGTACGTTTACCTTGCAATTCCCCAAAGCCAATACACACCAAATCTCCGTGTTTAATGCAACAGGCAAGTTATTGTTTAAGCAATCCTACTTGAATGAAACAAAAGCCACTGTGAATTTAGAAAACTATGGCAAAGGCATCTATTTCATTCAAGGCATTTCAGCCAATCAACACTGGACTCAAAAACTAGTCGTAGAATAAGCCTTTTCATGAGCCTTCCAACGAATGATTGTGCTTTGGAAGGCTAATTTTTCATGTAAACATCCATCATTATGCGACAGTTATTGATCATCTTTTTTTGGACATTAAGCAGCGTAACCATGGCACAAACCGATAAACCCGTAGAAAAAGACTTTGATTACATCAATTTTACGAGATATTACCAAAAGGCAGTGGAAGAGTTAGAAAAAGGGGCAGTGGGTAAAGCTGGAAACTTCCTAAAATACGCCAATCGACATGCGGCAAAGTTGAAGAAAAAAGGCTATGCCGATGCCATTGCCGCACAAGAAGCCCAAATGGTAAAAATGCAGGCTCAAATTGATGCACAAAAAGACGCAAAGCTTGCTTTTGATAAAAACTATGATGAAGTGTTACGATGGGCAACGGCTGTAAATAAAGTATTTCATGTCTCGCCCTATGGAGGTAAGGCCATTTGGGAAGATATGGCTGAATTCGACCTCAATCGAGTAAATGCCTTGCTCAGTCAAGTGACTCAACATGAGAAGTTTAACTCCGAACAAGTAGGCGTAGGAGGGAAGCAAATGGTTTTACAGCTCAAAGAGCAGCTGGCCACGGTAGATCAACTGATTACCGAAAAGCAATTGCTCAATCAATTAAACAAGCTGATTGCAGATATTAAGACAACCTCAGAAACTTCCTTGTATGAGCGATACATCGCTGATGCAGAAGGCTATACTAATTCATTACTTAAAATTAACCCCAACCATATGGCACTCCAGAAAATCTTAGCCAAGATTCAAGAACTCGCCGCAGCTAAGGAGTCTATTGTTGCAGCGAACCAGCAGCCACTTGATTTCTCGAAAAAAGCCGATGCTTTGCCCAAAGCGGTCATCCAGCAGGCTGATTGGGAACAGCAATTTATAGATGCGATCAAATTCCAGAAATTTCCAGATTATGAAGTGAAATCGGCCATTCTCACGAGTGCAGATTGGGTGCTACAAAAAGACGTGGCTGGCCGAACCTTATACCGTTCTATGGAAGCAGTAGTCGTGGTAAAAGGTTATGGCACTAATGCGGGGAAATGTTTCTTCCAATATTTTGATTTCAAGCAGCCATATTCGGGCAGTGGATTTGGAAAAGCCATGCGCCAAGCATCGGGGCAGCGGTATTACATCGACTGTGCGTTGGTACCTTAATGGATAGATGACATAAGTGGTTTTTACTTAATTTATAGATGATCTCAAATCAGATAAAACCACTTATAAAATTCTTCTCGTCTACTGTAGGCAATCTTTAGCCAATTGTAAATTGTTGATTTGAGCTGAAAGCTATCAGAATAGTTTTGCAGTACTTCAAATCAACAATTCACAATCTCATGAAATACAAAATACTCGTTTTTCTCCTATTTTTTTGGACTTATCAAACGCAAGCAGGAGATGGTTTTATCACCACTTGGGAAGTCTCAGCCAATCAAACCATTCATATTCCAATTAGTGACGCGTTCTCGTCTTATCATTACTCCGTAGATTGGGGAGATGGTACCGTTAAGCATAACATTACTGGACATGCTTTTCATACGTATAGTGATGCCGGTACCTACACCATAGAAATTACAGGGAGGTTTCCAGCCATTCGTTTTGGGCAATGGGAAGGCCCTGAGTTAACCATTAGAAGTATTGAACAGTGGGGGAATATTGAGTGGGAAAGCATGCGTCAAGCGTTTTCGGATTGTCTTTTCCTCAAGAGTAATGCTACGGATACACCCGATTTAACAAGGGTATCCGATCTCTCGGAAATGTTCAAAAATAACCTATCCTTCAATAAAAATATTGGCAATTGGGACGTTTCGAATGTAACCAACTTTCATGGAGCATTTCATGGAGCAAATTCCTTTAACCAAGATATTAGTAATTGGGATGTGTCTAAGGGAACTGACTTTAGTTCGATGTTTGAGAATGCCAATGCCTTTAATCAAGACATCAGCACTTGGAATGTGTCGAATGGAACAAATTTTAATACGATGTTTAGTGGAGCGCGTTCCTTTAACCAAGCCATTGGCACTTGGGATGTATCTAAGGGTACCGATTTTAGTGTCATGTTTGGTAGTGCTACATCCTTTAATCAAGATATTAGCAATTGGGATGTTGCCAATGGTATTAATTTTAGTTACATGTTTGCGAATGCCCATTCCTTTAACCAAGCCATTGGCACTTGGGATGTATCAAATGGCATTGACTTTCGGGGAGTGTTTGCAAACGCGACTACCTTTAATCAGGATATTGGCACTTGGGATGTGTCAAAGGGGAAGCATTTTAGTTCCATGTTTGGGAATGCTACTTCCTTTAACCAAGATTTGAGCAATTGGGATGTGTCAAAGGGGGAGCATTTTAGTTCCATGTTTATGAATGCCCATTCCTTTAATCAAGCCATTGGCACTTGGGATGTATCAAGTGGCATTGACTTTCGGGGAATGTTTGCAAACGCTACATCTTTTAACCAAGATATAGGGAGTTGGGATGTATCAAAGGGGGAGCATTTTAGATTAATGTTTTATGGGGCAGTTGCTTTCAATCAAGCGATTGGCAATTGGGATGTATCTAACGGTGTCGATTTTAGTTCCATGTTTGTTAGTGCTACTTCCTTTAACCAAGATATCAGCAATTGGGATGTGTCAAAGGGGGAGGATTTTAGTTCGATGTTTAATCGAGCAACGGCTTTCAATCAAGATGTCAGCAGTTGGGATGTTTCTAAGGGTACGGATTTTCGGGGAATGTTTTCAGGGGCTACCTCTTTTAATCAAGCGATTGGTAATTGGGATGTTTCCAGTGGAAGAGCATTTGGCTTTATGTTTTCAGGAGCTACATCTTTTAACCAAGACATCAGCAATTGGGATGTCTCTAATGGAGGGCATTTTTTCGCAATGTTTGCTAGTGCTACTTCCTTTAATCAAGATTTGAGCAATTGGGATGTGTCTAACGGCCGTATATTCAGAATGATGTTTTCACGGGCAACTTCCTTTAATCAAAACTTAGGCACATGGAATATAGCGCACGCTAAAGACATGAGAGCGATGTTTAGTGACAGCGGAATGGATGTGAATCATTACGATGCCACGCTAATCGGATGGGCAAAGCAAACGGTTACCTCAGCTGTGCAGTTGGGTGCTACAAACATTTCCTATTGCTTTGCTTTTAAGGCAAGAAATAAACTCATCAATGAGTATGGTTGGCAAATTACAGATGGCGGTCGGAAATGTGACTTTGACGTGACGGGACAAGTCTATCATGATCTCAATCAAAATAAAGAACGAGATGCCGACGAATATGGATTGCGGAATCAAAAAGTGATGTTGTTGCCCGATAGCTGCGTTACCCTAACCGATTCAGCAGGAAACTATCATTTTTCGGTACCAGTGGGGGACTATGAAGTCGTCATTTTGCCACAACACCATTTTGAGCTTTCCACAGATGAGGTTTCCTATCCATTCTCACTTCCCAAAGACGAAGCAGAAAGCTATTCATTTGGCTTAAAATCCACCCAAGACTTGTATGAATTGACGACTTCACTCACCGCTGCTCCCACACGATGTGGTTTTACGGTGCCGTTCTGGTTGTCTTATCAGAATACAGGAACCTTATTAACGGATGGAAAAGTAAAATTAATTCCCGACGAAGCAGTTACGTTTATAAATAGTAGCCAACCCTTCTTGACCAATGGAGACACGCTGATTTGGGAGTATTCCAATCTCAAACCAGGAGAAGTTCGGCAGCTTGAATTATCCTTCGAGATGCCTGGGGTAGAGGCAATAGGTGACTCCGTGAGGTTTATCCATTTAGTAGAAGCGATAGAAAGTAACCAAGTGGCTTTTCGCGCTCAGGATTCCCTCATTTCCGAAATCCGATGTGCTTACGACCCAAATGATAAAACGGCCACCCCATTTGGAGTGGGAGCAGAGCGATTTACGTTGAAAGAAGATTACTTGGAATACCGCATTAGGTTTCAAAATACGGGTAATGACACGGCTTTTAATGTCATCATTCGCGATACCCTGCAAGCCGATTTTGATTTAAGTACCTTTGAAGTCATTGCAAGTAGCCATCCCATGCGCACTCAATTGGAAGTGGAGGATGGAGCCTTAGCCTTTTATTTTGATGATATATTACTTCCTGACTCACTGGCAGATGAACCAAATTCTCATGGATATATCACCTTCAAAATCAAAGCTAAGTCTGGCTTGCCCGATCATACGAAACTCTTTAATACCGCCTTCATTTATTTTGACTTCAATCCTGCTATTCAAACCAATTATACCTTAAATACATTGGTAGACGAATTACCAACGAATAAAGTAACAGGACTAAAGTTTGAAGACATATCGCAACAGGTAACGATTTTCCCTAATCCAAATCGTAGTGATGAGTTGGTCGTACGCTTCGCTGATCAGCTTAAAGGCATGGCCTACCTTACCATTACAGACCTGGCAGGTCGGGAATTAAGGAGCATGCAAATTAGCAATTTACAAACGGCACAAGCGATAAAACTGGACATCACTTCGTTGAAGTCAGGGATTTACTTCATCCAATTGGTACAAGACGATAAACGGGCGGTGAAGAAATTAATTCGGGAATAGGATAATTAGTGCAAGTGTGTACAGGCACACTTGCACCATTTTTTATCTCGATCTCCTAGTTCTCACTTAATTGATCTGCCAAAAAAATAGCTAATACCTTCTGCGCAAAGGCATGGTGGAGCATCTAAACAGTCCGCTTAATTTGGAAACTTCATTGTATGCCACTTCTACCACGCGAATTCCTTTTGCCTTGAGTGCCTCATTTAAGCGGGTAAAGTGTTTTTCTGAAGCCACACAAGTTGGTGAAATGGAGACCACATTTGGAAACATGGAATACATTTCTTCCGCAGTGACTTTGATGAGGTTTTCTTCTTCAAACAGCTCGTAGATAATGGCTGGTCGTTTCTCAAAACCATCTTCAAAAATAATGGCATATTTATCGCCTACAGGCTGAAAGGTACAATCGAGGTGCAGAATATTTGTTTTTGGATCATCTGTAACTTTAACATGCAGTGCATGCACCTTTTTATGGGGGAATTTTTCTTGTAAGAAATCAACGCCTGCCTGATTGGTTCGTTTACTAATGCCCACAAAGATGTGTTCGCCCCAAAGCAATACATCTCCACCTTCAATGGTTGCATGTTTGGGTGGATAGAGGATTTTATCTTCGGGGAATTGGGCAATAATGTGTTGAATACCGTCGTATTCGGGCTTTCGATTATCGCGTTTCATGTTGGCTTTTATAAAAAAGCCGTCAATTACAAAACCAATGTCTCTGGTAAAGATTTGATTTACATCAGGAATGTTTGCTGGGCGATAGACCGTAACTCCTTCTTGCTCAAGGGCGGATGCTAGGTTGTCTACTTGACCAGCTAGGACTTCTTCTGGTGGATAGGTTCCCTTTTCAATGTGCTCCATGATTTTGGGATTGTTTTGATAGTGGGCGGTACCTTCATCAATGCCAATTCCTACAATTACGGCTTCTAAGGAAGCGGTTTCATTTTGTACATTCAGTAGAATCTCCTCTGCCATAACTTCACTATTAAATGTCTGCATCATGTTTAGTGACTTTTTGGTTAGTTGATATTCAACGTATCAACCAATTACGTTTAGTTTACTGTATCAATGCGCATAATATACGTTTGATAACAGCGAAATTATAAGAATAAATTGGCAAATGGAATTGAATCGCATTTACCACGTTTGCATTCAGTCGAGTTTCGTGTTTAGGCATATTATAGTGAAATATTTAGTTAATGCAATTATTTCGAGTGCTATTTGTCCTGAAAAGAGTCTTTTAGTATGTCTTTGTAATTTCTGTTTATCAAATTATTTTTTTCCGAAGTGGCACTAATTCTCAAAAATTGATGTTTCAACACAAGATTCAAATTAGAAATAAAATCAACTAATATATGGAAACAGATTTACCTCATAAAGAAAATAAGGTGAAGTGTATCTGGGTATCAATAGTGGGCAAATTGGATGCACAATTGGTTCGATTTGGCTTAAAAAAGGGTCGAAAACAACTTACTTGCCATGAATTTGCCAACCTCATACAAGATATTATTGATACAGAAACCACTGCTGAAGAATTGGCTTTATTTGAGCAACAGCAAAAAAAATGTGCTTGTTGCAATAAGCGATTTCAATTAGAAAAAGAAACCATTGCAGTAGTTCGTGAACATTTAGCACGCCAAGCTACCCCACAAGATTTAGAGGCCATGATTAGAAGCAAGATTTTATATTCGCAGTAGGTGAACGGATGAATTGTGCTTTCATAAGGCGTTTAGCTCTTGCTGCATTGTACAGATCATTTATCTTTGTGGCAAACAATAAACAGCCTGAAACATGTTCGATACACTAAAACCTGTACTTGAAAAAGAGCTTGCTGACATCAAAGAGGCGGGCCTTTATAAAAGTGAGCGCATCATTATTACGCCACAAGGAGCCGATATCAAAACAGATAAAGGGGAAGAAGTCATTAACTTTTGCGCGAATAATTACCTCGGTTTATCCTCGCATCCACTAGTTCTCGAAGCAGCTAAAAAAGCCATTGATACACATGGTTTTGGCCTTTCTTCCGTTCGATTTATTTGTGGAACACAAGATATTCATAAGACCTTAGAGCGGAAAATCTCTGAATTTTTAGGTACAGAAGATACCATTCTATACGCGGCTGCTTTTGATGCGAATGGAGGTGTTTTTGAACCTCTATTCGGTCCTGAAGATGCCATTATCTCGGATCAGCTCAACCACGCTTCCATTATTGATGGCGTGCGCTTATGCAAAGCCATGCGTTTTCGTTATGCCCACAATGATATGGCCGACTTAGAAGCACAGCTTCAAGCTGCTGATGCGAAAGGCGCTAAACAAAAAATTATTGTGACCGATGGGGTATTCTCAATGGATGGCACCATTGCTCAATTGGACAAAATCTGCGATTTAGCTGACAAATATAAAGCTTTAGTGATGTCTGATGAATGCCACAGTACGGGTTTCATGGGCAAAACAGGTCGTGGGGTACATGAGCACTGTGGTGTGATGGGACGCATGGACATTATTACAGGCACATTGGGCAAGGCCTTAGGTGGGGCATCGGGTGGATTTACCTCAGGGCGTAAAGAAATTGTGGATATCCTCCGACAACGCTCTCGCCCGTATTTGTTTTCCAATACGGTAGCACCTTCTATCGTTGGGGCATCCATTGCCGTATTTGATTTGTTAACGCAATCTACTGAGCTCCGCGATAAATTGGAGTGGAATACCAAATACTTTAGAGAGGGAATGACCAATGCTGGTTTTGACATTACGCCTGGTGAGCATGCCATTGTTCCAGTCATGTTATACGATGCACCGCTCTCTCAGCAATTTGCGGAAAAACTATTGGCTAAAGGCATTTACGTCATTGGTTTCTATTATCCAGTTGTTCCCAAAGGAAAAGCTCGAATTCGTGTGCAAGTGTCTGCTGTACACGAAAAAGCGCATTTGGATAAGGCCATTCAAGCCTTTACCGAAGTTGGAAAAGAGTTGGGTGTACTAAAATAAGTGCTTCTTTACATTCATCTAAGCGCATGTTTGCCGATGTGATGCAAACATGCGCTTAGTTATATAAGGAGTTATTGAGGCTTTGAATAGCTAATTAATTCACTGGTATAGATGAAGCCTTTACCGTCATCTTGGATATGTTTGATATCCGTTTTTAGTTCAGGGCAATACCACCAAAAATCAGTCACTTCACCTTTGCCACCAACATCGTAATTTTCCATCGTTCCCTGATATTTGATTTGATACGCCCAGAACTTTCCAGCCGTTGTAGCTAATTCTTCAAATGAAATAATTTCAGCATGTTGGCTCGTTTTCCCTTTGCTACCCGATTCATTGGTCCATTCAGATTCAAATAGCCATTTTTTTCCTACCTGCAAGGGCCAATCACGAAAAGGGGTATTGTTTTTGGTTTGTTTCAAAGCGGTTGAAACCTGAATGGTATCAAAACCATTCCAAAACCCTAAGGCACCATGATAATCCACCACTTCCCGAATGTCCTCGCCCTCTCCACGCACTTCGCCATCTAAGGTGCTTTTCCACTTCCAAACCCATTTTTCCCCACTTTTATAGTCGTTGAGGGTTGGTTTTTGAGTGAGCAAAGATTCTGTTTTGCTACTACAAGCACTAATAGTCACTAGTGCAACAAATACGATGATTATATGCTTCATATGATTAAAAATGTTTATAAAAAGATGTGGGCTGCTAATCGCTATGAGCGGTTAACTCAAAAGCGATATAGCGGAATAATTTGTTGTCTTGTTGAGGTAAATTCGTTTCTTGGCTGAAGTTGCTCAACATTATAGCGTATTCCAGTTTTTAAGTTTGGCAGATTGCCGACTCGAAACCTCCAGTT
>JBMYQA010000099.1:0-19202 GCA_049600855.1 Flammeovirgaceae bacterium | reverse complement strand
AACTGCTTACTTAAACAGCCCATGTTTCAACTTGTCAGGTGAGTCAAGTGCGAGCTTCGGATTTGATTACCACATGAATGGCACAGCGATGGGTTCATTAGTTTTAGAAGCGAGTTCAGATAATGGCTCAACTTGGAGCAATGTATGGAGCATTTCAGGTAGTCAAGGCACAGCATGGCAGTCAGCTACTGTAGATTTAGCGTCTTATACAGGCGGTTCGGTCCAATTGCGATTCTTAGCGACTTCAGGTTCAGGCTGGAGCTCAGACATTGCTGTAGATAACATCAGCGTTTCTACCTCTGGTGGTGGAGGCGGAGGTGGTGGCACTTCAACGGTTGTATTGACTTTAGTAACTGACAACTATGGCTCAGAAACAAGCTGGGAATTGAGAAATAGCTCAGGTACAGCAATTGCGACAGGTAGCGGTTATGGCAATAACCAAACGTATACGGAGACATTCAACTTAGCAGCGGGCTGTTATGATTTTGTAATCAATGATTCCTATGGAGATGGCATCTGTTGTTCATATGGTAACGGTTCATACGCATTAACCGAAGGAAGCACAACATTAGCCTCAGGAGGATCTTTCGGTTCTTCAGAAACTAAGAACTTCTGTGTGAATAGTACCACTGCTGCGCAATTTACGACTACTGCAAAGCTTATCAATGATGGTTTAGTCGCTTATCCTAATCCAGCAACTAATGAAGTGTCTTTGAGAGCATCAGGGTTTACTTCTGCTAAATATGTAGTGATGGACGTAACTGGAAAGCAAGTGGCTCAAGGTGAAATGAAGAATGGCGAAGCACATATTTCGTTGAGGGGTATTCAGTCTGGTGTATATGTGATTCGAGCTATTGAGGGAGATAAAGTAATGACAACAAAGCTGGTGAAGCAATAAGATGTTGTGCCAGTAATTTTGATTTGATTCATGGTCAGTGTGTGTCATACATGCACTGACTTTTTTTATACGACAATTTTAAGTTCGACTGTAAATTAATTTTATAACATCTCCTATGTTTAACTTTAGTGATCACGGCTAAAGTTGAGCTTAATGAAAAATCTCATACGGCTATTTCTTCATACAATGGCTATCTGTTAATTTGCTAAATCTCCTGCTTAACATCAAATCAAGATGATTTATTTCGCCTACAACGCTCACTACAATACTTCACCTCATCCCAAACGGCTTTCCACTTTTTCCGCCAAGTAAATGGGCGATGACAAACGGGGCAAACTTTAGAGGGTAAATGCTGTTTTTTCATATAAAGGTTTTTTCCTTCAAAACCAATTGTTTTTGATTTAGTTTAGCTTCACCTCCAACTCATTTTAAATTTAGCCTTCCTTACATAGTACTGTGTAAACTAAATTATTTAACATTCTGAAGTTGTTTGTAGAGTTAGTAAAACGTCCTCTACAAACAGCAATCGAGTAAATCTTCAGATTTACGCTTATAGCAAAGTGTTAAATTACTTCGTTTACAGTGTAATAGCGGGGTGTGAAATTTAAAACTAGATGGCCTTCACCAAAGCGTTTACGATGGGCTAACCTTTTTTTAAAGTAGCCTATCAAGTAATGGTGCTACTGATCAGCATGACGTGAAATTTACGTACATGTATTCCCTTAAGGACATTGGAAAGTAGACAGGCAGAAGGGGTAAATCCTTGCCAATAGTTTCTATCTATTCTTGAATTCCAGATATTAATTGTGCATTCAGTTGGCTAATCAATAGCTGGGAAAATTCTTCTAATCTTTCAGAACTGTAATAGCGTTTGGCGTGACTCAGTAGTTTGGCAGCCTCCTTGAAGTTATGGTGGTTATAGGCTACAATCGCCATATTATACAATTGAAGTCCAATTAAATTGCTTAAGGTAACCTTATTGTACGTTTGGGTAGTGAAATAGTACTTCCCTTTTTCCCCTTTTCCCCGATTAGCTGCCTGCATCGCTGCCAGTTTTGAATCAATTTGGCTACTATTAGTAATGAAACCATGTATAGGGTCTGTAGCTTCAAATAAAAAGCGTTCATCTTTTACCTTCACAATGAGAACAATGTGATAATTGCTTTCAATCAATTCGTAGTTGTAGCCTAAATCTTTCAGAAATAGCGCATATAAAATAGTCCCTGTTAAGCAGCCGTATGTTCCATTTTTAAGTGTGGCTTTAAACGAAGGAAGCGGAGCATATTTTTTTAGGTATTCTTGATGAATCTTGAAAAATACATGTGCTAAAAAGCGCTTATCCTGATTCCATTTCTGCTTTTTTTCTTCAAATGCAGTCAGTGTTTTCTGATAAGTCGAATTGTAGGTAGAAATCGATGGTGGATTCTTGAGGATGTGATCATAACTTAATAAGATCTCAATTAAATTTTCTGTGTGTATAGTCTTATTACCCCCTTTAGCAAAACTAAGTGAAGGGGTAAAAAGCGATAGAAGTATCAATATTATCCAAACTTTTCTCAATATTACGTAAATGTTAATCAAAAATTACAAAAAGAAATACTAAGTTAATATTTAATTAATATTAAGTCAAATCAAACTTGCTTTACTCCTAAATTTTTGTTTAGTTATCATGTTACTTATTCACACTATTTTGATCACTTTTATTTGAGTAACTCTTTTAATATGAGTGTTTTCTAGCTGGAGCTATCCTATAATATACAGTTTTATGACGTGTTTTTACGTCATATTTTTCTTTTTAACATTTGGGTAAAGTATTGGTAACTGCAATGAAAGGATAAAAATAAATTGAACGAATGTTAATGATTTCATGATGAGTTGTTGTTCAATGTTATATTCTTTAGATTGATTAAGAACTTGAATCTCCAACTATGTCCAACCAACCTTCTAACAAGCCAGTGGTTTTTTTGGCTTTTGCCAATGATCGTGTTGAGGATGCAGCGTATCTTCGGAATTTGCCAAAAGAACTGGGTGGTATTCGAGAAGCACTCCATAAAGCGGTCAAAGCAGGGTTGTGTGAAGTAGTTGAACGAGCAAATGCCACGATAGATCAAATTTTAGATGTTTTCCAAGATGCGTATTACAAAGACCGCGTGGCTGTTTTCCATTATGGTGGTCATGCCAATGGGTTTCAGTTGCTACTCGAAACCATGGAGGGAGCACATGCTTCGGCACATAGTGAAGGGTTGGTTTCCTTTTTGGTAAAACAGCAAGGCCTTAAAGTTATTTTTTTAAATGGCTGTTCCTCACAACAACAAGCATTGGATTTAATAGAAGCTGGAATTCCGGCTGTAATTGGTACATCCCAGTCAATTAACGATGAGGTGGCTACCAGTTTAGCGATTCGATTTTATTCCGCATTGGGCAACGGGGCTAAACTTGAGCGTGCGTGGCATGAAGCGGTAGATCAAGTCAAAATTCAGAAGGGTACGGCCAATATGCGAGACCTGTTTTTTGATGGAGTGGACGATATGGATACTGCATCAACAGGTACGGCGACTGTAAAGTCTAAAAATCTGGCACCGAATACCCCATCAGGTGCATCGCCTACACGAGATCGTTTTCCATGGGAAATTTATTTCCGCGATGGCGCTGAATTGGTGAAAAGCTGGAACTTGCCCGAATCGGTAGATAATCCGCTTTTTGGCTTACCAGAGCCTTTAGCACAAAACTTACCCGAACAACCCTATCGGTTTTTGGAGCGATATACCCGCGAGCATTGCGATATTTTCTTTGGGCGATCGTATTACATACGTGATTTATACCTGACTGCTGTTGATAAAAATACCGCTCCAGTAGTCTTATTTTATGGGCAGTCTGGTGTGGGAAAATCTTCCATGCTAGATGCAGGGGTATTTCCTCGATTAGAGCAATATTGCCAAGTGGTGTACATCCGAAGAGATGAGCAGGTAGGCTTGTTGGGTACGTTGCAAAAAGCACTAGGCATCAGTCAAGAGCAAGCCGAAAAAATGCGATCAACGAGCCCTGAGCTGATCAAAGTAGCCGAGCAAATTGGACAACTTGAGTTATTACTAAATGTTTCACCAGAAACGGTTAAACCTCAATTATTGGAAGCCGTAAATCAGCTAAAAATTCATGAGGAAGAAATCAAAACAAAAGCGATATTAGATGATCGTGCAGAACACGCAGGAAGTTTTGCCGATGTGTGGATGCATGCGGAGCAACGAGGAGGCCTGCCTTTAATCGTTTTATTAGATCAAGTGGAAGAAGCGTTTACGCGACCTAATGACGACATTACTGATGAGTTGGGCGTTTTTATGGAAGAGGTAAATAACATTTTTCAAAACCCCAGGAATCGACCCGAAGGAAAGCTCATTTTATCGTACCGAAAAGAATATCACCCTGAAATCCTAGAGGCCTGTAAAAGTTTTGGAATTCCAAGAGAAGAAATCTTCTTAAAGGCGTTAGCGCGTCAGGATATCGTAGAAGTAGTGACGGGATTAACACGAACGATAAAATTGCAGCGGAGGTATCGACTTACAGTAGAAGATGAGTTGCCGATTATTATTGCCGATGACTTATTAGAGGATAAAGAATCACCAATTGCGCCTGTATTACAGATTCTACTCACTAAAATGTGGAAGCAGACTGATCATGAAGAATTGCGTTACTTTTCGGTAGAAAAATACCAAAACTTGCGAAAGCAAGGAATCTTAATGGATGATTTCTTTGAAGAGCAAATGGAACTTCTGCACCAACAATTTCCTGAATTTGTAGAATCTGGCTTGGCTTTAGACATCCTAAGTTATCATACCACGAAAATGGGAACGGCTAATGCCAAATCCTTAGATGAGCTGCGCGAAAGGTATAACGATCGGCAAGCGATCGTTGACAAGTTATTGGAGTGTTTCAAAACCTTGTACCTCCTAGCGAGTTCGGGAACAAAGCGAACAGGCTTAGCACATGATACATTAGCGCCTCTCGTATTGAGTGAATTTCGAAAATCTGACAAACCTGGTCAGCGTGCGGCCATTATTCTCGAAAATAAAGCCATTGCTTTTGAGCAAAATCCCGAAACAGTGATTGACTTAGAAGATTTAAAGCTGGTAGAGGCGGGTGCTTCAGGCATGCGTTTATGGACAGCGCAAGAAGATGAGTTGGTAAAACGGAGTCAAGAGAACCGTAGAAAAGTGTTAGCCTTCAAAAAGCGAATCAGGCGTTTAGGTATTTTAGCTGTGCTATTGATTTTGATTGGGGCGGGAGCGGCATACTATCAATCTTTAGTTGCTGCACAAAAAGCAAAAGAGGCACAAGAATCAGAGCATAAAGCATTGGAACAAAAAGCATTAGCAGAAGAACAAAAATTGAAAGCAGATTTAGCGCGTCAGGTAGCAGAAGAAGAAAAGGCAAAAGCAATCAAAGCAGAAGATGCAGCGGTGAGACAAAAAGAAATCGCTTGGGCAGAAGAACAAAAAGCGCGAACAGCAGAGGCCGAAGCGATAAAGCAGAAGGATATTGCAGAGAAGGCAAAAGTCAAAGCAGAAGCAGCAACACTTCGGGCGGATTCGGCTAGGGATGAAGCTGTTAAGCAGCAACAAATTGCAGAAGAACAGACGAGAAAGGCAAAAAGGGAAGAGGCCATTGCCAACTACCGAAAAAAACTAGCAGAAGCCCAACAAATTGCCATCAAAGCGCAATTAATAGCTGAAGATACGATAGGAAAAGCGCTGGTAGCCCTAGAAGCTGCTGAAACATTAAAAGGGTTGAGGAAGCAAGCCAAGGAGTTGGCTATTGATTTTGAGCCTTCACCAGAGGGGTTTCAGGCTATGCAAGATGCTTTGAGTGTGTTAGAAGACGATGAACTGCTGGACAAGAAAAAGTATGATGCCGATTCTTGGACTTTTGGCATATTAGGCAATCAGCTTGCCTTTTTGAATGATGGTGAACTAGTGTTGGGTACCTTACAAGCTACTGATGGAGTGATTCCTCAATTCACAGAATCCTCTAAACGATTGCGTTTGCAAGAACCGCACGCGAGTAATTATTCCATTTTGAATTTACCAGATGGCAATTTGGTGTATGGTACGAGTAGTGGTAATCTGTACATAAAAGAAGCTGATGAATTAAAAAAACTGTATAATCAAAATGGTCAAAACATAGTAGCCATGGATTATTTGGAGGTGGCAGGAAATAAGTGGCTCACTACGGCATCCTCAAAAGAGCTATTGATTTGGGAGTTGGATCATGGACGAGAAAGGTGGAAATTACCGCTTGAGTCAGCAGTTACTGCCTTAGTATGGGATAAGGAAAACCGATTAATTGCGGCAGATCGCAATAATACAATTAAAGGATATGCAGTAAATGACCTTACCCAAGGTAACCATAACCCATTCGTGCTTACGCAACATCATGCGCCATTTAGTTGTTTGGCCTATGAACCCAAACGAAACTGGCTGGTGGCAGGTACCACAACTGGCGATTTATTAGTGCTCGATTTAACAAATGAGAATAAACAATACTTGTTCAGCAAAACACACGCTGGAGAAGTAACCGCACTTGCCTTTAGTCCTGATGGGAAGCGTTTAGCCTCTGCTAGCTTTGATGGTACGGTAATGGTTTGGCAAGTAGATTGGGCACATACTGCTGATCGTTTATCTAAACAAGTGCCCGCAGTCATTCAAAATGGTCGAAAAGTATTTGCATTAGATTTTTCAGACGACAGTAACTATGTGATATTTAGTGATCGCAATGGGCTGAATGCCAGGATTATAGCGGAAAACCTGCTATACCAACAACTCAAAAAAATGACAGCAGGGAAGAAACTGAGTAAAGAACAAAGAGCACTCTACATAGGTGATGATGAACAATAAACCTCTTATTTCTAATGGCTAAACGAACACACCTAAAAATTTACTGGCTACTGTTATGCCTGTTATCCCATTGGGGAGTTACAAGGCTTCATGCTCAGGATAGCACAAGAGTTATCGCGAAACGTTCGACATCCGAAGGAACACTGAATATGCAAGTACAGTATAATAAAGCGTTGACGTTTTATGAGCAAGGAAATTTAGATGAAGCCCATAAAATACTTGATGCCATTAATACTACTTTCTTAGAGAAAAACCTAAAGGGAGATGTTTTTTTACTTTTAACGAAAGTAAACATTCTTCGCAAGGATAATACGGCTGCTATGAAAACGTTTAAATCGTTTTTAGCGCTCCGACCAACCTATAAGCCCTTGAAAGATGATTTAAAGGAATTAAGTGTCATGTTAAAGCAGCTACATGTTTTGCCAAGGTTCACGTTAGAACTGGAAGGGGGAATCAATCAAACGAGTGTGAACGTACAACAACGCTTCAATGTGTTTACCGCAATAGAAGGAGAACTCTTTGAAAAGAATTATTTATCAAGTATTAAACTAGGGCCAGCTGGAATGTTATTGCTTGGTTGGCGACCTTTTCAGTTTTTAAAACTAGGAATAGGAGTCGGAATTAGCAGTAATCGCTACGATTATGATTACAAACTAACAGCGTCTGATAATATTTCGGTTCTTGACCAGTTTGGGAGGGATACGATTCGATTTGAACAATACGATTTACAAAGACTTTATTTACACGACCATCAGCTTACCTTTTTGCAGATTCCCATTTCCATTCGTATCGATCCATTGACCAAAAAACGAATTCGACCTTTTGTAGAGCTTGGTGCTACTTACCAGTTGCAGGTTTCGGCTTTAAAAAATATTTCCATCATAGAAACGAATACATTTAACTATTGGGAACGAAATGGAACGGGAATATTTAACCCGCCACCAGAATCAATTACACAGGAAACGACAACCACTTTCGACATCGCAACTATCAATAATCCTAATGGATTCAATGCTTTCGCTGGAGTAGGCATGCATCTAAAAATTGCCAAGATGCGTTTTGAAACAGGCATAAGGCAAAACATAGGCTTGTCGTACGTATTGAATCGCGAAGAGCGATTTAGAAACAATGAATTAGTCAATGGGTACTTTAATGTCGAAGATGATATCAAGCTGAATACCATACAAGTATACGGTCGTTGGATTGTTCCATTAACGTTTAAAGCGTTTCAAAAGAAGATCAAATGAGACAAGTTGTTATATTAGTTTGCGCTGTAAGCCTATTGTTTGCTTGTTCAAGTGATGACTCGGTGGTCACCAACAATGATTTCTTTAAAGTATATGTATTAGGAAATAGTACACAAGTAGATGTCTTTGATTTTCAGGAAGTTGAGGATGTAGGATTTGTAATTTATAGTCGTGTTTTTCAAGGAAACCGGACAATAGAGCCCAAAGCCCTGTTTCTATTAACCGATCAAATTGGAAATATTATAGCCGATACGATTCATCCAACTTTATTTGTGGACACAGAAGAGTTAAATGCAGGAGGGATCTTGTTCTATTCTGAAAAACTAGTAAGGTCAGGAACAGATTACTTCTTTATAGATCAATCGGGCTTTACGACTTCCAATGCTAGTGCTCATATCATCAAAATGACCATCTCACCTACAAATGAGACTGCATTTCAAATGAGTGATCATTACATGATTAGTGATCAGGGGGTACCTGCTTTGGGTGAGCGTGGTTTTGATTTGTTAGCAGGAAGTACCTTAGGAGAGCTATATCTTTCAGGTGTAGACCAAAACGGGACTTATTATTTGGGGAAAATAGGCTCAGGTAATCTGATTTGGAATGTAGAAGCCAGCACAATTAGCGATTGGGATCCAAATCGTACACCACCCTATACGGATGTGATTCCCTATCTAAGTCTTGCGAGTTATAATGGCAGCGAAGCCATTTTTATCAGACGCATAGGAGGTGAACCCATCTTCGGTTCAAGCGGGTCAGGGTATAATATAAAAGGTTTCTTTACTGCTGATGGTTCGGCAATTCTTGATACAATAGCTCCGCATGAACCTATTTCTATTGTAGGAGCTTTTCCTGTAAATACAAACTTTCCTACAGCAGTATATGAAAATGGAGGGGCACTTCATGTGGCATCCATGACAATAAATGATGCCCTAAATGAAAACCTTCTTCCTAAAATCACTTATGGTATAGTTGATAATGGAGGTAGCACTATGGCTATTCCAGATAGCTTAGATCGCCATGAATTCTCTACGAGGGAATTGGTACGCGATTATCCTGTCAGTATTACTAAAGTATCTAAAGGTGGAGTGGATGCGCTCATCTATATGGGTACTACTAATAATGGACAAATTCTACTGTTGTCTTTCAATCAAGCTACAGGAGATTTGTTAAACCGTAGATTATTGGGATTTGATTCATTTTATATTGGAAAACGTTTCTTACAAACCTCAGATGGTGGCTTTGCTGTATTAGGAGAAGTGGTTACTGCAGGACGATTTAAACAGATTTGCCTTTTCAAATTCTCTCCTTCAGAACTCGATTTTCTTTTACAATAGTGATTCATCTGAAATAAATCATTTGATACTTATAAAATAGGCGCTTAGATTAATTGTTTATGATGCACGCTAATGTACATTTTTGAAAGTCAGATGGTAGATGAAAAAAGTATTCAAAAAAATATATGCTGGTTTACGTGGGGCTTTAGTCCTTGGAGTAGGTGTATTTATTGGGGCTACAGCATTAGATAGTTTTGGTTTAACTATAATAGGTTGGGGAAGTTGTGTATTGAGCATTGGAGCAGGATTATTTTATGGAAGAAAAGTATATCGTGTTTTTGTACATAACGATTTAATTAGTGCCATGTCTGGAATAGGTTTAGACTCAGGCCCTGAGTGGATACATTTCACTACAGAAGCTGAAAATACAATGGAAGATTTGGTTGAATATGTGAATTCGTCTGAGTGCATTGGCAAAGTATATGTTTATGGAAAGCAGTTATATGAATATCAAACCCTAGTAGCTGCTCAGTTTCAAAAGGAAGAACAACGATTAATTTTGAACTTTGGGAATGAGGTAATTGTAGGAGTCGAAAATCCCCAAAATATTTATGTTAATCGAAACTTTATTAAAGTAATTTTGGCAGATTTAGTTTGGATTCAAACCCAAGAAGGAAAAGATTGTTACGAGCTGCGGGGCGGGGAGGTATTGGAGTTAGCATCAGGAGAACCTAAACCTACTCTTCGACCTTTAGTGACGTATGATGGCGCATTATTTATCCTACTAGAGCTTTGCTAGAGGTGCTTGTCTGTATAATTAGTTTCCACATTATCAATAGTTTAGGTTTTAACTTATTCTAATTAAGACTAGTTCTGAATAGCTGGTGTCAGTGCCTGATTTTACATGCATACAGTTTCCTTTCACAGTTAAATTACCTACTTTAAAGAAGAATATGAATTGTTTAACGACGAACAATCTATCCTGAAAAATAAACCTTCTTTTGAGAATCAACCCATTCAAAAACTAACTGTAGTTATGAAGCCTTATAAAACCTTCGAAGCACTTCATCGTCCTGTTCAAGTGGCGGTTTTCGACGAATTAGAAGAGAAAGTTCCCGCGCACGCTAAAGTAGTGAATACGGATTTAGTCGTGATAAAATATGGCGAAGATGTGTCCGTATTGTACGGTAGATGTTTGCATAGAGGTGCCTTATTGAGTGATGGTTTTGTAGCTGGAAATAACTTGATTTGTGGACTACACAATTGGGATTATCGCATTGATAGTGGAGTAAGCGAATACGAGCCTAAAGAACGCTTACACAAGTTTGCGGCATGTATTAAAAAAGGAATCGTTTACATTGATGAGGAAGATGTGCTTCATTTTGAAGATACTGAAATTCCTTCGCCATTTAATCCAGATGAATATTTGGGGGAATATGCAGATACCCATCCCGAATCGACAGAACCTTATACAAGGTATATCAAGCACTTGGCACAAAATGGCTTAACAGAGTATGGGCATCATGGTGCTACTACAGCAATGGGAGTAGACCGAAATACCTTGCCTAAATGGGAAAGTATTCAGATTTTACCCGCTCAATTAGCTCGTAAACCGCTCTTGGATGGCGATGAAGTTTCAACCAAAGTGGTCATTGGCCCGAATGCCCAAAAACCATTAACACTCGAGATTCCGTTATTTGTTTCCGATATGTCTTACGGGGCATTATCGCGTGAAGCAAAAATCGCATTAGCAAAAGGAGCAGAAATGGCTGGCACGGGAATTTGTTCGGGCGAGGGAGGTATGTTGCCTGCTGAACAGGAAGCAAATAGCCGATATTTGTACGAACTGGCTTCTGGGAAATTTGGATTCACTTGGGACAAGTTGAAAAAAGTACAAGCCTTTCATTTTAAAGGCGGACAAGGGGCTAAAACAGGTACAGGAGGGCATTTGCCTGGCTATAAAGTAGTCGGAGAAATTGCCCAAGTAAGAGGCTTAAAAGAAGGAACCGCAGCGATTAGTCCTGCCACTTTTACGGAATTTAATGCTCCCAAAGATTTTGCAGACTTTGCGGAAGAAGTGCGGAACATCACAGGAGGGGTGCCTGTTGGTTTTAAAATAGCTGCAAGCCACATTGAAGCGGACATTGATTTTGCCTTGGAAGCGGGTGCCGATTACATCATTTTAGATGGAAGAGGCGGCGGAACAGGAGCAGCACCCATCGTGCTTCGAAACCACATTTGTGTGCCTACAATTCCTGCTTTAGCGAGAGCACGCAAGCATTTAGATCGTCAAAAAGCCGATGGCGTATCATTAATCATTACTGGAGGATTACGTGTACCATCCGATTTTGTAAAAGCATTAGCACTAGGAGCTGATGCAGTAGCGGTTTCCAACTCTGCACTTCAGGCAATTGGTTGTTTAGGAATGCGTGCATGTCATACCAATA
Source organism: Flammeovirgaceae bacterium (assembly GCA_049600855.1). Classification (GTDB taxonomy): domain Bacteria; phylum Bacteroidota; class Bacteroidia; order Cytophagales; family Flammeovirgaceae; genus JBMYQA01. The sequence continues at coordinate 7,445 of JBMYQA010000099.1, read as the reverse complement.
ACTGTCCTGTAGGCATTGCTACTCAAAAAGAAAACTTAAGAGCGCGATTGATGATTCAGCAATCTGCCAAGCAATTGCATAACTTCTTTGAAGCAAGTAAAGAACTCATTCAAGTAGTGGCAAGGGCATGCGGTTACGATGATATCGGTAAATTCAATGCGAATGACTTAACCACATTTGATTACGATATGCATCGCTTATCGGGAGTGCAATTTGCGGGAGTAACCTTCTAAATAAATATAGCAGCAATTCTCACTTTGTCATTTCGAACGTATGTGAGAAATCTACGTGCCCATTTGAAAACGAACTCATGTACCAAAATAAGCCAAATGAGTTCGTTTAGCCACGTGACACTTAGATGTCTGTCGTGTGCGACCCCAGCTTCCATCGACATGACAACAAGGCCTTTTTTTGGAATAGCAAGCATTTTTTACAAATTGAGAACTGCTGTCATTAATAATACTAGTAATAATACTAAGCAGATATTTATACAATTCAGGAGCTTTTAAGAAGCTCATTAAATTCATATTTACATGCGTTCATAATAAAAAGCATTTCAGCCACAAAAGCACTGATTTCACTTGTGAGATTATTCATAGAATTGCCTGTTTTTTCGTCAAAAAAAGGAACGAAATATCTATATTTGTCCGCTTGTTTTCAGAGAGCAGCTCACCCTTTTCACGAAATGGGTGACTACTCTTCTCCATCAAAAAGATTTGATTCATGACAGCCAAAGAAGCAGAAAAACGCATTCAAATACTGAGCGAAAAACTACATTATTACAACCATCAGTATTATCAAAATAGCATTTCCGAAATTAGTGATTTCGAGTTCGATCAATTGCTTGAAGAGTTGATTAGGCTTGAGCAAAACTTCCCCCAATATCAAAAAGACGACTCGCCCTCTCAGCGCGTTGGCGGTACCATTACCAAGGATTTTCCCACGGTAAAGCATGAATACCCCATGCTTTCGCTAGGAAACACCTACAACCAAGAAGATTTAGAGGAATTTGATGGGCGCATCCGCAAAGCCATTGGCGATGATTTTGAGTATGTCTGTGAGTTGAAATTTGATGGCGTAGCAATCAGCTTGGTGTATGAAAATGGGCAATTGAAGCGCGGTGTAACGCGAGGCGATGGTGTTCAAGGAGATGAGGTCACCAATAATGTGAAAACCATCCGTACCTTACCGCTGAAATTACAAGGGGAAGGTTTTCCAGAAAAGTTTGAGGTAAGAGGGGAAGTATTCATGCCCAACGAACAATTTGAACGCATTAATGCAGAGATTGCTCAAGAAAATATTGAGCGAGAAAAAGCAGGCAAAAAGCCTCAAAACTTATTAGCCAATCCGCGAAATTCTGCGTCGGGCACCTTAAAAATGCAGGATTCGGCGGTGGTCGCTCATCGCAAATTAGATTGTTACAGCTACGATGTATTGGGCGAGAATTTAGGACTTGAAAATCACTATGATGCCATCAAACAAATCGAAGCTTGGGGGTTTAACGTTTCGCCTACTTATCGGAAATGTGCCGATATTGCTGCGGTAATGGATTTTATTGCAGAGTGGGAAACGAAACGGGACAGTTTGCCTTTAGAAATTGATGGCATAGTGATTAAAGTAAATGATTTTGCCCAACGGAGATTATTAGGATTTACCTCAAAAAGTCCGCGATGGGCAATTGCTTATAAGTACAAGGCGGAAAGTGCTAAAACCATTTTAGAGTCGGTTCAGTATCAAGTGGGGCGCACAGGTGCGGTAACGCCAGTGGCCAATTTAAAACCAGTCCACTTAGCGGGAACAACTGTAAAACGAGCCTCTTTACACAATGCCAATGAAATTGCCCGGCTGGGTTTACACATTGGCGATCGAGTGTTTGTGGAAAAAGGAGGCGAAATTATTCCAAAAATCACGGGCGTAGATTTGAAATTTCGAGCAGGAAAGGATTTTGCACCGATTATATTTCCTGAGCAGTGTCCCGTTTGTAGTACCACTTTGGTTCGCGAAGAAGGCGAAGCGGTGTTCTTTTGCCCAAATACAGCGGGTTGCGATCCGCAAATTAAGGGTAGAATTGAGCATTTTATCCAGCGAAAAGCCTTAGATGTTGATTCACTTGGTGCAGAAACCATTGCTCAACTGGTCGATGCAGGCTTGGTAAAAAATCCCAGTGATTTGTATCGCCTCCAAAAAGAGCAATTGCTTGAATTGGAACGTTTTGGCGAAAAATCAGCTGATAAACTGTTAGAAGGTCTTGAAAAATCGAAAGAAGTCCCATTTGAGCGGGTTTTATTTGGAATCGGCATTCGCTTTGTGGGAGCTACAGTAGCCGTGAGGTTAGCTGAGGCATTTAAGAATATAGATCAACTCAGAGCCGCAAGTTTAGAGCAATTGGTAGAGGTACCTGAAATTGGCGAGCGCATTGCCACTAGTGTGGCCGCTTATTTTGACGATGAAGTGAACCTTCAGTTTATAGAACGGTTGAAAGCAACTGGACTTCAACTGGCTATGCACGAAACAACATTAGAACAAGCGAGTAATGTATTTGAGGGGAAAACCTTTGTAGTTTCAGGTGTATTTAGCAATTTTAGCCGTGATGAGTTAAAAGCTACCATAAAAGCGAATGGCGGAAAAGTAGTTTCTTCCATTTCAGGTAAACTCAACTATTTAGTAGCTGGTGAGAAAATGGGCCCTGCAAAATTGAAAAAAGCAGAGAAATTAGAAGTTCCTATACTCTCAGAAGAAGAATTTATGGCGATGTTACCGAATATTTAAGCCAAACATGGCGTTAACATGCTAAAGCATTGAAACACGAATTCGATTTGCAAAAACCTTAACCACGATCAACTTTGTTTACTTTTTTGTACAAATTTATGCAACAGTTAAAAAATAAATTGCTGAGATTCAGGACAAGAAGAGCCATAAAAAAAGCAATCCAGCGAAGAACACTCAACTATACAGACGCCAAAACGATTGGGCTTTTGTTTAAAGTTGCAGAAGAAGATAAACACGACTACATCAATACATTTGTACACACGCTCAAGCGCGAAGGGAAAACGGTAGAAGCACTTACCTATTTTGATCGTGATCATGACAATCCGTATAATTTTAAATACTCGTTTTTTACCGATAAAGACATTAGCGTTTTAGGAGATATAAAATCAGAAAGCGTACAATCCTTCATGCAAAAAAACTTCGATTATTTGTATTGCATCACACGTGAAGACATTACCGTATTTGATCATATCTTATCAAAAAGTCAAGCAAAATGCCGAGTCGGTAGGTTTGAAGAAGGTAAAACACATTTGTATGAGTTGATGTTGAATTTTAAAGCAGATACTAAGCTAGATGAGATGATCAAAGAAATTCATCACTACACGAAGGCGATTACCCACAACTAAATCCGCTAAAGTTAATCAAATCGAAAACCAACAATCAATATATCATCGACTTGATCTTCATCCTTACGCCAATCATCAAAACGTTCTTGAATTAAGGTTTTTTGCGTCACCATTGGTTTGCGGTGTACCTCATTAAAGAGCTGTTCCATGCGTTTTTTACCAAATTTACGCGTTTCAATCACGTCAAAGGCATAGCCCATTTGGTCTTGTAGCCCATCGGTAAAGAGGTAAAACTCCATGCCTTCTTCCAAGTCAATTTCCACTTTAGTAAATTTTCTTTCTTGAAAACGATGCCTACCACCCACTGAAAACTTATTTCCTTTGATGGTAGTTAACGCATTATCTTTGATATAAACGATAGGCCGTTGCGCGCCTGCAAACGCTAATTTGCGTTCGTTGATAGCTACCACACATAACGCGATGTCCATCCCATCTCGATTGTTATTATTTTCTTGCTGGAGTAATCGAGAAACAAACACATGCATTTCATCTAAAATTTGATTGGGTTCTTCGATATTAGATGCCTCGATAATTTGATGGAAAAAATTGTGAGCCAATAAATTCATAAACGCACTTGGTACACCTTCTCCTGTATAATCGGCTGTGGCAATAAATATTTTATCGTTAAACTCAGCACAAAAATAGAAATCGCCACTGATCTGATTTTTAGGCTGAAATAACACAAAGGAGTCGGGGAACACTTTACGAAAGAGCTCCTGATTAGGCAATAACATGTGTTGAATACCTTTAGAGTATTGAATAATAGCATCTAGGCGTTGGTCGCGATCGGCCAGTTGTTTGATGGTATTTCCCAACTCGATTTTGGTCTTTTCAAACGCTTTAATGCTTGCATTGTAGTTATTCTGACTCAACTCCAAAGCATTCTTGGCCGATTGTTCTTTCTTTTGTAAAGCCTCAATTTTTTCTTCTTGCTTGTGAAATTGAGCAGCATGATGGTTGGCCTCATTTTCTAAACGTTCTTTTAATACAGATTCACCATCAAGTATTTTCTTAAGCACAAAAAATAACCCCACTGCCAAAAGTGCCATTCCAGCCAATGAAAACAGCAATTCTTTTTTCATTTCTTCCTGCACTTCGGCACTAAAATCACTGTAAAGTCGATTGACCAACACCACGGCAATGGTCTCATCTGCAGCATTTTTCACGGGATAAAAAGCAGCAAGCCAAACTCCTTCTTTGTTTTCATGTAATGGAATCACACCTCCCTCTTCATAGTTTCTGAGCAATTCCTCTGGAAAATCGTAGTATGGATGCCAATAATAGGGTTTTTCGCTTGACGAAATCCCGTAAAAGAAGCGATTACCTTGAGATTTTGACAACGTATGAATGGTCGTAGAAATGCGATTCAATTCCTGTGCCCGCTTTAAATGCCAATGCAAATTATAATAAGCGGGATCATCTTGATTTGTTTTAATGGCATTTTTTGTCGTGTAATTACGCAATACATAGGCTAAATCTTCTGCATTCAGATCAGCACCTATTGTCGTTGCGATTCCAAGTAAATACTTTAAACTATCCTGCTCTTTTATACGCAATTGTGAATGGTAATCATTCACAATAAAACAAGCTGAAATCAAAAAGATCGCACCCAAACAAACAAGATAAATTTTTGCTGATAGTTTCAATACACTAAGGATTCTGATGTTACTCAAATCTACATAAAGTTTTTAAAAAAAGATGGGGAAAGGTGTTTATCTTGTAGTAGTTAATGTCTAGATTTTACAGAGACATGTATTACACACTAAATAACAATCATAATGAATAGAACACTACTTCAATTCGCATTGATACTCCTCTTTTTAGTAGGATACGCTCATATCACCTATGGGCAATTCGTGACGACTTGGCGAACTACTACAGCTAATGAATCTATAACCATCCCAACTATAGGAGGTGGCTATAATTATGATGTAGATTGGGGGGATGGGCAGACTACTACTGAGCATACTGGTAACGCTATACATAGTTATGCTACTGCTGGTACATATACTGTAAGTATTACAGGTGCTTTCCCCCGAATCTATTTTGATAATAGTGGAGATAAAGATAAAATATTAACAATTGAACAATGGGGAAATAATCAGTGGTTATCAATGGAGAAGGCATTTTTTGGTTGTACTAATTTGGTTTTAAATGCTTTGGATGCTCCTGATTTATCAGGTGTTAATAATATGAGCTGGATGTTTGCTGAAGCACATTCATTTAACCAGCCAATTGGACACTGGGATGTAAGTAATATAACAAGGATGATCCAAACATTTAGAAATGCATTTCTTTTTAATCAACCTATTGATAATTGGAATGTAAGTAGGGTTGTTACTATGCAAGCTATGTTTGCTTCTGCAAATGCATTTGATCAACCTATAGGTAATTGGAATGTATCTAATGTTCGGGATATGCAACTTATGTTTCAGCATGCTTCTTCTTTTAACCAGCCTATTGGTAACTGGAACCTAAATCGTTTACAATATCTAAGCGGCATGTTTAAAAATGCAAACTCATTTAATCAACCACTCAATAATTGGAATGTTAACAACATAACGAGTATGAAGGAACTATTTCAAGGAGCAGGCTCATTTAATCAACCACTAGATCATTGGAATGTGAGTAATGTAACAAATATGAAATCTCTATTTAACGGAGCAAGATCATTTAATCAACCACTCAATAATTGGGATGTGAGTAATGTAACAAATATGAACCTTATGCTTGGAGGCGCAAGATCATTTAATCAACCACTCAATAATTGGGATGTTAGCAATGTATCTAATATGGATGGCTTATTTGCAGACGCAAGATCATTTAATCAAGATATTAGTAATTGGAATATGAATAATGTAGCAAGCATGGCTTTTATGTTTAGTGGGGCTCATTCTTTTAATCAAAACCTAGCAAGCTGGAATGTTAGCAATGTTACTGATATGTGGGGAATATTTGCTGATGCTCGCTTATTTAATCAACCTATTGGAAACTGGGACGTGAGTAATATAACAAACATGGCTTTTGTGTTTAGTGAGGCTCATTCTTTTAATCAAAACCTAGCAAACTGGAATGTTAGCAATGTTACTAACATGAAGGGAATGTTTCAAAATGCATTAAACTTTAATACTTCCATAAATGATTGGGATGTGAGTAATGTAACTGATATGAGTCATATGTTTGTTGGGGCAACGTCATTTAATAGTCCTCTTAGCGATTGGGATGTAAGTAATGTGACTAATATGTTTAGCATGTTTAGAAACGCAACATCATTTAACCAATCTCTTGATAGCTGGAACGTTAGTAATGTAACTAATATGAATAGCTTGTTTTCTGGTGCAAACTCTTTTAATCAATCTCTTAATGAATGGAATGTTAGTAATGTAGTGAACATGTTTAGGATGTTTCACTATGCTATACTTTTCAATCAGGGGCTAGAAAGTTGGAATGTTAGCAATGTTACTGATATGGGAAGTATGTTTAAAGGTGCAAATTCATTTGATCAGAACATTGGCATGTGGAATATATCAAAAGTTATGAATATGGCTTCTATGCTAGACAATACAAATTTATCAATTCAGAATTATGATTTAACATTGATTGATTGGTCAAATCAGATATTGGAAAATGATGTTAATCTAGGAGCTGAATCTTTACAATATTGTACAGCAGAGTTAGCAAGAGAATCTATATTAACTAACTATAATTGGATAATTACTGGTGATGAAAGTATCAAAAGTACAGCTAACATCTCAGTAATTACATGCAATAGTTATACGGCACCTGATGATCAAGTATACATATCTTCTGGGGTATACACCGCAATAATTCCAAACTCAGCTGGATGTGATAGTACCATTACCATTGATTTGACCATCAATAATAGTTCAACAAGCAATATTGTAGTAACAGCCTGTGATAGCTATACCGCTCCTGATGATCAAGTATATACTTCTAGTGGAATATATACAGCCGTAATTCCAAATGCAGTAGACTGTGATAGTACCATTACCATTGATTTGACCATCAATAATAGTTCAACAAGCAATA
>JBMYQA010000098.1:0-19269 GCA_049600855.1 Flammeovirgaceae bacterium | reverse complement strand
GATGCCTTTACTTGGGAATTGTGGCCTTATCTTGCAATTGGTGCCTGTGTGTTTGTAGTAGATGATGAACAGCGTTTGTTACCAGAAAGTATACTCGCCTTCTACAATACACATGCAATTAGTCATAGCTTTATGCCTACTGCGCTCATTCCTCACTTTGTGGAAGTTTCTAGGGGAAAAGAAATCGCACTAAACTACCTCTTAACAGGTGGAGATGCCTTAAGTCCAATTGCTACATCTGACTTATCCTACACCTTAGTCAATAATTATGGCCCTACGGAGAATGCAGTGGTAGCCACTTACTATCCAATGCCAATCTCAGCGGAGCTGATGCTTGCACCAATCGGTTTACCGATTAGCAATGTACAAGTGTATTTGCTCGGTAAATCAGGGTACTTAGTGCCTGAAGGCGCAATTGGGGAATTGTGTATAGGCGGAAAAAGTTTAGCAACGGGTTACCTCAATCAAGAAGCACTGACGGATGAGCAGTTTATCGCCAATCCATTTGGGGAAGGGCGACTGTATAAAACAGGAGATTTAGCGCGTTGGCTACCTGATGGTAATTTGGAATACATGGGCAGAGTAGATGCGCAGGTACAGATTAGAGGCTATCGCATCGAATTGGGAGAAATTGAGCATTGCTTGCAGGAGCTTCCTCAAGTAGAACAAGCTGTAGTGATTGCCAAAGAAGATGAAAAGCATGTAAAGCGATTGATTGCTTACCTTGTTGGAACAAGTGATGAACTAAACACCACTGAATTACAACAAGCGCTAAAAGAGACTTTACCTGATTATATGGTGCCTGCTATCATGGTGCCAATGGAAAGCTTTCCGTTAACCGCCAATGGAAAAATAGACAAAAAAGCACTACCTAACCCAGATGTCTCAGCACTTCTGGATAGCGAATATGCCGCGCCTCGAAATCAATTGGAATCGGAGTTGGTGGATATTTGGCAGCACTTACTCCATGCAGAGAAAGTGGGTATTCATGACAATTTCTTTGAGTTAGGTGGCGATTCCATTATCACGATACAAGTGGCCAGTCGCGTAAAACAATTGGGTTATGCCTTGCAGCCAAGGGAAGTTTTCCAAAATCAAACCATTGCCGAGCTAGCCGTAGCAATTGCGAATAAATCGGACATGATTGCTGGAGAACAAGGTGTGTTAGAAGGTGCAGTAGGCTTATTACCAGTACAACAATGGTTTTTGGCAAGTCCGTATGAAGGCATGAACCACTTCAATCAGGACATGCTCATTAAATTGCCCAAAGACATCACGCAACACGAGGTGCAGCAAGCCATAGAGGCGCTTGTCATGCATCACGATGCCCTGCGGATGACGTATGAACAAAAGAATGGAAAATGGCATCAGTCATACCGTGCAGCTGTGAGGGCTAAGCTCGTTACCACCCAAGTAACCGAAACAGCACAAAAACTTTTTGCCGCTGAGGTCCATAAAATTTGTACACATTATCAAACACAAATGGATATTGAAGCAGGTGAGATCATGCAAGTGGTACTCATCAATACACCTGCTACGGAGACGCATAATCGCTTATTTATGGCAGTGCATCACCTTGCTATTGATAGCGTGTCTTGGAGGATACTGGTGGATGGACTCGAACAAGCGTTCAAGAGTATCAAGGCCCAGCAAGAAATTGATTTTGGGAAGAAAGGAACGTCGTATCGAGAATGGGTACAGGCTGTTGCACACTATGCACAAAGTCCCAGTGCGAAAGCACAACTTCCTTACTGGCAAGCGGTAAAAGATGCCTATCGTCCTTTACCTGTTGACTTGAAACACGCACACATTTCCATCAGTACAGATTTGCAAAGTATCATGGTTGGGTTGAGTAAGGAAGCTACCTCCGCTTTATTGAAAGATACAAGTCAGGCTTATGGTACGGAAATCAATGACTTATTAATGGCGGCATTGGCGGCAACAATTTCCAACTGGAGTGGGCACGAAAAGGTGGTCATCGGACTTGAAGGGCATGGACGTGAGGAAAGCATCTCGCAAACGACGAACATTAGTGGTACAGTAGGTTGGTTTACAAACGTTTACCCCATTGCCTTGCAAGTAGCACATAAAGTTGAAACGAGTGACTTAATCAAACAAGTAAAAGAACAGCTTCGCGAAATTCCTAACAAAGGCATGGGCTTCGGAGCATTGAGGTATTTGCACCCTTCGGCAGAGGTAAGAGATAGCTTACAAGGCTGGGAGTGGGATATTGTGTTCAATTACTTAGGTCAATTTGATGCTATGGCAAGCGATGAGAGTTACCTACCCATGGCACCCGAACCAAAGGGGAATACCCTTAGCGCTCAAACCCCTTTTCATAGTAAACTTGAACTGACCAGCTCAATTAGTAATGGGCAATTTGTCATGTCTTGGACATATTCATCAAAAGACTATTTCCCCGAAACCATAGAGGCATTGGCCAATGAGTTTATTGAGCAATTGAATGCACTGATTAAACACTGTACAACGCAGCAAGAGCGAACATATACGCCTGCCGATTATGGTTTACATGGAAAGGTAGAATATCAAGAACTAGATGAGTTCATTGCGGCGAATGAAGAAGAGGAAGACGACGAAGAGATTATGCGATTCTAAACGGATAAAGTGAAGGAATCTCCACCTAGTTACGATGAACCTAAATAACGATTACACGATCTAAATCATTATGGATTATGAAAGATTTTATAGATAAGCTTACCGCCTTAAATTTATCACTAGCGATTGACAAGGGCGACTTGGTATTAAAGGGGAAGAAGGGGAAATTGACCAAAGCGGAAATTGCCCTTGTGAAGCAGAATAAAGATGTAATTCAATTTATTAAAGAGCATAAAGCTCAGTTAATTGATTACTTAAAAGAGACTGGAGCAGCTTCTTCTCATAAGAGCAAAAAGATTGAGGGAATCTATGGCTTAAGCCCCATGCAAGAAGGCATGCTGTTCCATAGTTTATACGATACACAATCCGATGCCTATTACACCCAGTTTCGTTGCAATATTGCCTGTCCAGTAAACGTCGAAATGTTCCGTGAGGCTTGGCAACAAATACTCCATAATCACAGCATTCTCCGTTCCTCTTTTCATCATGATGCCATGAGCATTCCCGTGCAAACGGTCTATAAAGAGGTGGAATTGCCTTTTCAATTAATTGATTTCAGTGCCTTTGGCGAAGAAGAGCAAGAAGAAAAGTTAGCGGCCTTCTTAGCCAAAGACAAGCAAAACAAATTCAAATTCGATCAGGCGCCTTTATTGCGCATTACACTCATTAAACGCAGTGAAGCGCTATTTACAATGGTATGGACACACCACCACATTTTACTCGATGGCTGGTCGATGCCAATTGTAATGGGAGAGCTCATGAGTAATTACGAGCACTTATACCAAGGGCATGCACTACCCGAACTTCCTGCCGATCGTTATGAAGATTACATCAAGTACATTACGAAACAAAACGAAGGCTACCCAGCCGAAAGCTTTTGGAAAGAATATTTGGCTGGATTAGATCAAGCTTGCTTATTGCCGTTTGTCCCATCGGGTGTCGATCGAAACAAAGGTGGTGGAAGTGTAGGCGAATGTCATCTATTACTTTCTGTTGAGGATACGGAGAAATTACGAGCCTATGCGCAGCAAAACCACTTAACTGTAAATACCATTGCACAAGGAGTTTGGGCACTTTTATTAGCACGGTATACAGGTAATTCAAATGTCGTATTTGGCGTAACCGTTTCAGGGCGACCAGCCGATTTAGAGGGAGCTGAAAAACGAGTGGGCTTGTATATCAATACCCTTTTGCTTCATGCGGAGTTGGCAGATGATTCCATTGTGGAGTGGTTAACCAACTTACAAAAAGGAACATCTGCGAGTCAGGAGTATCAATTTACGCCTCTGAATAAAATCCAAACTTGGAGTGGCTTAAAAGGAGAGTTTTTTGATACTTCTTTAGTATTTGAGAACTATCCCTTAGACGAAGCACTTGCCCAAGATTGGGCGCTTAAAATTGTACAGGTAGATGCCGAAGAACGGAATAACTTTTTATTAAGTCTTACGGCTGTGTTGAATAACCAACTTTCTATCGGCTTTAAATTCAATAAAGAGTTGTTACCCACACAAGCTGTAGAACGCATGACACAACATTTCAGCGCAGCACTTGAGCAAATTGTTGAAAAAGAGCATTTGTCTGATATTAAAATAATTACTCCTGAGGAAGAAAAAGAAATACTCGAGACCTTCAATAAAACGACTGTTCCTTATCGAAAAGACGCTTCGCTTATCGGTCATTTTCAGCATCAGGCGCAACAGCAGCCGCAAGCCATTGCCCTTGCCGATGAAAGCGAAACCATGACCTATGAAGCGCTCTGGCAAAAATCAAATCAGTTAAGGCAGTACTTAGAAGCGCAAGGTATTGGAAAAGGCGATTTTGTGGGTATTTGCTTGGAGCGTTCTCCTGAGATGATTATTTCAATCTTGGGCATTTTAGGAACAGGTGCCGCCTATGTCGCCATTGATCCTGAATATCCTGATACGCGCATCGACTATATGTTGGAAGATGCTCATGCAAAATGGGTGATTACCAATAGCTTCTACGATCGGGATTTAATGATGTTTAATACTTTGTTCGAAGAGCGCGACGGGATTACTTCCATCATTTGGGATGAATTGAATGCGGAACTCGATGGTTTTGATGGTGCTAAAGAAATCAATTCCATTGCGTTTGATAACCCTGCCTATGTCATGTACACATCAGGCACAACGGGACAGCCGAAGGGGATTTTAGTCACGCATCAGAATGTGATTAAACTCGCATGTGAAACCACAGACATTGCCATCAATGCGGATGATAAAGTGTTGCAATGGTCTAACTATGTGTTTGATGGGTCTATTTATGATATTTTCGGATCATTGCTAAATGGAGCCGCGCTACACTTGATTACGAAAGAGCAGGCACGAGATGCTGGAAAACTTGCCGAGGTGATCAGGCAACGCGAAGTGTCTGTCTGTTTTATGACCACCGCGCTTTTCAATGCCTTTGTGGATTATGATGTGGAAGCACTTAAAGGCTTACGAAAACTATTATTCGGTGGTCAATTGGTTTCTGTACCACATGTAAAACGCGCTTTAGAAGCAGTAGGCTCATCGACATTAGTTCATGTGTACGGCCCAACGGAAACAACGGTATATGCCACTTATTACCCCATTCAGTCAGTAGAAAATGACCTCGTACCAATCGGTGGCCCACTTTCCAATACTGTGGTTTACATCTTAGATCAATCTACGCAACCCACTGGAATTGGTATTGTGGGAGAAATCTACATTGGTGGTGATGGCGTATCAAAAGGGTACCTCAATAAGGAAGCCCTCACGGAAGAACGCTTTGTGCCAAATCCATTTGGAGCAGGAAAACTCTATAAAACAGGCGATTTGGCTCGTTGGTTGCCAAATGGCACCATTGATTTTGTGGGTAGACAAGACGATCAAGTTAAAATTAGAGGCTATCGAATTGAGTTAGGTGAAGTAGAAACAGTTCTGCAACAAGCGCCTCAGGTAAAACAGTGTATTGTTGTGGTAAATAGTAACGAAAGTGGCACTAAAAAACTTGTCGCCTACGTCGTTCCTGAAAGCAATTATGCTCAAAAAGAAGTGCTCGAATTCCTCCAGGTGAAGCTCCCCGAATACATGATTCCTTCGGTGCTGGTGGAACTAGCGGAATTGCCACTCACTGCAAATGGCAAAGTAGATAAAAAAGCCTTGCCAAGTCCTGAAGTCAACACGACGAAAGAAGATAATTACCTAGCCCCTTCTTCTAAAATCGAAAAAGACCTCGTGCAGATTTGGGAAAAACTCTTAAACACCAATAGAGTAGGGGTAAATGACAATTTCTTTGAATTGGGAGGGGATTCCATTATCACTATCCAAGTAGCAAGTAGAGCTAAAAAACTGGGATACAGCCTGCAACCTCATCTTGTCTTTGAAAATCCTACCATTAGTCAATTAGCCAAAATGATTGATGTACAGGAAGAACAGGCCATGGGAGAACAAGGGATGCTTAAAGGGCATAGCCCTTTAATACCTGTCCAAGAGTGGTTTTTAACGAGTGAAAATCCCGAAAAATCACACTTCAATCAAGACATGCTACTTGGACTCGATAAGTCCATTTCAGAAGTACACTTACAACAAGTGATAGTCAAACTCTTTGAACGTCACGATGCTTTACGATTCTCCTATCAATTTAAACTTGGAAAGTGGCAACAAAAATATGAAGAGCAGTTAGGGGAGTTACAAGTGAAAGATTTGTCTGCTATCGCCAGTGAAGAAGAATTAACTGAGGCAATCACAGCGACGTGCAATGCATATCAACGAAGTTTATCCATAGAAACAGGAGAAATTGCGCGTTTTGTATGGATTAAAACCCCAGCGTTTAGTGAATATAACCGACTCTTGATCATCATCCATCACTTAGCCGTTGATGGTGTTTCTTGGAGAATCATCATGGATGATCTTGAAAGTAGTCTCAAGTCACTTGCCGAAGGCGAAGCGATTGAGTTTGGGCCGAAAACGCATTCATTTAGGGAATGGGGGAATGCATTGGCTACTTTCGCGAATTCTAAAAAAGTCAATGCTGAAATCGACTATTGGGAAAATGTAATGCAACACTATGCCCCCATACCAACGGACAAGCAAGAAGGGGCTTCTACTTGGGGAATGGTGAGGAATCAGTATGCAGCATTGGAGGTACCCCAAACGAGTGCCTTACTCCAACAAGTGGGCAAAGCCTATGGCACCGAAATTAATGATATCTTATTGGCTGCATTGCTGTACACGTTCCATAAATGGTCGGCTCAAGCACAATTGGTAATTGGTCTTGAAGGGCATGGACGGGAAGTAATTTCTGATGCGATCGATACAAGTAATACAGTCGGATGGTTTACCAATCTTTATCCAATTGCGTTAGCCTTTCCTACTGCGCATACCCTTAGAGATTTGGTGATTTCTGTCAAAGAGCAATTGAGACTAGTGCCTAATAAAGGAATGGGATTTGGCGCACTCAAGTACTTGCATGCATCAAATGAGGTGCGAGAGAAATTCTCCAATGCCAAATGGGACATCATCTTCAACTATTTAGGCCAATTTGACCAACTTGCTGGTGGAGATAGCTTTTTTAAACCAGCTCCTGAGTCGCGAGGCGATGATGCTAGCCCTGATACGCCTTTTCAGTACAAGCTTTCCATTAGTGGGTCGATTGCTGGAGGGCAACTCATGATGTCATGGGCCTATTCACCCAATGACTATCACCCAGAAACGATTGAGCAATTAAGCACCTTATACATCAGTTGCTTAAAGGAAATTATTGAGCATTGTGCCAGCCAGACGGAACGCAGTGTCAGTCCAGCTGATTTCCAATTAAGCAAACAGGTGACTTATCAGGAGCTTGATAATTTCCTAGCGAATAGCAAGCAAAAAGGCAATAGCATCACGTCGATGTATCGATTAAGCCCTTTGCAAGAAGGCATGCTATTCCATAAATTATTCGATGATACAGCCGCGGCCTATACCAATCAGTTTCAATCCGTATTGAGCAGTCGGGTCAACATCTCAGCATTACAGAAATCTTGGCAGCGCATTATCAATCAGCATACCATTTTCAAAACTAGTTTCCATCATCACGAACTGGCCTTACCAGTTCAATGTGTGCATGAAACCACTGAGCTGCCTTTTGAATTCTTGGATTACAGTGAGTTAAGCGCTGAAGAACAACAAGCTACCTTAGCGGACTTCCTGAAAGCAGACAAAGAAAAAGGTTTCGACTTTTCAACCCCTCCGTTGATGCGAATCACCCTGTTGAAATGGGCAGAAGACTCCTTCTCGATGATTTGGACACACCATCACATTTTGTTGGATGGCTGGTCAATTCCTACTGTCATCGGAGAATTAATGGGCTATTATGAATCGTATATTAATGGAAATCAACCTGCGTTTAAAGAAACAGATGAATTCGAAGATTACATCCGATTTATTCAGTCTAAAGATGAATTTGAAGAAGCGGCTTTTTGGCAAGGCTATTTAGCAAATTTTGAAGCACCAAGTTTGTTACCATTTATAAATACAAACACTCAAAGGAATACGAATAATGGTACTACTGAAGAATGTGAAATATTTTTTGATGAAACACTTACTGAACAAATTAAACGATATGCACAAGAGAATAAATTAACCGTAAATACCCTAATTCAAGGAGTTTGGTCACTATTGCTTTCACGATATACAGGTCAACATAATGTGTTATTTGGTGCCACGGTTTCAGGCCGACCGAGTAGTTTAGAGCATGCAGAAGAACGAGTGGGAATATATATCAATACAATCCCAATGTACAGTGAAGTAATTCCAACAAGTACTACCGTAGATTGGTTGACTCGTATTCAGGAAGGGCATACTGCGGCTAGAGCGTTCCAATACACCTCTTTGAATCAAGTCATGACGTGGACAGGAGTGCGAGGGGAGTTATTCGATAGCCTATTGGTGTTTGAAAATTATCCAATGGATGCGGTTGAAGGAAAAGTATGGGAATTGCAATTTGAGCATGTCTCAGTTGAAGAACAGACCAATTATCCATTTACCATCACTGCCGAATTGAGAAATCGCCTCAATATTTATTTGACATATAACACTAGCCTCATCACTGCCGAATACGCTGAGTACATCAAAAGGCACTTTGAGCAGGCCATTCATGAAATTGCCATTCATAAAAAGCAATTTGTTCAAGATATTCGCTTGGCTTCTCCACAAGAATTGGAGCACATTCGTACAGAATTTAACCCTAGTTTAGCACACGCTACGCCAGAATATACACTTGTTGAGGTATTTGAGCAACAAGTGGAGGCTAGTCCTGATGCCATCGCCCTTACGTTTGAAGGGGAATCAATGACCTATGAGGCATTAAATGCTCAAGCCAATCAGTTAGCTCATTATTTACAAGACAAAGGCATTCAGCAAAATAGCCGTGTAGCGATGTGTATGGATCGCTCACCCCTAATGATTGTCGGAATGATGGGGATTTTGAAAGCAGGCGCTACCTATATTCCGATTTCTACCGAACAGCCGAGCTCAAAAGTGCAATTTATACTAAAAGATGCAGCAGTAGCGGCGGTGCTGACGCAGCAGGCATATCATGAGAAATTACAAGGTGAAAGGGAGATTCCAATCATTACCATGGATGATGAACCTGTTTATGGACAAGCACCTACTGTTAACCTTGCTCCTTTTCCTTTAGAAACCTTGGCTTATATTATTTACACCTCAGGCTCTACAGGAACTCCAAAAGGTGTCATGGTATCGCACCTCAGCTTAATTGACCGATTGCAAGTCGAAATGTCGCTTGTAGAAGCCGATCACTCCATGGTTACTTGCTTCCTGACTAATTATGCCTTTGATGTGTCCTTGCTTGAAATCTTCTTACCCTTACTTTGTGGAGGAAAAATTGCCATTTCGCCATCTCATACTACGCACACGCTAGAAGATAAGCTCGCAATTTGTCTCGAACAGCAGGTTTCTATTTTACAAGGTACACCGAGTTTCTTTAGTGCCTTTATGGAACTTGTCCGTCCAGGTATTGCACAACAGCTCGCACTTGCTACCATTTGTATTGGAGGGGAGTCGCTAACTGCATCACTCGCACAACAAATTAAAAGTAAGCTACCCGCAGTAAGGCTTAATAACCATTATGGGCCTACTGAAACCACCATTGATGCGCTTGTTTTAGAAGATGTGACTGATTTTGAGACCAACAGTATTGGGAAACCGCTTCCTCATACAAATGCCTACATCCTTCACGATGATTTAAGCATGGCTGCGATTGGGGAAGTCGGTGAATTGTGTATTGCTGGTGTAAGTGTAGCTGACGGTTATCTCAACCAAGCTAAACTCACGGCTACAAAGTTTATGAGCAGTCCATTTGATGAAACACAAAAGCTCTATAAAACGGGCGATTTGGCTAGGTGGCTCCCTTCGGGAGAAGTGGAGTTTCTTGGCAGAAAAGATACACAAATTAAGATCAGAGGCTACCGCATTGAATTGGGAGAAATAGAGCGTGCTTTAAACCAAGCCCCAGGGGTACAACAAGCTGTTGTTTGTGTAAAGCCAGATAAGCAACAAAATCAACTATTAGTCGCGTATGTAGTACCTCAATCTCATTATGATATGGAGGTTGTGCAATACCATCTAAAAGCGCATTTGCCTGCTTATATGATTCCTGCTTTCTTAGTAGAAATTGATCATATTCCACTTACGGCAAATGGAAAAGTAGATACTGCTACCCTTCTTGCATTGGAAGATGAGCAAAGCCTACAAACCTATATTGCGCCTCGTAATGACTTTGAGCAGCGCATTGCGACGATTTGGTCAGAGTTTCTGTCAGTAAACCAAGTGGGTATATCATCTCACTTCTTCGATTTAGGCGGACATTCTATCAATGCCGTAAAGGTGGTAGCTAAAATGAATCGCGTACTAGGGACAAGGTTGACCGTGCGAGAGTTATTTATGTATCCAACGATAGAAGCTTTAGTAAAACAGCTCAAGCAAGGGCAAGAAGCTGAACCTGAGTATATTGATCTCAAGCAAGAAGCGGTACTAGACGAGTCCATTGTTCCTACTAAAAACGGGCAGAAGACATCTTCTCCTCAACATATTTTTATGACAGGGGCAACAGGATTTGTGGGAGGCTTTCTACTACGCGAGTTAATGACCATAGGCGATGCTACCATTCATTGTCTGGTACGGGCAAATTCAGACGGTGAGGCGTTGCTGCGGATTCAGCAAAACCTTGAAAACTACGAATTGTGGGACGATAGTTATGCACAACGAATTAATGCCTATGCAGGAGAGCTTGGCGCAGCACAGTTCAACTTGTCTACAGCACAGTACGAAGCATTAGTGAAGAAGATTGATGTGGTGTATCACAATGCAAGCTATATGAACCATTTTGCTAGCTATGAGCAAATGAAAGCTGCAAACGTACATGGATTGCAAGAAGTACTTCGGTTTGCCTGTACAGGTCGCCAAAAAATGCTTCATTATACCTCTACCATGGCAATATTCTCGATGAATCAAAGCAGGACAATTACTGAAAATACACCAATTGATGAGATGCAGCACTTGCGTACTTCTGGATATGAAGGGAGTAAATGGGTAGCAGAAAAAATAATAGAAATAGCCAGACAACGAGGCATTCCGTGTAACATGTATCGCTTGGGTTTAATTACAGGAGATACGCAAAAAGGCCGATATACAACGAGTCAGTGGTTTTATAAACTGATGAAATGTAGTCTATTATTAAATGCATCCTTGAATAAAGACTTTGACATTCCAGTAGATGCTACACCAGTGGATTTTGCTGCAAAAGCCTTAGTACGCTTATCGCAACAGCCTGAACTGCACAATCGCAATTTTAATATCTCGAACAAAGAATATTCAACGACGGAATTATTCAAGTTGTACAGCGCACAAGCAACTACACCACTGCAAGAGCTTCGTTTGAGCGAGTGGATCAGTCGTGCTAAAAACTATGTGCTCACAGAACAGGAATTGCCATTACCATCCTTCATACAAGATTTTATGGGATATGATGAGCAGACCTTGCTTGAGTTGGATAAACAGCTATTGGAAGATTGGGAAAAAAGAGATCAAAAAGTGCAAATCCAAATAGACAACTCCATCACTCAAGAAGAATTAGAAAAGCTTGGGCTGAGTTTCCCGAAGATTGATCAAGAAATCATGGTCAAATACTTCGACTATATCCAACGTAAATCATTAATCGCAAGTGTGTAGTAGATAGAGGCGGAAGTCCCGCCTCAGATTTCATGTACCTATCAGTATAAAACTCATTTTGAGGAAAAATATGAACCAAAAGCTAACTTTTTATAATGTATTCGAGGGCAAGTCTACCATGTTCTACCTTTTTTTAGGGTTCATGGGAATTATTGACTCCCTGTGGAGTAGTGCGCTCTTATTTTTAATTAATCATAAGATTGCGGGTACTCCTTTGCCTTTGTTTGGTGAGTACGATTGGCAAATTTATGTGGTCTTGTTGGTCGTGTCATTTACAGTATCAGCATATTTTCAATCCTACTTGTTTAAGCTTACCTATAATTTTGGGAAAAAGCTGGTGCTAGACATCTTTAATCGCTTGCGTTTCTCAAGCTTTGAAAGCTACAAAAAGCTAGGTGAAGAGCGAGTACGTACTGCGATGGAAGATGTAAAATTATTGGAGTCTTTCCCTACCATGTTTCTGGCATTTTTCAAATCAGCAGTCACCGTACTCATCGGTATTATCTATTTAATTTGGATTGATTGGGTCGGGAGCATTTTTGTGATTGGAATTTTATTGATACTCATGGTTGTGTACATCATTCGCAATGCGAAAATAGAGCAGCACATGGAAGAAGCACGCACGCTCAATGACGTATATATGAAAAATGTATACGACTTTTTAGGCGGCTTTAAGCAACTGAAAATGAGTCAAAAGAGAAATGATAATCTCTTTTATAATTACCTCACGACGAATCGCGAGCACTATGTAAGTGCGCAACTAAAAGCAATGTTGAAAGCCTTGGGGAATGAACTCGCAGGTAGCTATTCATTCTATATCATTATTGGAACGATTTTGTTTTTATTACCAGCACTCCTTAATACGAGCTTGCAAACAAACACCGTATTTATTACAACACTTTTATTTATCATGTCTCCTATTGGAGCAGTAGTAGGCTTACTGAAAACCTTCATTATGGTTGGCGTATCCATCAACCGCCTCAATGAGTTCAATGAAACCCTCACAGATTCCTCGAATATAGCGTTAGGCCATGGAGAACGTCCTGATATCGATTCAACCTTTAAAAGTATTCGCTTTGAAGAGGTGACGTATGAGTACCTAAATGACAAAGGGGAAGTCACTTTCCAATTGCAGCCCCTCAACTTTAGTATTCATCGCGGCGATGTCATTTTCATTACGGGAGGAAATGGTAGTGGAAAGAGTACATTCATTAACCTGCTTTCGGGATTAACCAGTCAAAAGTCTGGAGAGATTTACTTGAATGACTACCGCATTACTTCTGAAACCTTGCCTTACTATCGTGATCAATTGAGTGCCATTTTCACCGATCACTATTTATTTACCGAGAATTATGATGAATTCGATCTGGCCTCAGCTAATGGGAGTTTCGGGCAATTGGTCGAAACCATGCAGTTGACTAACGTGCTACGCTTGGATAAAGAAAATAATAAACTCGATCACAATTTATCGCAAGGGCAACGGAAGCGGGTTGCTTTAGTGTATGCGATGCTTGAAGATAAAGACATTTTTATTTTCGATGAGTGGGCTGCAGAACAAGACCCAGAGTTTCGCGCATATTTCTACAATAGCATCATTCCAGCGCTCAAGCAAAAAGGAAAAACGGTGATTGCCATCACCCACGACGATGCATATTTCCATGTAGCAGACCGACTTGTCAAATTCGATTATGGACGCTTATTGGAAGATGAACAGGTGAATCATTCATTGATGCAGTAAGCAGCTTTATCAAATTATCATAAACAGCAAACGTAGCACTACAATGTTCAATAAAACAACAATCCTTGCCTTTCATTTTGGAGGCGGAAGCAAATACTCGTTTCGGGCTTTGGAGAAACTACTCCCTAAAGCGTATCACTGGAAAACAGTAGAACTACCTGGAAGAGGTGATAAAATAGGAGAGCCATTGCTCGATGACGTACATGAAATGGTGGAGGCAATTTATGACGAAGTAGTCGAGATTGCTCAAAAAGGAGAGTATATCATGTATGGTCACAGCATGGGGACGCTCATTGGTTTTGAACTGATGCGCAAGATGGTAGCATCAAACGCCCCATTGCCACTCTTTCTATTTTTTACAGGCAGAGGTGCCCCTGCTGTGGAGCGAGAAAAGAAGCTGTCTAGTCTTAAAAAAGACATCTTCTGGAAAGAAATTCAAGCCATTGGGGGCTTGCCAGCGGAAGTATTTGAACACGAAGATTTAATGGACTTTTTCGAGCCTATTCTTCGAAGTGATTTCAAAGCGTTGGAAGACTATCAGTATCGCCCATTAAAAGAACCCTTTCGCATTCCCATTTATATCAGGGTAGGTACTGAGGAAGAGTTAACCCCTGAAAAAATTCAAGCTTGGCAAGATGAAAGCGTTTTTCCGCTCAATCAGCGTAAAATGAAAGGAAATCACTTTTTCATCTTTGATGACCCGCAAGGAGTGCTGGATGTACTAATTGAAGCACATCATGCAGTCCTGAAAATGAAAGTCATGCGCTGATCCTAACGCGTAAGCACTCAGCTTGCATGCAGGCTGAGGTTAAAATAAATTCTAAAGTACACTGTAAATTTTTATTAAACTCCAACTTCAAACAATAAAAAAATGGACAATAACACCCTTGTTTACCTGAAGCCTAATGTCGTTTTAGAACCGCTGTATGACAGATGGTATGCTTGGACGCACTTGATTTCACCAGCCACTTCTGCCATGAACATGGTGGGCAGGCACCTCAAGATTATGGATTCATACATCCTTGCTCCAAAAGCGCATCAAAAAGCCGTTGCAAACCCTAAAATGCTAGGTGGTCCTTTCATGGACTTTGAAACAGAGCGAGTCGCTGATGTAAAAGCACTGAAAGAGGCGACAACAACTTCTGGCGCACAAATGTTAGAATTTGCAAAGGCA
This sequence comes from Flammeovirgaceae bacterium, assembly GCA_049600855.1. GTDB lineage: Bacteria > Bacteroidota > Bacteroidia > Cytophagales > Flammeovirgaceae > JBMYQA01. The sequence continues at coordinate 4,523 of JBMYQA010000098.1, read as the reverse complement.
GTTGGAGAACTGGAAGAGTTGCTCAAAACAAAAGCTAAAGGTTATTCATTACATGACCTCTATCCAGAAATTCCTGAAGCACTCAAAGGCTATGTCGAATTGACTTATGATCTAAACCATAGACCATCGTATCGCTTTTTTGAAGCGTTATTATATCATAGTAAGTATTACAGAGAAGATGCTCAAAGCATTGCACTTTGGATTACCAATAATGATGAAAGGCCCTTTGTATTAAGTACGCCGCGTTTAGATGAACCACATATTCTTCATTTAGACATGCCTTTTGCCCACAAAGCGATTGATGAGTTTTGTAAAATGAGACGTAAGCCCCAAAAGCTAGGGTATATCAAAGAACTCATGGGCATTACACCTGAACAAGAAGCCTTATTTGATAGCTTCTTCACAGAAGAATCCTATAAGCCCTATGAAAAATATACAGGTGACAAAATCCGAATGCGTTATTTTGGGCATGCTTGTGTGCTACTTGAAACCAAAGATGTGAGCATATTAGTTGACCCTTTGGTGAGCTATTATGGCTTTCAGTCAGATGTTGCACATTTCTCTGATGCCGATTTACCAGATGAGATTGATTATGTATTGCTCACGCATAATCACCAAGATCATATTATTTTCGAAACCTTGTTACCACTCAGGCACCGAATCAAAAACATCATTGTTCCACGTACCAACTCGGGCAAATTGCAAGATCCTAACCTGAAGATCATGTTTGAGGCAATTGGTTTCGACAATATCTATGAATTAACAGATATGGTAGATCCCATTAAGTTTAAAGATTGTACGATTACAGGTATTCCTTTTCTTGGTGAGCATGGTGATTTGGATATCCGAGCTAAAGTATGCCATCATGTAAAAGTAGGAGAATTTTCATTGATGTTCATGGCAGACTCTTGTAATATCCAACCTGAAATTTATGATCATGTCCAAAAAGTAATTGGTGACATTGATGTCATGTTTTTAGGAATGGAATGCGATGGCGCGCCTTTGTCTTGGCTTTATGGTCCGTTGCTAGCAGAGCCAATTGCCCGTGATAAAGATGATTCTCGAAGGTTCTCGGGAAGCAATCACCCACGTGGAATGGCTTTAGTAGATTCATTCAATCCGCAAGAGGTGTATGTGTATGCAATGGGTAGTGAACCTTGGATCAAATTCATTAGCAGCATCAAGTACACAGATGAGTCAAATCCGATCATCCAATCAAACCGACTCGTAGAAGATTGCATGAAGCGAGGGGTCACTTCGGAACGGCTTTATGGTGAAAAAGAGATTCTGTATGACAAAGTACCGTACAGACAACAAAAAGATGAAGTGTTAATTTAAGTGACCTAGCACTAGTGTTAGACCAATATTAAAATGCCGAGTAAAGCATAGGTTTTACTCGGTATTTTATTTCAGCTAAGTGCCCCTCTCAATGCAAAATAAACGTTTGTTACCATTACTTCACTTTTTCACTTATATTCAGCTTTCCTAATTGCTGCTTAAGTAAAGTAACATCAGGTTTATTCCTTTGCTTAATCTTACTATTTCAAATTTGACAACATATGAAAAAACTCACGATCAGCTTGTGCAGTGCCTTGTTTTTGTTACTTGTTGCCTGTGCTGGTGAAGATGCTAAAGAGCAAAAGAAGGCAGTAAACACAAACCCAAGTGATCCAGGAGAGTTTGTGCCTGCTTGGGCAAAATCTGTCGTTTGGTATCAGGTATTTCCTGAGCGTTTTCGAGATGGAGATTCAACCAATAATCCAAGGGTAAAAGATATTTTAGGGGCTGATCCCAGTGAAGCACCAAAAGCTTGGAACATACACCCGTGGGGAAGTGACTGGTATGAGCTGCAAGCCTATGAAAAAACAAACGGAGAACCTGAGCTTTGGAAACATTTGCTGCGCAGAAGGTATGGTGGAGATTTACAGGGCGTAATCGATAAACTCGACTACCTCAAAGAGTTGGGCATAACAGCCATCTATTTGAATCCGGTGTTTGATGCTCCCTCACTGCACAAATACGATGGGGCAAGTTATCATCACATTGACCCTAATTTTGGGCCTGACCCTGAAGGGGATCGAACGTTGATGGAAAGTGAAAATCCATTGGATGCCTCGACTTGGGTATGGACAAAAGCTGATGAGTTAGCATTAGAGTTGATTGACCAAGCACATCAAAGAGGCATGCGAATTATTTTTGATGGCGTTTTTAATCACATGGGAATCAATAGTTTCGCATTTAAGGATTTGCAAGCAAATCAAGAAAACTCCCCTTACAAAGATTGGTTTACGGTAAAATCATTTGATGATCCGAATACAGCAGCTTCTGAGTTTGATTATGAAGGGTGGTTTGGGGTAAAGTCATTGCCTGAGTTGAAAGAAGATAGTTTAGGAATCGTGAAAGGCCCCAAAGCATATATTTTTAATGCTACAGAGCGATGGATGAACCCGAAAGGATTGGGTGCTGAAAAAGGAATTGATGGTTGGCGCTTAGATGTGGCCTTTTGTGTAGGGCATCCCTTTTGGAAAGATTGGCGAAAGCACGTTCGAGCGATTAATCCAGCAGCGTATATGACTGCCGAAATTGTGGATACGCCCGATAAGGTAAAGCCGTACATGCAGGGCGATGAGTTTGATGGAGAAATGAATTACAATTTTGCATTTACTTGTGCAGAGTTTTTCTTCAATCCCGATGGAATGCGCATTTCAGTATCCGAATTTGATCAAAAGTTACAAGAGTTGCGCGAATTATACCCGAAAGGCGTAGCCTATGTCTCTCAAAACTTATTTGGAAGTCATGATTCGAATCGAATTGGTTCACACATTGTCAATCGCGGCATTGCCAACTTCCGAGATTGGGGAAATTATTTTGTCACTTCTCAAGCAGCAGGAAATCCGAAGTATCAAGTGCGAAAACCCAATGCAGATGAAGTACAACTTCAAAAGCTATTTGTCATTATGCAAATGACCTATGTGGGTGCGCCTATGATTTATTATGGTGACGAAGTGGGCATGTGGGGAGCTAATGATCCAGATTGTAGAAAGCCCATGCTTTGGCCTGACATTAACTATGTTGATGAAGTCTATAATCCTGATGGTTCCACACGTTCGCCTGATAAAGTGGAAATTAATCAAGACCTGTTCAATCATTATAAAAAACTGATCAGTATCAGAAATGCCTATCCTGCGTTGCAGAAAGGGAGTTTTGAAGCCTTGATTAAGGATGATATGAATGATATCTACCTATTTGAGCGTCAGTTGAATGGGCAACGGGTTTGGGTAGCGCTCAACAATTCAGCGGAAGAGGTGGAGCTTGACTTACCTAATCCTGATGTTCTGGCGTTTAAAGATGTGTTAAATGGAGCTGAATATTTGGAAAAAGCAGCTAAAGTAAGCGTACGTATTCCTGCAAAATTTGGAGCCATCTTGGTAGTGCAATAAAAAATAGATGCTAGTGTTAGGTCAATTTTAATTTGGCCTAACACTCGTATCCATCAGTTGATGCTAGCATTTTGCTAATTGGCTCGCTTCAGAGCGGGTATGTACTTCGATGGTCACGTGTTCTATCTGTTCATTTTCCAGAAGGTTACGGGCAATTTTACGAATTTCGGCAATTTGCTGCTTAGTGCTATCATCTGACACAACAAGGTGGACCGAAACAATGTTATATTCCCCATCCATCGTCCAGATATGTAGGTCATGAACTTCTTGTACACCTTCAATACGCAGCAGTTGTTGTTCAAGTGATTTAACCGAGATATGTTTAGGGACACCTTGTAAAATGATGCTAAAACTTTCTTTTATTCCGCGATAAGCATTAAAAAGAATGTAAGCCGCAATGCACATGGATAAAATCGGATCGAGTAGGGGCACATCAAAAAATAACATGATGATGCTTGCGATTAATACCGCTACCCATCCTAATACGTCTTCAAGCAGGTGGAGGGAAACGACACGTTCATTAATGGAAGTGCCTTTTTTTAGGCGCAAAACGGCAGCTCCATTGACAATAATTCCTAAGATTGCCAGCCAAATCATTCCCTCAGCATTGACTTCCTCAGGGTGAAGCACACGCGGAACGGCTTCTACTAATATAAAAATCGAACCTACAATTAACACCACAGAATTGATGATTGCTCCTAAGAGTGAGAACCTACGGTAACCATAAGAAAAAGATTGATCGCGCCCCTTTTTGGAAAGGTTTTGAAAATACCATGCTAGACCAAGCGTTAACGAATCGCCTAAATCATGAAGTGCATCAGAAAGAATGGCGAGGCTATTTGTAAAAATACCTCCCACAACTTCAACAATCGTGAAAGATAAGTTGAGAAAGAAGGCAACCTTTATATTGCTGCTATCCCCATGCCCATGATGGTGATGATGCAAGGGTGAGTGATGATGGTGATGATGCCCCATTCGTAAATAGATAAAAAGAACCCAAGTATATGAGCTACTTGGGTCAAGTAAAAAGTCTATTAGTTTACAGCAAGTGTCTCTTGTACTTCACCGCAATTCATCATTTCA